>JANLSJ010000041.1:0-189181 GCA_031362355.1 Sphingomonas sp.
CGCGCGCTCAAGAACACCAGCCTTATCGAGGAAGCGGTGGACGCGGTCGGTTGGCTGCGCACCAACGCTCAGCCAATGCTTCGCACGCTCAGCATTGAGCGTAACGCGCTTTTCATCATCCTTGGCGAGGAGCGGGTTATACGTCCCGATCTTCTCAATGAAATTGCCATCACGTGGGCTGCGCGCATCGGCAACAACGATGCGGTAATAAGGGCGCTTTTTTGAACCACCACGCGACAAACGAATTGAAACTGCCATTTTATGTCTTCCTTTGATTAAACTTTAATATTTCACCCAGTGTGAGCGCTATTTCTTACCCATAATCTGATCAAAACCGGGTGGTAGACCCGGAGGCATACCGCCGCCGCCGAGCAGGCCACCAAGCCCACCCCCGCGACCAAGCATTGCGCCAAGCCCTTTCATCCCACCCATTTTTTTGATTTTCTTCATTGCACCCGCCATTTCTTGGTGCATTTTGAGAAGCTTGTTGACGTCCTGAACCGTCGTGCCGCTGCCCTTGGCGATACGGATTTTGCGCTTGGCCTGGAGGAGTTCAGGCTTGGTGCGTTCCTTAGGCGTCATTGAACCGATCATTGCATCCATGCGGATCAGCACACGGTCATCAACATTGCCCGCCGCCATCGCAGCCTGTGCCTTTTTCATTCCCGGAATCATACCAGCGAGCGCGCCGAGACCGCCCATCTTTTGCATCTGTTTGAGCTGCTGGCGCAGGTCGTTCATGTCGAACTGCCCCTTTGCCATCTTCGCCGCCATCGCTTCGGCGTCTTCGATCTGGATATTTTCGGCGGCGCGCTCGACCAGCGACACGACGTCGCCCATGCCTAATATGCGGCCTGCGACCCGGCTCGGGTGAAACGCCTCGAGCCCGTCGAGTTTCTCGCCCGTGCCGACAAACTTGATCGGCTTGCCCGTAACGGCGCGCATCGAGAGCGCCGCCCCGCCGCGCGCATCACCGTCCATCCGCGTCAGGATCACGCCCGTCAGCGGCACCTGATCAGTGAAGCTCTTGGCAACATTTACTGCGTCCTGCCCCGTCAGCGCATCAACAACGAGCAACGTCTCGGCAGGCGCTGCAACCTGCGACACAGCCTGCATCTCGGCCATCAACGCCTGATCGACATGCAACCGCCCCGCGGTATCAAGCATCAGGACGTCAAAGCCCTGCAATCTCGCGGCATTCATTGCGCGCCGGGCGATCTCGACTGGCTGCTGCCCCTGCACCACCGGAAGCGTCGCAACACCGATCTGCGTGCCCAAAACCGCGAGCTGCTCTTGCGCCGCTGGACGATTGACATCCAAAGACGCCATCAGGACTTTCTTGCGGTCCTTTTCGCTGAGCCGCTTGGCGATCTTGGCAGTGGTCGTCGTCTTGCCCGAACCCTGAAGCCCGACCATCATGATGATCGCCGGTGGATTAACCTCAAGTTCAAGGTCCGCCGCATCCGACCCGAGCATTTCGGTCAGCGCATCATTGACGATCTTGACGACCTGCTGTCCCGGCGTGATCGAGCGCAGGACGTTCTGGCCTACCGCTTTTTCGGTCACGCTATCACCGAACGACCGCACCACCGGCAGTGCAACGTCAGCCTCGAGCAGCGCGATCCGCACTTCGCGCATCGCCGCGCGGACATCGGCTTCGTTCAACGCACCACGACCGCGCAGCGCGGCAAAAACCCCGCCCAGACGATCGCTCAGTGAATCAAACATAAGTGCCTTAACTCCAACGCAAAAAGAGCCAGCGGACGAAACCTCGTCGGCTGGCACGCATCAGGGGATGCTCTTTGAATTATCGACGTGTTAGCTTCAAAGCGGCCTTGCGTCAAACCCACACTGCTTAAGCTCTTCTTCACCCCTAAATGTTAGCGGTCGTTGTGATCGCGGAACAGTGGGGCTGGTTCAAAGTGAAAAGCGAAGTCGAAATGTTCAAAGGCAAGTCGCGTGTAACCAACGCGCGCAACGATGTCATGACTGGTGGCATCATTGTCGCGGCCATCATCATGCTCCTCGGCACCGGTAGTGAGGTTATGTCGAGCGTCATCGATACGCTGCTCGGCGTTGGCGGCGGCGTCGATAAGACGCTCTCGGTCGCGCTCCTCTTGAACATTGCGCTGATCATGTTCGGATGGCGCCGGTATAAAGATCTGTCGAACGAGATCGTCGAGCGCACCGAAGCCGAACAGCGCGCTCAGGTTCTCGCCTCGCGCGATCCGCTTACCGGCTTCCTCAACCGTCGCGCCTTGTCCGAAGACGGCTCGGCGCTGCTCGCCCGCACGATCAAGCGCCAGAAGACGCTTGCCGTGTTGATGCTCGATCTCGACCATTTTAAAAACGTCAACGATGTCCACGGCCATGCCATCGGCGATGCCTTGCTAAAAAACGTGGCTGCTGAAGTGCTCGCGCTCGTCCCGCCGTCGTCAATGTCGGCCCGGCTTGGCGGTGACGAGTTCGCTTGTGCGTTCGCCTATGACGCAGGCAACCCGGAAATCGTCGAGCGCATCGCCCAAGCCATTGTCGGTCGGCTCGGCCAGCCGTTTGATGCGGCGGGCACGTTTGTGCACATCTCGGCATCGGTCGGCATTGCCCATTCCGCCGCCGATTGCGACAGTATGGATGCGCTCATGCGCCGCGCCGACATTGCGATGTATGCGGCCAAGCATCAGGGGCGCAACCGCTATGCCTGGTTCGACGTCTCGATGGAGCGCGAACTGCAAGCGCGCAACGATACCGAACAAGGCCTGCGCATCGGCATCCCCAAGGGCGAATTTGTCCCCTATTTCGAACAGCAGATCGACCTGACGACCAACCGCCTTCACGGCTTTGAAATGCTCGCCCGCTGGGACCACCCGACACGTGGCCTCGTCATGCCCGACAGTTTCATCAGCATTGCGGAAGAAACCGGCGCGATTTCGGATCTGTCCTTCTCGGTCATGCGTCAGGCGTTTGTCGAAGCGCGCAACTGGGATCCGTCGGTCAGCCTGTCGGTCAACATCTCGCCAACGCAGCTGAAGGATCCGTGGCTCGCGCAAAAACTCGTCAAGCTTCTGACCGAGACCGGCTTCCCGCCCACGCGGCTCGAAGTCGAAATCACCGAGACGTCGCTGTTCGACAATCTCGCGCTTGCCCAGTCAATTGTCGGCAGCCTCAAGAACCAGGGCATTCGCATCGCCCTTGACGATTTTGGCACCGGCTATTCGTCGCTCGCGCATCTTCGCGCGCTGCCGTTTGACCGGATCAAGATCGACAAGAGTTTTGTCACCACGATCTGCGAAAATGCCGAAAGCGCCGCCATTGTTGCAGCAATCACCCGGCTTGGCGAAAGCCTTGGGTTACCCGTCACCGCTGAAGGCATCGAGACGACCGAAATCGAAGAACGGCTGCGCCAGCTCGGTTGCCACAAGGGTCAGGGCTGGCTCTATGGTCGCCCGCTGCCGATGCCCGCCGCGCGCACCTTGCTCGCCGAGCGCAATCTGCTCGCCTATGCGCGAGTGCCTGAGCCAAAGCCGATGGTATCGCCCGAAGTGTCGGACCTTGCCGTGGTTGAAGTCGACGATCTGCCCCAGCGTCGCATTGCCTAGAATTCAGGCTTCAGTAGACTTGGGCGCACAGCGTCTCTAAATCGCCGCCAGGATGACTGGCCGGTTTCACAAAATGCACGGATTGGGCAACGACTTTGTCGTGATCGACGCACGCGTTGATGCCGTCGCAATCACACTGGCACGCGCCAAAGCCATTGCGGACCGACGCACCGGCATCGGCTGTGATCAGCTTATCGTCCTCGAACCTTCGGCCACCGCCGACGCAAAGATGCGCACATTCAATATCGACGGCAGCGAAGTCGAGATTTGCGGCAATGCAACTCGCGCGGTCGCGTTGCTGCTTGGCAAGGCAGCGACGTTGGAAACAATCGGAGGCCCAATCTCGGTATCTCCGCACGACGGTGGTGCAACTGTCGACATGGGCGAACCGCGCTTTGATTGGGATGCGATCCCGCTCGCTTACGCCATGGGCACCGACGCAATGCCGGTGGGTTGGGAAGATCTGGAAACACCCGCCGCTGTCAATGTGGGCAATCCGCATGTCATTTTCTTTGTCGATGATGCAGCGGAAGTCGATCTCGCGCGCCTCGGCCCGATGATCGAGACGGATCCCCTTTTTCCCGAACGCACCAATGTCAATGTCGCGACGATCACCGGGCCGTCATCGATCTCTTTACGAGTCTGGGAGCGTGGCACGGGGCTGACTCGCGCCTGCGGAACCGGTGCGTGCGCCACTGCTGTCGCCGCCATTCGTGGCAAGCGCGTGACATCACCTGTGATCGTCAGCCTGCCCGGCGGCGACCTGACCATTGCTTGGGCACCCGGCGAAACCATCCAAATGACTGGCCCCGCGACGCACGTCTTCACGGGTGAGACCGATTGGGAAGCGTTCGGGCGATGACCGTCGATGTGATCAATTTCGGCTGTCGCCTTAACATTGCCGAGGGCGAAGCAATCCGGGCGAGCTGGACAGGTAGCGATGCCGTCATCGTCAATAGCTGCGCCGTCACCGCTGAAGCCGAGCGACAAGCGCGACAAGCGGTGCGCCGGGCAGCACGGTCGGGCGCGCGCGTCTTCGCCACCGGATGCGCCGTCCGCCTCAATCCCGGAAAATGGTCCGAAATCGCCGACGTTCTACCGCAGCGCCGCGATGTTTACCCCGCCGTGTCGGGCGCGCATCACGCCCGAGCTTTCGTCGAAGTCCAAAACGGGTGCGACCACGACTGCACCTTCTGCATCACCCGCATCGCGCGCGGACCGTCGCGCTCACTGGCCCCCGATGCGATCGTCGCAGCCATCCGTGGCGTTGTCGAAAAGGGCCAGCAGGAAGTCATCCTCACCGGCGTTGATCTCACCAGCTATGAAGGGGGCGTTGCATCACTCGTCGCCCGAATCCTCCGCGACGTGCCCGATCTCCCTCGCCTGCGCCTGTCGTCGCTCGACCCCGCCGAAGTCGATGCGCCGCTCTTCGACCTTCTTACCACCGAGCCCCGCCTCATGCCGCACGTCCATCTTTCGCTGCAATCGGGCGACGATATGATCCTCAAACGCATGAAGCGTCGCCACAATCGCAGCCAAGCCATCGACCTTGTCGTCCGACTTAAATCCGCCCGTCCCGAAATCACCATCGGGGCCGATCTCATCGCCGGCTTCCCCACCGAGACCGAGGATATGTTCGCCAATAGCCGGGCGATCATCGACGACTGTGACATCGTTTTCGGCCACATCTTCCCCTATTCGCCGCGCAACGGCACGCCTGCCGCGCTGATGCCACAGGTGTCGCCCGCAATCGCCAAAGCCCGCGCCGCCTACCTCCGCACGGCCGTCTTCGCGCGCAAATGGGCATGGCTGCAATCACAAGTCGGCGCGACTGCCGACGTCCTTGTCGAGCGCAACGGCACCAGCGGCCACGCCGAAAACTTCGCGCAAGTTACCCTGCCTCCAAGCACTCCCGGCAGCATCCAAATCGTGCGCATATCCGCAAGCACTGGCGAAACGCTGATCGCTGAGGCATTGGCCGCCGCAGCATGAGTGAAACAACCTGGACCCAGCGCCTGTTCGGCGGGATGCGCCGCACGTCGGAGCGCATTGGCGAAAATCTCGGTAGCCTGACCAGTGGCGGCACCACGCTTGACGCGCACACTCTCGACGATGTCGAAGATGCCCTCGTCGCCTCGGACCTCGGCCCCGCCACTGCAAAGACCATCCGCGACCGCCTCGCCGAAACCAAGTTCGACCGTGGCGTCGATGCACAGGGCGTTCGCGCGGTTATGGCGGACGAGATTGCTCAAGTCCTCCGCCCAGTCGCACACCCGATCGAGATCGACGCCTTCCCGCGCCCCCAAGTCATCCTCGTCATTGGTGTCAACGGCTCGGGCAAAACCACCACCATCGCCAAACTCGCACACTACTTTCTTGAGCAGGACTATGGCGTCATGCTTGCGGCCGGCGATACCTTCCGTGCCGCCGCCATCGGGCAATTGAAGGTCTGGGCCGAACGTCTCGGCATCCCCATCGTCAGCGGTCCCGAGGGCGGTGATGCAGCGGGGATCGTCTTCGATGCGGTCAAACAAGCCACCGAGACCGGCATCGACGTCCTCATCGTCGATACGGCGGGTCGCCTCCAGAACAAGCGCGAGCTTATGGATGAGCTTGCTAAAGTTCGGCGGGTTCTCGGCCGCATCAATCCCGCCTCGCCGCACAATGTCGTCCTCGTCCTTGATGCGACCACGGGCCAGAACGCACTCAGCCAGATCGAAGTGTTCAAGGAAGTCGCCGGCGTGACCGGCCTCGTCATGACCAAGCTCGACGGCAGCGCGCGCGGCGGCGTCCTTGTCGCAGCGGCCAAGCAGTTCGGCCTGCCCATTCACGCTGTCGGCGTCGGTGAAACCTTGAACGACCTTCGCCCGTTTGATGCCGATGAACTGGCACGCGCCATCGCAGGAGTAGATCGTTGAGTGACGTTAAAGCCACGCCGAAGCCCCATCCCGGCTGGAGCCTCGCCATCGACTATGGCCCGCTGCTCGTCTTTTTCCTGAGCTTCAAATCCGGCGGCATCTTCGTGGCGACCGGATCGTTCATGATCGCGATTGTGACGGCGATCATCGTCTCGCGCTGGCGGCTCAACCGGGTCTCGCCAATGCTGTGGTTGTCAGCGGTGCTGGTGCTCGGCTTTGGCGGCCTGACGCTATGGCTCCATGATCCCGTGCTCATCCGCTATAAGGCGTCGGCGGTTTATGTCCTGCTGGCGACCCTGCTCTTCATCGGTCTTGCGCGCGGCCAGCCCTATCTGAAATATGTCCTCGAAGCGGGCTATGACGGCCTTACGGATCGCGGCTGGATGATCCTGTCGCGCAACTGGGCCTGCTTCTTCCTTGCGCTGGCGGGAGCAAACCAAGTGCTGATCTACCTCAATGTGTCGGACAACGTCTACGTCAACGTCAAAGTCTGGGGCTTTATCGCGGCGACGTTCGTCTTTGCGCTCGCGAACATCCCCGTGCTGACCAAACATGGGTTTGGCGAAGAAAGACCCGCCGACTAAGCCGCTTTCTTATCAAGCATTCCGTGTTTGCGCAGGCAATGGCGCAATTGGTCATAGGACAATGACAACGCCTTCGCCGCTTCGCGCTGGTTGAAGCGACAGCGGGTCAGCGTTGCTTCAAGGATGCTCCGTTCGTGCGCTTCGACTGAGGCGCGAAGGTCACTGACTGCTCCACCAGCGGTCTTCGCGGCAATCGCTGGCATCTCTCGACGCGAAGCATCCCGATTCTCGCTGGCATGGTTGGATAGCGTTGAAACCGATCCCGCCGGTCGCCACGGCGAGGCAAAGGGATCGAACTCGATTGTCGCGATAGGCTGCATCTCGTCGGTCCAGCGATAGACCGCACGCTCGATGACGTTCTTCAACTCACGGACATTGCCCGGCCAGTCATAGGTCGCCAACACTGCGCTTGCCTCCACTGAAAACCCCGGCCATTCACGCCAGCCAATCTCCGACGCCATGCGCCGCCCGAAATGATCGGCGAGCACGGGCACGTCGCCCTCGCGTGCCCGAAGCGGCGGCAATGTGACCACTTCGAACGCCAGTCGGTCCAGCAAATCGGCCCTGAACCGTCCCTTTTCAACCAATCCCGGCAAATGCTCGTTGGTTGCCGCCACGATACGCACATCCACTTGCACCGCCTTGTTTGCGCCGATCCGCGTCACTTCGCCATATTCGACCGCGCGCAGCAAGCGTTCCTGCGCCCCTGCGGATAATGTGGCGAGTTCGTCGAGGAACAACGTCCCGCCGTCTGCCTCCTCGAACCGCCCGATCCGCGCCTTCGTCGCACCCGTAAAAGCTCCTGCTTCATGCCCGAACAACTCCGCCTCGATCAGCGTCTCGGCCAGCGCGGCGCAGTTCATTGTGATCAGCGGCCCCGCCCAGCGCGGGCTGAGGCGATGCAACCGCTCGGCAATCAGCTCCTTGCCCGTTCCGCGCTCGCCAATCACCAGCACAGGCCGGTTCAGCGCCGCTGCACTGCTCGCGCGCTCGATGCTGTCGAGAAAGGCATAGGACTGCCCGACAACCTGTTGAGATCGATCCATTCCCGATAATTAGCATTTTTTACCAATGTTTGGCAAGTATAATCTATGCCTGAAAATCAAAAACCTTAGATTCGCGCCATTTTCTAAATTGGCACGCTTCCTGCAAAACTGTTCATATCCCCGCCGGATGGTCCGACGGGAAACATCATCACCCCAAAGTCAGGGAGACTACAAATGACGAACGTAAACACAGTCCGCAAATCCGCCGTCGCCACTCTGGCCCTTGGCGTTGTCCTCTTCAGCCTCACGGGTCTCGACTCGACGCTGAAGCCCACAGCTTTCGCGGCCACCGCGACAACCCAAACGACCGCTCGGGCTTAACCCTGATGCGTATCGTGACCGGGGCCGTCCGCCCCCTTGCTAGGACGGCCCCGGCAAACGATCTAAGGTTTCACTCAGGAGTTTTTATGATGGGCATTTTCTCGCGCACTCGCGATATTATCGCAGCCAACATGACCGACATGCTCGATCGCGCGGAAGACCCGGCCAAGATGATCCGCATCATCATCCTCGAAATGGAGGAAACATTGGTCGAAGTCCGTGCCGGCGCTGCCCGCACCATTGCCGATCAAAAGGAAATGCGGCGTCATATCGACAAGCTCGCCACGCTGGAAAGCAACTGGCAGGAAAAGGCCGAACTCGCGCTTTCAAAAGGTCGCGAAGACCTCGCCAAAGCCGCGCTCGTCGAAAAAGCGAAAGCGACCGCCATGGCCGACCAGATGTCAAACCAGATCAAGGTTCTCGACGATGCCCTGCGTGCGTCGGAAGCCGACATCGCAAAGCTGCAGACCAAGCTGCGCGAAGCCCGCACCCGCCAGAGCGGCATCGAAACCCGCATCGACAGCGCGAACCAGCGCTTCAAGATGCGCGAAGCCTATGCAGGCGAACGGACTAAGGACGCCTTTTCACGCTTCGACATTCTCGAACGCGAAGCCGACCTCGCCGAAGGCCGCGCCGATGCCATGGGCATGGGCAACGTCAAGACGCTCGACGAGGAAATCGCCGACCTGCGCACCGACAAGAAAATCGATGACGAACTGGAGGCCATGAAGGCCAGGATCAAAGCTGCTGGAAAGAAAGGGTAATCCGATGGAAGACACACTCGTTCCCATCATGGTCGTCGGAATGCTCTTTATCGGGCTGCCGTGGCTAGTGTTTCACTACATTACGAAGTGGAAACAGGCAAAGACGCTGACGGTTGACGACGAAAGGTTGCTCGATGATGTGCACGATACCGCACGCCGCCTCGAAGATCGCCTGATCACTATCGAACGCATCATGACCGCCGACAATCCCAACTGGAAATCCGGCAATTAAACCATTCACGCAAGGAGACCTGCAATGACCGCTCGTCGCACTGACTTTTACCTCGACAAACAAAATGCCAAATGGCTGGGCGTTTGCGCGGGGATCGCCGACTACACCGGGATTGACCGGACATGGGTCCGCGTTGCCGCCGTTGTCCTGACCATCATGGGCGGTTTCCCGTGGACGCTGATCGCTTACTGGGTGACAGCATGGGTCGCCAATCCCAAACCGCTTGGCCTGTATGACAGCCCCGAAGACGCCAAATTCTGGCAGGGCGTTCGCCAGTCGCCGACGCGCAGCACCCGCGATGTCAAAGCGAAATTCCGCGACATCGACCGCCGCCTCGCCGACGTCGAAACCTACTACACCAGCCGCAACTCGAGCCTCGCCAACGAGATCGACAACCTCAAGTAAGCGACTGAACAGGGAGAATTATCATGGACATGGGTGGACCCGCATTCGTCCTCAGCATCATCGGTATGTCGATGGTTGGATGGATCATCACCAGCTGGATACGCGCCAAACATGGCTATCCGCTCGAAGGTGAATGGGGCGGCACGATTAACAAGGATGACCCAAAGGCTACCCGCAAGATCGAACTGCTCAGCAACGAAAACGAGCAGCTCACAGGCAAAGTGACTCGTCTCGAAGACCGCATTGCCGTCCTCGAACGGATCGTCACCGACAAGCCCGCCCGCCTTTCCGCCGAAATCGACGGCCTGCGCTAAGCAACAGATATAGGGAGTAAACACATGGTACCGTTTGAAAGCATTGCCCCGGCTGCCTTCCTTGTCGCCATAGTTGCGGTCGGTGGATGGGTGTTCACGACATGGCTCCGCGTCAAAAATGGTTACCCGCTTGACGGTGCCTGGGGTCAGGCGGTCTATCCGCAAAAGAACGAAGAAACGACCGAACGGGTTCGCTTGCTGAGCCAGGAAAACGCCCAGCTCCGCGCCGAACTCGGTTCGATCAAGGACCGTCTTGCCAATGTCGAACGCATCGTCACGGACGAAGCCCACGGCCTGAACCGCGAAATCGAAATGCTCCGCTCGAAGCCTGTCAACTAAGGGACAATGCACATGGACCCAGTTTTCATTCCGATCATTGCGCTATCGATCCCTATCGTCGCCATCATCGCACGAACCGTAACAAAGATGATCGCGCTCAAGGAAAAACAGCTTGAGGTGCAAACCAGCATGACCGCCGAAAAATCGGCGCAATATGCCGCGCACACCGAACGGCTCGAAGCGCGGGTTCGGGTTCTCGAACGGATCGCCACTGACAAGGGCATCGATTTGTCCGACGAAATCGAAAATCTTCGCGACACACCACTAAATTAAGGGGAGTACGATCAATGCAAAGTTCGCACATCATGGTCATCGCTATCGTTACAATCGTGATGATCGCCAGCATTTTTAAGTCCCGCTACAAAGCAATGCACGGTATCGTCTCTGACGAAGACGGCAATGAACGCTTGGCCGCCGACCCGGACGCCGCGCGACTTCGGGATGAAGTCAAAAATTTGAAAGAACGTATCGCTGTTCTCGAACGCCTCGCCACCGACGATAACGGTGCCCGGGCGCTGGACCGCGAGATCGAGAAACTCCGCTAAACCGGGAGAGTCATCATGGAAACGCTACCACTGTATCTGGCTTTATCACTGACCACCGTTGCCGGACTCACCGTCCTCGCGCTGATCGGCCTCAAGGCTTTCCGCGCCTGGCTTGACCTGAAACAGCTTGAGCTGAACCAGCGCATGCCCTCGGCACCATCAACATCACAACGCATCGACGTGGCCGATCTGAAGGAACGCATCCGCAAGCTGGAAGCTATCGCGTCAGGGGTGGATATCTAGGCGCAGATGGCTAAATGAAGGTCATGCACCTGCCCCCGATTGCTGACATTCTCGCCGATTACGAAATCCTCGATTCCGATGACCGTTATCGCCTGTTGATCGATCTCGGTCGCGACCTTGAGCCAATGCCCGAGCCGCTCAAGACGGATGCGACACTCGTCCGCGGCTGTTCGGCCAGCGTCTGGGTTTATCCCACCCGAACAGACGACAACCGCCTTCATTTCCTCGCCGATTCAAACGCGGCAATTACAAAGGGGATCATCGCCCTCGTCCTAGCCACGGTGCAGGATCGTACGGCTGATGAAATCACCAAGACTGACATCGACGCCGAACTCGCGCCGTTCGCGCTCAAGGCACAGCTGAGTTCGAACCGGACACAGGGCATCCCCAACATGATCGCGCTGATCCGTTCGACAGCGGAACGAATGCTGGTATAACAACCACATGTGGCGCGTCCTGATCCCGCTCCTGTTGATCGCCGCGGCGCCTGCGGATACGCTGACCATCGGCGGCGTCGCGTTCCCGCACAGCGATTTCCTCGATGCCCGTGCCATATTCGACGAAACCGGCGCGCCTGTGATCTACGTCACCCTGTCGCCGACAGGCAGCACGAAACTTGCCAAAGTAACGCAGTCGAATGTCGGAAAAGAACTGCCGTTGCAGATGGGCACCCGCGTCCTGACCAAACCGTTCGTTCGCGAGCCCATATTGGGCGGCACACTCCAGATTTCGGGGCTCAGCAGCGTCGAGGAAGCGCGCAAGCTGGCAAAAGCAATGTCGGGCAAGGATCCCCTGCCCGAAAGTCTCGAGGAATAGTCAGCCGGTCAGCGTGTCGACCACATGCGCAACCGGCGTTCCCTTTGCCACGATCACCCATTCGCGCGGATGCCGCGACGTCACGACCGTAACCGCGTTTTTCGGGCAGATGCCCAGACATTTGACCGGAACGACGCCAACCGATGCCTTGCGACCCTTGCCAAAAACAGCACGCAACGCTTTCGCCAAGGGCGTCTTGCCCTTTGGCCCGAACCCGCCACCTACTTTCTTCGAGCATTTCGCGCAGACCAGCACTGTCTGGTCCCAGTTCGACTTGGCAGTTTTGAACATCAGGTCGCCGCCCGCCGCTCCTCTGCAGTGCGCAGCACTTCCCATGCGGCCTGAATCGCGCGGAAATGTTCGGCTGCCTTGGCGTCATTAGGCTTGATGTCGGGATGGTTCGCCTTGGCGAGCCGCCGCCACGCCCCGCGCGCGTCCTCGAACGTCGCATAGGATTCAAGCTCGAGTACGGCGAGCGCGCGCATTTCGTCGCGCGACCGCGTGCCATCGCCCGCCGCACCCCAGCCATAGTGCGATGCGGCGGTGTAGGCCGACGCTGTCCGCCCCATATCGGCCTCGCGCGCGGCGGTGTCTTCGGCGCTCAGCCCTTCGAAATAATTATAGCCCTGATTATATTCGCCCGCGTGCTTCTCGCAGAAATACCAGCGGTCAGGCGAATTCGGTGATTTCGGCGCAGGCCGGTCGCCCGGCTCGTCGCAATTATGCCGGTCGCAAATGCGCACTGTCGTGGCGGCGGTATCGCTGCCGTAACCGCGCCAGCGCGGAAAGCCCCAATCGAGCGAACGTGATGATGGTCGGGCCATGCACTCCCATCTAGGGAGCGAGCCGCAAAAGCGCCAGAGGGTCTGTAAGCCGGGTTCTGTCCTCACGCCGAAACGCGATGTGCGACCATTCCTCTACGAACGCCGTTGCCGACGCTCTCTAGCAACCAACCCGGACGACAGACGCGAGTAGCGCCATGTGCCGTCCCTATTCGGTCTTGCTCCCGGTGGGGTTTGCCCTGCCAGTCCTGTTACCAGAACCGCGGTGCGCTTTTACCGCACCGTTTCGCCCTTACCGCGCCGAAGTGCGGCGGTTTGTTTTCTGTGGCACTTTCCCTCAAGTCACCTTGGCCGGAAGTTATCCGGCACCGTCACTCTATGGAGCCCGGACTTTCCTCCCCGCATAAATGCGCGGCGGTCGCCCGACCCTCTGGCCTGCCTGCCCTAGTCGTCGCCGGTCGGTTTGGGAAGCAGCAGCGCAAGCAGTATTGCGCGGCACTCGCCATCGATCGTTCCATCAATCAGTTCGGGACGAAAGCGGCGCTGGAACGAAACCGTCGCCGCGAAGGTATCGGTCACATCATAGCCGAAGCGTTCAAGCGCCAGCAGAAACCCGGCATCGCTCCAGTGCGGGTCCATCAAATTCTTGGTCGGACGCGGCAGCGCAAGCCGCAGCTTGGCCAGTCGATACCAAGGGAACAGCTCGCCCGGATCTTGCTTGCGCGCCGGGGCAATGTCCGAATGGCCGACGACATTGCCGCGCGTGATACCGTATCGCCTGACAATATCCGAAACCAATGGGATCAACGCATCAATCTGCGCTTCGGGAAACGGGCGATAACCGAGTTCATGCCCCGGATTCACGATCTCGATCCCGATGCTGCACGAATTCAAACTGTCGATCCCACGCCAGTGCGACTTGCCCGCATGCCAGGCGCGCTTGTCCTCGGCGACCATCCGTACGATCTGGCCATCTTCGGCCACAAGATAATGGCAGGAAACTTTCGCGGCAGGGTCGCTTAACCGGGCAATTGCTCCGGCTGCATCGGCCATGCCCGTGTAGTGCAGCACTAGGATCGACACGGGCATCGTCCGTTCGTCAAAATTGGGCGATGGCGTTTCGATCATCGGAATGATCATAACGGGGGCGTCCCGCATAGCAATGCGCGCCTATGCGACTTTCCGCGCCACATGCGGCACATCGACCGGCGCACGATAAAGCCCGCGCAATTCCGGGTCCGCCACAAAGCGCGTCGTCTGACCGATCACAGTCTCGCCCGCGCCGAGCATCAATACGCCGTCGGGCGCGAGCGCTTCGTGCAGCCGCTCGAACACCGCACGGCGCACCGGCGGCGCGAAATACATGAGGACATTGCGACACAGGATCACATCATATTGCCCCGGCGGCGGCGTGGTCAGGCTGTGCGTCGCAAATCGGACCATCCGCCGCAGCCTGTTATCGACCAGCCAATCGTCGCCATCTTGTTCAAACCAGCGCAGCATCGTGCGCACCGGCAACCCGCGCTGGATTTCGAACTGCGAGTATCGGCCGCGCCGCGCCCGAGCGACAACAGTCTCGCTCACATCCGTCGCCGATATATCGAGCGACCAGCCCGCCCAGCGCGCTTCGGCTTCGAGCAGCAACATCGTCAGCGAATAAGGTTCCTGCCCGGTCGAACAGCCCGCCGACCATATCCGCAACCGCTTGGTGTCACGCCGCGCGCTGCGCAGCCGGTCAAAGGCAGTGCTGTTCAGCAGATCGAACACGCCGGGGTCACGAAAGAAAGATGTTTCGTTATTAAGAAGCGCCTCGACCACCCGCGTGGCCAATGCTTCTTCCTTGCCACTCAAAAGTTTCGCGACCAGCGCATCGACACCTTCGAGGCCAAGCGCGCCAGCAACCGGTTTTAGCGCTGTATCGATTCGCCATTGCCGCCCCGCGACCAACTGCTGGCCCGTCCGCGCTTCAAGGAGCCCACCGAGCACACGCAGTGCCGCACTTTGCGGGGTCGTCATCGCGCAACCCCGCGCTGCGCAACATAGGACGCAAGACCCGCAGGGGCCGCGATCAAACTGGCCAGTCCTGCGCGCGCGACGGTTCCCGGCATTCCCCAGACTGCCGACGACACGGCATCCTGCACGATGATCGTACCTCCCGACGCCGCAATGGTTCCTGCGCCAATTTCGCCATCGCGACCCATGCCGGTCAGGACAACGCCGATTGCGCCACCCCCATAAATCTCAGCCACGCTCGAAAACATCGGGTCTACCGACGGGCAGCATCGTGACGCCACAGCGTGGTCGAGCAGCACCGTGCATATTTTCCGTCCGCGCCGCACCAAACCGAGATGCCGATCGCCCGGCGCGACCAAGATGTCGCCGCGCTTTACTTTTTCACCGTCGCCAGCGACCCGCACCGACCGCCCGGAAAGCGCACTTAACTGATCGGTAAAAAATGACATAAAAACGGACGGCAAATGCTGCGTCACAACGACTGGCGCATCAAAATCCTTGGGCAATGCTGCAAAAAATGCTGCAAGCGCATGTAGCCCGCCAGTGGATGCCCCAATCGCCAAACAGGCAACTGGCGTCTTCGTAACGACGCGCAGCAATTGCTGCTCACGGCTTTCACCAAATGCTGCAGGACGCGCCTTGCCGAGGCGCAGCATTTTATCGATCAGCACGTCGCCAAATTGCCGTCCCAGGGCACCAACATCGGGCTTGGTCAACGTATCCGCTGCTCCCAGCGCCAGCGCCTGAATCGTCGCCCGCGCGCCATCACCCGCAAGCGTCGAAACAACCAGAATGCGGGCACCGCCACTGGCCGCAATCAGTTCGGGCAGCGCCGCAATCCCGTCGAGCCCGGGCATCTGAATATCGAGCAGGACAATATCGACGCTATTGTTCAACAACCAGTCGATCGCACGTCGCGCCCCATCGAGTGCTGCAGCGATTTCGAAGGCGGGGGCCCCTGCCACCATATGGGACAAAGCAGCGCGCGCGACGGCCGAGTCATCGACGATCAAAACCCGGATCGGCGTTAACGAAGTGTCCGGATTCCGTTTCAGCGCGGATGATACGGCCATGCCGGGCGCGCCTTTAAGCGACGCCGACGATCTGGAGCTTGCTGGCAAGTGTCTCGCGGTCGAACGGCTTCATGATATATTCGTCGGCACCAGCATCGAGTGCTGCGCGGATATGCGCCGAGCCATTCTCGGTCGTGCAGAAAACGATTTTGGGCTTTACGCCACCTCGCTCACTCAGCGCGCGTAGGAACTCCATCCCGCTCATCACCGGCATGTTCCAGTCGAGCAGCACGACGTCGGGCAGCGATACCGCACACGCGTCGAGCGCGACCTTGCCATCTTCGGCTTCGGACACGTCGAAATCGAGCGCTTCCAATATGTGCCGGGCGACTTTGCGGATAACTTTCGAATCATCCACGATCAGGCAAGTTCTCGACATTTTACGCGACACCTTCCGGCTCATTAGCCTTTGTGACGGGGAATAAAGTGAATCTGTGTCTTCTCGGTTAACGCCTCACGCGGCTTCGGCGAGGGGCCCGGCGATCAGGCGCGCGGGATCGATCAGCACCGCAAAGCCATGCGGCGTATCTATGGTGCCGACGGCAACGCCCGCCCAGTTGTCGCCAATGGACGCCTCGAACGGCATAACCGGCCCTGTCGGCGCCACAACTTCCGTAATGGAATCGACCCGCAGCGCATATTGATGGCCGCCTGTTTCGATGATGATCGCGCGGTTGCCCGTCGCTTTCGCGCGCAAACCAACGGCGGCCGCTGCATCGATGACGGTCAGAACACGGCTGCGCACTGCGGCGATCCCGATGACATGTTCAGCGGCCAACGGCACTGGCACAACTTGCCACAAATCCGCGACCGACTCGATCAGCGCGGCATCAATGGCCGTGCGCTCGCCACCGATGGTTGCGATCAAAACGAGCGCGGTCATGCCTTTAGTCTCCGTTTCGGCACTTTGGCTTGTTCGCGCGGCCATGCCAGCAGCGGCACCGGCTTCGAATCGATCAAGACAAAGCCCTCGACAACCCCATCGCCCACCGGCGCAATTGCCGGGATCGGCGCAAGGTCAAGCACCGCGCTAACAGCAAAGCCGACAGCTTTACCATCATCTGTCAGGCGCAGCACCGCGACGCGGCCCGCTTCTGGCAGGGCGCCCTCGACAATCACGGGCATCAGCGCGCCTGAAATCGTGGCATAGCTATGGCCGCCATGCGTTACGAAGTCGGCAGCATCGACATCATCGATATGCTCGACATCAGCCGTCCGGATCGCGCGGCGCTGACCGTCGAGTCCGTCGAATAGCAACAGCGACCCCTGCCCTGTGTCCACCACCGCTGCTGCAGCACCCGCTACATGACGCCGCTCGGCATCAATCCCTGCCCGCGCTGCAATCCCGGTTGGATCGATCACCAATATCGGAACGCCATTGTCCGGCAAAGTCTGTCCCGCATAAGTGCCGAGCGCCGCAACATGCGGTGCCGTTGGTCGCACCACCAGTTCTTCATGATCACGCACTCGCGCCACGCCCAGTGCAAAGCGATTGCCGCCTGGCGGATCGACCACCACGAGATGCGAGAGCGGCTCGTCCCGAATGCCCAGCATCGCCGCCAATGACACGACAGACAGCATCCGCCCGCGCACAACTGCGACGTGCCCACCGCCGACCGCCTCGACGCGCACCGATGCGGAATTTACCGAAACAATCTCGTCGATGGCTGCCCGCGGGATCGCAAAAACCTGCCCCCCTGAATCAACCAGCAACGCGTTCATGATGCTGAGCGTCAACGGTGCGCGCAATGTGATCGCCAGTCCGCGCCCCGGACGGTTGTCGAGCGTGATCGCGCCGCCGAGCCGCTCGACATTGGCGCGCACGACATCCATGCCGACGCCGCGCCCCGAAATCTCGGTCACAGTATCTGCCGTCGACAAACCTGCGGAAAAAATAAGATTGAGCGCCGCATCGGGCGAAAGCGTTGCTGCTTTCGATGCGGACACGGCGCCCGCCGCAACCGCTTTTTGAACGAGCCGCGCGACGTCGATCCCACGTCCGTCATCGGCCACTGTAATCGAAACTTGATTGCCGGACTGCCGCGCAATCACGGTCAGGGTGCCGCCCGCGCTTTTGCCCGCTCGTTCGCGGTCCGCCGTTGCTTCGATCCCGTGATCAATCGCATTGCGGACGATGTGCATCAGCGGATCACGGATCGCCTCAACCATTTCGCGGTCGATCTCGACATCGCTCCCTTCCATCCGCAGTTGTACAGTTTTTCCAACGGCAGCCGACGTATCGCGCACCAGCCGGGGGAGCAGCGCAAACAGCCGGTCAATTGGCTGCATCCGCGTACGCGCAATGGTTTCGCGGACATCGGCAATTGCCGCCGAAATGCGCTCAAATGCGGCTGTCAAAGCAACATCTGCATCGCGCTCGTGCAGGTGTCGCGCCAGTACATTGCGCGCAAGCACAAGATCGGAAACCTGAACCATTGCCGTTTCAAGCACGTCGACGGCGATACGGACATTGCGAACCGGTTGGACCACAGGTGACACCGTCTTCGCGGCGACCTTTGCCGGCGCATCAATCGCTGCGATCAACGCCATATCGCTCGCGGAATCAGGCACGTCGGCTTTCGATTCAAGCGCTTCGCTCAGCATTGCAATCCGGTCGATCATTGCGAGCGTTGTCCCGATCAAATGCGCATCGGTGGCACGCGTCCCCGCGCGCGCTTCGCCCAGCGCGCTCTCGGCAGCATGCGCCAGCGCCCCAATGCGCGGCAGGTCGAGAAAGCCGCAGCTCCCTTTGACCGTGTGCACAAAACGGAAAATCTCGTCGAGCCGGGCGGCATCGTCGGGATGCGCTTCCCACCCGACCAACGCTTCGCCAATGTGCGCCAGCGTCTCGCGCGTTTCCGCCACAAATTCGCTGGTCAACTCGTCCACTTGGCATTCCTCGGGTTTCACGCCCGTGCATGGCGCATCAATGGTTAAGGGGGCGTTAGGGCGATGAGATGTTCCATGCCCGACCCGCCATTGCGAGCGCCGCGACGCTATCCAGATTCCACGATCAGACGAGACGGTTTCGCTGCGCCAGCAATGACGAACATGGTTCGATGAGAACCCGGCGTGTCGCGAACGACCATGTTTGCTGTGTTGGGGATTCCGGAACGACCGGTTTCGGATAGGCAATGATTAAAGCCGACCTACGCTTCGTCGTAAGCGTATCGAGAACAGTTCTCGCATTGCCCTTACGAGGCTCCAGCATTAGGCTCTGCTTTCCGGAATGCAGCTGGGGAAACATCGACGATGATTGATCGCCGCAACGCGATGGTGACGCTGATTGCCGGATCGGCCTCTGTTGCGATGCTGCCGGCGTGCTCGGTCGCTGAGGTGGGGCAACCAAAAACCATATTGCCGGACGCGCGATTGATTGACTACGCGATGCCGCTTGAAACAGATCCCCACGAGCGGACGTTTATGCAATGGCCCGTCAGTCTCGATGTCTACGATCTGCCTTCGCTAAAGGCGGTTCAGAAGAATATCGCGCTCATCGCCAATACGATCAGCCAATTCGAGCCGGTCATCATGCTGGCATCCGCCGCTGCCGCAAAGTCTGCGCGCAAGCAACTTGGCGCTGCGGTCGAGATTTGGGATATCCCAACCGATGATCTCTGGTGTCGCGATTCTGGGCCGACGTTTGTGAAGAACGCCGAAGGGAGGTTGGCGGTTGCCCACATCCAGTTTAACGGCTGGGGCAACAAGCAATCGCATCGCAATGATGCTCGCATCGCTGCGGCGGTTGCCAAACGAGTAGGCGTGCCGTTGCTCGCGACCGGTCTGGTTGGGGAACAGGGTGGAGTTGAACATGACGGTGCTGGCACATTGCTCGCCCACGCCAGTTCTTGGGTGAACCGCAATCGCAACAAGGGAAATGCAACAGCGGTAGGGAACCTCCTTACCGGGGCGCTTGGTGGCGAAAAGATCATCTGGGCACCGGGCATCAAAGGGGCCGACATCACCGATTACCATATTGACGCGCTGGCCCGCTTTGTGTCGCCGGGCCGGGTGCTGATGCAATTACCAGAAAAGCCCGATCCGATCGATCCTTGGTCGGTCTCGGCGTTTGAAACATTCGAAATCCTGAAAAGATCAACCGATGCCAAAGGCCGTAGACTCGACGTCATCGTCGTGCCCGAACCTGTTGATATCCGCTCCGGCAACGCAGATTTCGTCGCCAGCCATGTCAATTACTATATCTGCAACGGTGCCGTGATTGGCGCAGAATTCGGAGACCGGGCGGCAGACGATAAAGCGCGGTCGGTTCTGGCCTCACTTTATCCGGGCCGCAAGATCGTCAGCCTCAACATTGACGCGATTGGCGAATCCGGAGGCGGCATTCATTGCGCCACCCAACAGCAGCCTCAGGCAAGATAGGGCATGGCCAAATTCTCACTGATGGGATGGTTTGATCGGCACGCCAATGCGGTGCAGGGGATCGCCGCGATGGCGACCGCGCTGATTGCGCTGTCCGCACTGATCGGCGTCAAGGTCCAGATTGATGCAGCGGCCAGAACCCAACAGGAGCAATCGGCGCGAGATATCTACCGGGAATTCCTCAGTCTTTCGATCAGCAAGCCCGAATTCGCCGAGCCTGACCATTGCGCAATCAAAGGTAGCCCACAGGAAGCCGCTTATCGAAATTATGTCGATTATCTCCTCTATACGTCGGAGCAGATGTTGGCCGTATCTCCTGACTGGGAAAGCGCACTCGCCGAACATCTGGAAGCGCATGAGCAATATCTGTGCGGCGTCTCGGATTGGTCTAGCTACACTGACAGTGTCGAGGCAATGGTCACAAAAGTGAAAACAAGAATCTGTGCCAAGGCCGTGACCCATTGCGAAAAATGAGCGTGCGTAGCAAGAGCGCGCGGTAAACGAGCGTCTGCTTTCGGAAACTTGGCACTTCACCGTGAACGGTATCGGTGACCAAACAGGTTGCTCGCCGACGTCCCAACAAATCGAACGGTCGCAATTGCAACAGATATTCAAGACGCCCGAATTCCGGAAGCGCCTCCAGATGCTCGCTAGGCTGACGGCGTCGTTGGCATGATGCTGACCGAATCATGCGCCGTTGCAGCACCACCAAACGACCAACATCAGGGAGACGGCTGAGCCGGAGTTACCCAACCCCTAACCCCGCTTCAACGTCGCCCCGAACAACAATACTGTGGGATCGGGCGCAAGCACTTGTGAATGCCCACCGCTTTCGACCGCGAGCAAATGCACCAGCCACGCCGCCGCCGCGCGCGGGGTCAGGCTGTTTTCAGCGGCTTCACCGTTCAGCGCAGTGCGCAATTCGGCGTCGAGCACCAACCGTGCCCCTTCCGCGCGAACCACAATCTCGGTTGTTTCGCCTTTGACCTCGGCTCCGACATCGAGCCGCCCGCCGCGCACCAATGAATCGCCCGCCATCAGGACCAGATTGAGCAATACCTTGATCGCCGTTTTGGAAAGCGTTGCTTCTTCGACCAGCCAGCCAATTTCAATCCGCGCATTGTCACCAAGCAGCCCTTCGATTGCCGCTTTGGCTTCGCGCGAATCGACAACATCGCCAAAACCACCCGCTGCGCCGAAAGCCAGCCGGAAAAACTTCAATTTATTCGCCGAAGCCCGGGCACTTTCGCTCAAAAGCTCAAGGCAACGGACGCGCATCTCGGGGTCAGTTTCGTCAGCGAGCAATTCCAGGCCATTGTTCATCGCCCCAACGGGACTCAGCAAATCATGGCACAGCCGCGAACACAGCAGGCTGGCAAAATCGACCGCGTTGACTGTCATGGTAAATCCCCGTGAAACTATCCTTTGCCCAATGGCACCCAAAGGGTCAATGTTTTCCGCCGTTTCAGCGCGATAGACTATTACCATAAATATTTATTGCGAATGCCTCGCATTAGTGTTTTAAGGAAGGCATGGAGGACACCATGACCGAATTTGCCACACTCGAAACCCTGATCCCGCACGCAGCCCCCACTGAAAAGGTCGCGCGAACCATCCTTGTCGCCATCCGTCGCCTGGCTGCGGGCGGACTCAATGACGCGCATGCCACAAACATCCTTATGGGTGATTTCGGCATGGCTTACCGCCGCCCGCTCATGTTCCTCCGCGTCCTCATGGGCGAAGTCTCGCGCATCGCCGAGCGCCAGATTCCCATTGCCCCGTGCTGCTGCCCGCGCATGACCGAAGGCGAAGCATCATTTCTGATGATTATTGATAGTGCTCGTGACCATCCCGAACACGCCCGCACAGCGCTCGCGCGCATGGCCGGGACGCTCAATTGCCTCGCCGCTGTCTCGGTCGCCCAAGCGCTCGCGGACGCTCTCGACGATATCGGCCATCCCCTTCGATTGCCACAAAATGGCGATTCCTTGGTGTGACTTTTGTGTGACTTTTGAACGGATGGCGAATAGGGCGTCGAGGCAATGCCCGATCCTTTTCCTGTGCCCGATGACCTCGACGCGATCTTCAACGACATCTGGACCCGCTGGGGTCGCGGCGCAGCGGACCGGCGCTCCCCGTTCCATACGCCTGTCGTCGGATCGATTGGCGAAAGTGGCACGCCCGAACAACGCGTCATGGTCCTGCGCAAAGCTGACCGTCAGGCGGGCGTCCTGCGCTTTCACACGGACCTCCGGTCAGCCAAAGTCGCCCATCTTCAGGCGCAAGGCTCCGTCGGTGTCATCGGCTATGATCCCGGCGCGAAAGTCCAACTTCGCGCCAGCGGCACTGCCAGCATCGTCTCCACCGGCCCCGTAGCCGATACCGCATGGGCCACAACATCAGCCAGCGGCCGACGCAGTTACCTCACGACACTCGCGCCCGGCAGCATCAGCGACACAGCGACGTCGGGCCTACCCATAGCGTTCGAACAAACCGTCCCCACCCTCACCGAAAGCGAAGCGGGCCGCGCCAATTTCGCCATCGTCCCAATCACGCTTACCCACCTGGAATGGCTCCACCTCGCTTCGGCCGGCCATCGCCGTGCCGCCTTCACACTTGCTGAAAACCGATGGTCGGGCAAATGGTTGATCCCATGACCAGCCTCACCGTATGGTATGATGGCGCCTGCCCGCTGTGCATCCGCGAGATTGCTCTTATGCGCCGCCTCGACAAGCGCCGTGCGATCAACTTCGTCGACGTCGCACCCAAAGATGCCGCCTGTCCTATTGATCGAACATTGCTGTTGGCCCGCTTTCACGCACAGGAAGCGGGACAGCCTGTCGTTAGCGGAGCAGCGGCTTTTGCTGCCATGTGGCGGACAATACCAGTCCTGAGGCCACTCGGACTTGTCGCCCGAAACGCCATGGTACTCGCGCTCCTTGAACGCACCTACACCGCATTCCTAAAATTCAGACCACGGCTTCAACGACTTGCAGCGCGTTAGCGCGTGCGCAACATCGCTAACTGCCCCATCGCCCAGTCATACATCTCGCTCTCGGCACTGCGCTGCGTCCGGTTAAGCCTCTTCATGCGGCCTTCAACCTCTTCAAGGATCGTCCGCGCCCGTGCCTCCTGATTGGTTTTCAACAATAGCGCGGCATAGCGGCATCGCGCTTCCTCGCCTGGCACGCGGAGGATGATGTCATCATAGATCAAGGATGCGTCAGTATTCCGGCCCAACTCGCCGAGCGCCCGCGCGCGCAGCAATTGTCGCTTATCCGTCTCGCCAATCGAGTTGATCGGCGGTAGTTGGTCCAGCAATTCAAGCGTTCCTGCCAAATCGCCCGTTTCAAACAACGACTGCGCCAATCGAAAGCGTGTGCGCGGATCTTTGCCCGGCACCATGTTCAGTGCCTCACGGTAATAGGGCAACGCGTCAAAATGTCGCCCAAGCGCTGCATAGGCATCGGCAACTGCGATCCGGTTTGCGGCGGTATTCGCCAGTTTCAGTGCATCAGTCGCTTGCCGCAAGTCACGCTCGGGATCAACCATCGCCGTCACTTGCGCCCGCGCCGTGCGGACATGGCGGTTATGTCCCATGCCCGGCAAAATCTCTGCGATGACATAAGCCGCACAGCCGATCAGCGACAGGAACCCGATCGCCATGATCCACATCTGGTTTCGTCCCGTCTTGATGACATGGACGATGCAGAGGATTTGGATCAGAACTGATCCCATGATGAAGATCATGTGGCGCTCGCCTTGTCGCCCGCCAGATGCTCATCATCTTCGGTGCTCGGTTGCCGCACAGACTGCACGACATAACCCTTCCGCCATAATATCCAGAGTAACAACATACCCGGTACAGCGGCCACCACGGTAAACCCCCAGAACCCGATCCAGCCGAATTCCTTCGCCACAATTCCCGCCGGTCCCGCCATGAACGTCCGCCCAACGCCCGCAAAGGATGACAACAACGCAAATTGGGTCGCAGTGTAAGCAAGGCTCGAAAGCCCCGACAAATAGGTGGTGAAGACCGTCAGCCCGATGCCGCTCGTCAGGTTTTCGGTCGCGACCGCCGCGACCAGCATCCAGTAGTTATTGCCCGTCGCCGCCAGCACCATGAACATGATGTTCGACAACATCATCATCAGGCCCGAGATCAGCAGCGCCCGCCCCATGCCCAACCATAAGATGAAAGGCGCACCGAGTGCAGAGCCGACGATCAGCGCCCCAAAACCCCATAATTTGTTCGCCGACACAAAATCGAGATCGGAAAAGCCCAGCGCCACGATCATCGGGTTCAGCATCGCCTGCCCCATGGCATCACCGACCTTGTAAACCAAGACAAAGCCAAGAATGAGAAAAGCGCCGTGCCGCCCCAGAAACTCGCGGAACGGATTTACCACCGTATCGATCAGCCATTGCCCCGGCGTCATGCCCTTGGCATCGGCATAACGATCAAAGAACTTGCCCGGCCCGGCCCAGAATGCGCCGATGATGGCGGGAACAATGCAGAATGCCGTCATCCCATAAGCCGTTGCCCAACCAAGACCCAGTCCTTCGGTTGAGGCGAAATAGACGGTCCCTGCACCTGCGATCAGATTGCCCGTGCGATAGCCAAACTGATTGGTTGCGGTGCCATGCGCGAATTCATCGTCTTCGAGAATTTCGATGCGATAGGCGTCGATCACGATGTCCTGCGTCGCGCCAAGAAACGCGACAATGAGCGCCCAAAACGCGAAAGAACCAAGATTTCCCGGCTGTGGGTTGCTGGCACCCAATTGCCAGATGGCCACAAAGAGCAACGCCTGAACGAGGAAGAGCCAGCCCCGCCGCTGGCCAAACGCCTTTGTTAAGAGAGGCAACGGCACTTTATCAATCAGCGGTGCCCATAGAAACTTGACTGTATAAGGTGTGCCCAGCGCAATGGCGAACCCGATCGTTGCCGTATCTATCCCGACTTTCGCCAGCCAGAACGCCATCGTGCCGATCAGCAGCGTCAGCGGAAAGCCGCTCGAAATACCAAGAAGAAAAGTGACCATGGGGCGCTTGCGCAAGTAGGGCCGGAACGCAGGGACAAACGAACCGAGCAGCACCAATCCGCCAAGGACTGATGCAAAAATCAGAAATCGAATCCAGTCGATTGACACAGAGCTTGCTCCCCTTGGCTTTTCGCAGCATCCCTAACGCCATATTCGGCCAATGAAAGCCTTGTGATGAACGCCCCCACTCCCGGACAGCGCGCACTGGCGCAGATGATTGTTGATAATATCGGCAAGCAGGGTGCGGGTGTTACGTATATCGATGCGAGTGCCTACACCTGTCCGACGCGTTTTGCCGCTGAGCGCAGCGTAGTTTTTGAAGCTCTGCCCCAAGTTATCGCGCCATCCGCGCTGCTGACCACCGACACCGCAATCCCGCATGACGGCTTCGGCAAGCCACTCCTCCTCACCCGCGACAAGGACGGCAAGTCGCATGTTTTCCTCAACGTCTGCCAACATCGCGGGACGCGACTGGTTGAGGGCGATGCAGCGGTGTGCGCCAAACTGCTCGTCTGCCCCTATCATGCGTGGAGCTACACGCTCGATGGCCGCCTCGCTGCCCTGCCCCGTCCCGACACATTTCCCGGCCTCGACAAAGCCGACCATCACCTCAAGGAACTGCCAAGCGTCGAAGCCGGTGGTCTTATCTGGTTCGCCTTCGAACCTGCCGACTTTAGCGAGGCCGAAACGCTCGGCCATGACTTTGATGCCTTTGGCCTCGCCGACATGCATCTCTTCGCCCGCCGCACCCATGACGTGGCGGGCAACTGGAAGCTCATCATGGATGCTTTCCTTGAAAGTTATCATGTCCAGCGGCTGCACAGCGGCACCATCGGGCCGTTTTTCAAAGATGGCATAACCGCAGGGGACACCATCGGCGACCACCGTCGCGCCGCCGTTGGCCGAACCGAAGAGCTACGCGCCATCGACCTCGACGACTGGCCCGCCGTGCGCCGCGCGATGACCTTCACCTACCAATTGTTCCCCGCCTGCGTCCTTGTCGTCAGCCCGGACTACATCAACCTCATGGTCCTGATGCCGCAATCCGAAAGCCACACGCTGGTTGAGGACTTCATGCTCATCCCCGAGAAACCCGCGACCGACAAAGCACAGGATCACTGGCAACGCAGCTGGGACTTGCTCGACGGACAAGTGTTCGGTGGCGAAGATTTCCGTGCTGTTGCGCTGGGGCAACAGGGCTTATCATCGGGGGCAATCGACCGGATTACGCTGGGCACGCTCGAAACCGGCATTCGCCTGTTTCATGATTCGGTCGAGGCGCGTATCGCGCAGGAATGAAACAACCAGAGAAGTCCGATCCTCGTGAAGGTGACCGCATTGCAAAACTGCTCGCCCGCGCCGGCGTCGCGAGCCGTCGCGAAATTGAACGCATGATCGAGGATCGCCGGATCGCACTCAACGGCGTGGCGCTCGAAACCCCGGCGACGATCCTGAAAACGCTCAAAGGCATCACAGTGGACGGCAAGCCCGTCGCGCCGCCCGAAACCGCCCGCCTTTTCCGCTATAACAAGCCAACCGGACTGCTGGTGGCTGAGCGTGATTTCACGGGCCGTCCGACGATTTATGACAAGCTGCCCAAGGAACTGCCGCGCGTCGTCCCCGTCGGTCGCCTTGATATGAACACCGAAGGGTTGTTGCTCTTGACCAACGACGGCGAGTTAAAGCGCCTGCTCGAGCTTCCGTCTACCGGTATTCCCCGCACCTACCGCGCGCGCACCTATGGGCCGATCAGCCAGACGCAACTCGAGGATCTGATCGAAGGCGTCGAAGTCGAAGGTGTCCGCTATGGCAGCATCAACGCCAATCTGGAACGGCGCACAGGCACCAACCAGTGGATCGAAATGACCCTGACCGAAGGCAAGAACCGCGAAGTCCGCCGCGTGCTCGAACATCTCGGGCTGCAAGTCAGCCGCCTGATCCGCACTGCGTATGGTCCCTTCCCGCTCGCGGATATGCCGTCGGGTGCGGTCGACGAGATCAAGCAGAATATCGTCGTCGAATTCATGAAAAACATGAAGGGGATGAAAGCGGTTTCGTTCGACGGCGGTTCGACCCAAGCCGTTGGTCGTGCGTCCCGCCGCCGCGATGATACCCCGCGACCTCGATCAGCCCCAGCGACACGGCCGCCCGTTAAAGCAGCCGAACCGGCACTTTCGCCCCGCCGCGCCCGCGCCGCTAACTTCGCGCCTAAATTGGAACGTGAAGCCGCCGAAAAAACGGCTGCAACGCCAGCCAAGCGCAAGCACTGGTATGATGGCCCCAAGAAGCCGACCCGCCCCGGCGCCCCCCCACGCGGCGGACGGCCGAAGTAAATGCGGATCATTTCGGGCCTGTATCGTGGCCGACCGATCATCGCGCCCAAAGGCGATACCACCCGTCCCACGGCCGATCGCACCCGCGAAGCATTGTTCTCGATGCTCATCAGCCGCCTTGGCAGCTTTGAAGGTCTGCGCGTGCTTGATCTGTTTGCCGGATCGGGCGCGCTCGGCCTCGAAGCCTTGTCACGCGGGGCGGCCAGTTGCACTTTTGTGGAACAGGACAGGGCTGCGCTCGATTCCCTGCGCACTAATATTGCAAAGCTGGGCGCAACGGGCGCCGAAATACGGGCGCAATCGGTCATGGCGCTCGGCCCCGCCCCTGGGCCCTATGACCTCATCCTCATCGACCCGCCTTACGAAAGTGGCGCGGGCATCGTCGCGCTCGAACGGCTCCTTCGCCTCGGCTGGATTGCACCGGGTGCATTCGCAAGCGTGGAGACGACCAAGAAGGAAATGGTCGTGGTCGAAGGGTTCGACCTCGACGTCGAGCGCGTGCACGGCAAAGCGAAACTTACGCTGCTCCGTGCTTAACCTTTCCCGAACGCCGCCTCAGCCAGCGCAACGACTTCGGGATCCGCGTCCAGCGGCGTCATCGACACCCCCGCCTCCAGCCTGTCCGCAATATAGGTCAGCGCCGCGATCCGCGCCGCCTTCTTGTTGTTGCCGTCGATGACGCACCACGGCGCCCAGCGCGTGTCGGTGCGATCAAACATGTCGCCATAGGCTTTCAGATAATCGTCACGCCGCGCCCGGTTGCGATAGTCATCCTTGCCAGTTTTCCAGCGCTTCCACGGATCATTCAGCCGGTGCTGAAAGCGTTCGTCCTGTTCTTTCTGCGTGATGTGGAGGAAGATTTTGACCAGCGTAACGCCATTGTCCTTTTGCTGCGCTTCGAATTCGTTGATCTCGTCGAATGCGCGTTTCCAGTCCTTTTCGGTGCAATAGCCCTCGACGCGCTCGACCAGAACGCGGCCATACCAGGTGCGGTCAAACACATTGATTTCGCTTTTCGCAGGCAACCGTTTCCAGAAGCGCCACAGGAAATGGCGTTCGCGTTCCTCCTCGGTCGGCGCGGCGATGGGCCAGACTTCATAATAACGCGGATCCCATTGCCCGGTCATCCGCGAGATCGTGCCACCCTTGCCGCTCGCGTCCCAGCCTTCGAACGCGATGATCGCGGATTGTTTGTGGATGACATAGGCAATCTGGATACGCGCAAGACGGTCCTGCAATTTCAGCAGGTCATGATCATAATCGCCGTCATAGGATTTGCCGTCTTCGAAGTCTTTCAGATTGATGGCCATATCCGTCCCTCGTTCAAGAAGGCTGGTCTAGCACACGGATACCGAGCTCACGCAATTGCTTCGGAGTCGCGGGCGCGGGCGCGTTCATCATCAGGTCTTCGGCCTTCTGGTTCATCGGGAAGGTGATGACTTCGCGGATGTTCGGTTCGTCGGCAAGCAGCATGACAATACGGTCGATGCCGGGCGCGGAGCCCCCGTGCGGCGGCGCGCCGAGTTTGAACGCGCCGATCATACCCGCAAAATTTTCGTCGACCTGTGCTTGCGTATAACCGGCGATCTCGAACGCCTTGTACATGATATCGGGCCGGTGGTTGCGGATTGCACCCGATGACAGTTCGATGCCGTTACACACGATGTCATATTGGTAAGCGAGAATGTCGAGCGGGTTCATGCTCGTGAGCGCGTCCATCTCGCCTTGCGGCATCGAGAAGGGGTTGTGGCTGAAATCGATCTTTTTGGCGTCGTCGTCATATTCAAACATCGGGAAATCGACGATCCAGCAGAATTCGAAGCGGTTTTTGTCAATCAAGTCGAGTTCAGTGCCGATGCGCGTCCGCGCTGCGCCCGCAAGTTTAGCAGCGGTCGCTTCAGGGCCAGCGGCAAAGAAAATGCCATCATCGGGGCCAAGGCCGAGGGCGGCGACCAGTTTGCGCGTGGCGTCCTCGCCGTGGTTTTTGGCAATCGGACCGCCCAGTTCACCGCCCTTCTGCGTGATATAGCCCAGCCCCGCATAGCCTTCGCCTTGTGCCCAGCCATTCATGTCATCAAAGAATTTGCGGCTCTTTTCCGCTGTGCCCGGCGCGGGGATCGCGCGGACGACATCGCCAGCCTCGACCATCGAAGCGAAACGACCGAAGCCCGATCCTTTGAAATGGTCCGACACGTCGGTGATCACAATCGGGTTACGCAGGTCGGGCTTGTCCGACCCGTATTTCAGCATCGACTCGCGATACGGAATGCGCGGAAACGGCGCACCGCTGACCGAACGTCCGTTGGCGAATTCCTCGAACACGCCGTGCAACACGGGCTCAATCGCTGCGAAAACATCGTCTTGCGTGACGAAGCTCATTTCAAAATCGAGCTGATAAAACTCGCCTGGCGAACGATCTGCTCGCGCATCTTCATCACGGAAGCACGGCGCGATCTGGAAATATCGGTCGAACCCGGCCACCATCAACAGCTGTTTGAACATCTGTGGCGCCTGCGGCAGCGCATAGAACTTCCCCGGATGCACGCGGCTCGGCACGAGGTAATCGCGCGCGCCTTCGGGGCTACTAGCAGTCAGGATCGGCGTCTGAAACTCAGTGAACCCCTGCCCGATCATCCGCTGGCGGATCGAGGAAATGACATTCGACCGCAGCACGATATTGGCGTGCAATCGCTCGCGCCGCAGATCAAGATAGCGGTATTTAAGACGGATTTCCTCGGGATATTCGGCATCGCCGAACACCGGCATCGGCAATTCTGCTGCCGCTGACTGGACCACAAGCTCTGCTGCACGCACTTCTATTTCGCCAGTAGGAAGCCCTGCATTCACCGTTTCCGCCGACCGTGCCACGACAACGCCGGTCACCGTCACCACTGATTCTGCACGCAATTTGTCGAGCACCCCATGCGCCGGACTATCCGTATCAATGACAATCTGCGTAATCCCATAATGGTCACGCAGATCGACGAAAAGCAAGTTGCCGTGATCGCGTTTGCGATGCACCCAGCCCGACAAGCGGACGGTTTCACCGACGTGGGTCGCGCGGAGTTCAGCGCATTTGTGCGAACGATAAGCATGTTGTGTCATGCGCAGGGCTAACACAGGCGCAGGCATCAATTGTCAAGGCGCACAGGCACGCTATGGGAGGCCCATGAAGATTCATCCGTTGATTAGTGACAGCGCCACGCTTGCCGATTTCTGCAAGCGCATGGCCAAGGCCAGTTTCGTCGCCATCGACACCGAATTCATGCGCGAGAATACGTTCTGGCCTGAATTGTGCCTGATTCAGGTTGCCGACGAGAATGAAGCCGCCGCGATTGATCCCATGGCACCCGGCATGGACTTGAAACCACTGCTCGACCTGATGACCGAGAACGAGGATGTGCTGAAAGTCTTTCACGCAGGCGGACAGGACATTGAAATTGTCCACAATCTGACTGGCAAAACCCCGCATCCTCTATTCGATACGCAGATTGCGGCGATGGCGCTCGGGCAAGGCGAACAGGTCGGTTATTCGAACCTGGTCGATCAATGGCTGGGCATATCGCTCGACAAGGGCGCGCGCTTTACCGACTGGGCGCGGCGGCCATTGGACGACCGGCAGATTGACTACGCCATCGGCGACGTGACGCATCTGGCAAAGATTTTTCCGATGATGCTCAACAAATTGATCAAAACCGGGCGCGGTGATTGGCTCGATCAGGAAATGGAAAAGCTCGCTGATCCATCGAATTATGTCACCGAATTGGGCGATGCATGGCTGCGGGTGAAGATTGCCAGCCGCAAACCCGAAGTGTTGGGCCGCTTGCGCGCGCTGGCGTCGTGGCGCGAAAGCGAAGCGCGCGGGAAGAATCTACCGCGCGGTCGGATCGTCAAGGACGAAACACTGGGCGATCTCGCGCTGCACCCGCCCCGAACACAAAGCGACCTATCAAAGGTGCGCGGGTTGTCGGCGTCATGGGCAGGCAATGATATCGGCGGACGGATGATCGCAGCACTGGAGAATGCCCCGCCATTGCCCCCCGAATTGATGCCAACACGCGAGGACCGCAAGCCGGGCCTCGGCAAGGACGGCGCGCTGATCGCCGACCTGCTCAAACTGCTCCTGAAAATCCGCGCCAAGGAATCGAACGTCGCGCCACGTCTTCTTGCAAGAACCGACGATATCGAGATGCTTGCGGCAGGCGTGCGCGAGGGACTGGCGATCCTGACGGGCTGGCGTTACGACCAATTCGGCCGCGACGCGCTCGATCTCGTCGAAGGACGATTGGCCTTTGCCGTGATCAACGGCAAGATGAAAATGACCCGGACAGAGGCTGTCGACGAAACATCAGCCTAAAGCGGCAATCCGTCCCAATAGGGCTGCCAATTGTCGGTGACGCCGTTCGACCGCTTCCCCATAAAGCGCATGCTGATCGCTTGACAATTTGAGCGTCAACGCATTGGCGTCGATTGCCATGCTGCTCGACGACAAAGGCGCAGCGACACCGGCGCTCAGCCGTTGCCCCAACCGCATCGCCAGCCCCCAGACGGACGCCCGCGCCAAGTCTTCCGATGTTGCCAGCTGGGTGACAACCGGCGATGCCATGAGCCCGCCGCCAAAACTTGCCGAGAGCGCTTGGCCGATCATCGCACGCCCACGCGCATCAATGCCCACCCAGTTACCATGGAGCGCCACTTCCAATCCTCGTTCTGCGCGGAATTCTGGGCTTGCGGCCCATGCAACATCCCCGAGCAGACACGCTGCGTGGCGCAAACGTGCATCCTCTGCGCTGTCTTTGGCAAATAACGGCGCGATCCATCGTGCCAGCAGGTCGCCATGTTCATCGAACCGACCTTGCCGTGCTCCGGCAGCCCGGGTTGCCGCGATCAAGGGGTCTTCCGTGCGGTGGGCTTCGCCGAGGTCCGCATAAAGCAATCCTTCGCGCAGCCCGAACGCTGACACGATCAGCGCCGATGACCCCAATTGCCGCGCCAAAGTGGCAAGCAAAGCTGCGGCATCGCCCAATGCGGGGATACGTGTGCTCGACAGCGCCTCAATGGCTTTCAGCGCCTTGCGGTCGATACGCGAGACGGCCCGGACGAGGCGGACGGCAGCTTGCGGCGGCATCGCATAATGATGCAGCACCGGCAGCGGATAATCGGTGAGGTGCATGTGTAGACGCGCCAGCGCACGCCATGATCCACCGACAAGATAGAATGGCAGATCGCGCTCGACCGCCTTCCAACCGGCTTTGACCAGCAGTTTCTTGACATGCGTATCGAGCGCGCGTCGCCCCTTGGCACGGATTGGCGGCAAGCGCAGGACGCCGAGCGGCAATGATACGCGGTTGAGCACCGCGCCGTCCTTGACGCGCACAAGCTCAAGGCTACCGCCGCCGAGATCGCCGACGATGCCGTCTGCCGTCGGGATGGCAGAGATGACGCCCTCTCCTGCCGCGCGTGCCTCTGCTTCCCCGCTGAGCAATTCAATATCGATTCCGAGTTCTGCTGCCGAAGCGATGAACGCGGCACCATCGCAGGCATCGCGCACGGCAGCGGTCGCTACCGTGCGGACGTTGGCGATACCCATCGCCACGGTCACGGCGCGGAAACGAGCCAGCCCTCGCAAGGCGACGGTGACGGCTTTGGGGTCTAGCGTACCGCCCTTTTCCAAACTACCCCCAAGCCCCGCTGCCACCTTTTCATTGAAAACGATCGCGGGCGCCCGGCGCGGCTCACTGTAGACGACAAGCCGGACCGAGTTTGATCCAATGTCGATAATCGCTTTAAGCGCCCCTGTGGCCACTCAACGCCGCCCAAGGCTGAGCGTCGGCACGGACTCGCTCGATTCGAGCGCCGCGCCCCGACCCGAAAGCGAAGGGTTTGTCATGAAATAACGATGCAAATTAAATGGCCTGTGCGAAGTTTCTGCACGAACATATGAACCGTCCGCTTGCAGTTCCCAGCTTTGTTCGGTGTCAATCAGATTGGCGACCATAACTTGGTCAAGCACCTGATCATGGACGGTTTTATTGAGAATCGGCAGCATATATTCGACCCGCCGGTCGAAATTTCGCGGCATCCAGTCAGCCGAGGAAATATACACTTTTGCACTATCGTTGGGGAGCGCCTTGCCGTTACCGAACGCCCAGATGCGGCTGTGTTCAAGGAAGCGCCCAACGACTGACTTCACACGAATTGTGTCCGACAAGCCGGGCACACCGGGCCGAAGGCAGCATATGCCGCGAATGATGAGGTCAACCGGCACACCCGCTGCACTTGCGTCGTAAAGTTTATCGATAATTGCAGGATCGACCAGCGAGTTCATCTTCGCCCAGATGCCCGCCTTTTTCCCGTCTCGGGCGTTGGCAATTTCTACATCGATGAGATCAGCAAGCGTCGACCGAAGGCTCTTCGGGCTCAGCGTCAGCAGCTCAAGATTAGCGGGTTCGACATAGCCGGTGATATAATTGAACATCTGCGCCGCATCACGCGCAAGACGGGGATCTGCCGTAAAAAAGCTAAGGTCGGTATAAATCCGTGCCGTCACCGGATGATAATTGCCAGTGCCGAAATGGCAGTACGTGCGATAGCCATCGGCCTCGCGGCGCACGACCATCGACACTTTGGCGTGGGTTTTCCATTCAACAAAGCCGTAAACGACCTGAACACCCGAGCGCTCGAGCTGCGAGGCCCAAAGGAGATTTTGCTCCTCGTCAAAGCGCGCCTTAAGCTCGACGACGGCGGTGACCGATTTCCCTGCCTCGGCCGCATCGCACAGCGCACGGATGACGGCCGACTGCTTCCCAGCACGATACAGTGTCTGCTTGATCGCCACGACATCGGGATCGGCGGCGGCCTGCCGCAGGAACGACAGCACAACATCGAATGTCTCATAAGGGTGATGGACAATGATGTCTTTCGCGCGGATCGCCGCATAGCAATCGCCGCCATGTTCGCGAATGCGCTCGGGAAAGCGCGGGACGTAGGGCGGAAACTTCAGATCAGGGCGTTCTTCATCGACCAGCGCTTCGAGCGCGCCGATACCGAGGAAACCCGCTGTTTCCGTGATGATTGCATCAGCTCCACCCAGCTCATGCTTGATCGCGGTTTCGAGTTCGAGCGCGGCCCCTGTTTCAAGCTCAAGCCTGATTACGCGTCCCCGCCGCCGCCGTTTGATCGCGGTACGGAAATAACGGACGAGGTCTTCGGCTTCTTCCTCAAGCTCGATGTCACTGTCGCGGATGATCCGAAAAGCGCTGGCGGCAACGACTTCATAGCCGGGGAACAGCAGTCCGGTAAAACGACGCAACACGCTTTCGAGCGTCATGAATTGCGCCGCGGCACCGGGAAGGCGGACGAACCGAGGCAGTGTCGATGGGAACATGACAAGCTCGCGGATCGGTTCGCCGTCGTCGAGGCGCTTAAGATCGAAGATCACGCTCAGCCCTTGGTTCGGAATGAACGGAAACGGGTGCGCGGGATCGAGCGCTTGCGGCGTGAGGACGGGGAAAATCTGGTCGCGAAAGTGACGTTCGAGCCAAATTGCTGATTCACCTTCGACTTCATGCTGATCGAGAACAACAAGCCCCGCCGCATCCATTTCCTCACGGATCGTCTCCCAGATTTCTTGCTGGTTCGCCATGAGTGCATCGGCATCGGCACTGATCGCCATCAGTTGCTGCCCGACGGTCAGGCCATCGACCGAACGCTCGTCAATATCCTGAAGCTGCTGCCCCTTCAGCCCCGCAACGCGGACCATGAAAAACTCGTCCAAGTTGTTCCCCGAAATCGAAAGAAATCGAAGCCGTTCAAGCAACGGATGCGCCCGGTTCTGCGATTCCTCAAGCACGCGCCGATTGAACGCAAGCCAGCTCAATTCGCGGTTAAAGTAGCGCGCGCTATCGGGAACTGTCGCCATCACCATATCTTAGCCCGTCGCATCAAGATCGTCGACCGCCAGTATCTCGCGCGCCAGCGGCACGGTGACCGGGCGGCGGCGCGAAAGCGATGCTGCATCGAGCCGATCAACAAGGGCAATCACAGCATGATGACTGCGCTCAACGCGCGGCGCGAGATAGGTGACGAGTTCAGGCGTCGCCGCAATGCCCCTTCGCTCGAGCAGCTGGGCGATTAGTTGTGCGATCAAATCCTCGTCCGGATCACCGAACGCAACGACGGGCGTCGCCGACAATCTTGATCGTAAATCAGGCAGCGTGACCACCCAAAGCGGCGGCGGGGCATCTGCAACCAGCAGCAATGGTCGCCTCGCCGCCTGTGCCTCGTTCCACGCGTGGAAGATTTCGGTCTCATCGCGCGCTTCGGCATCATCGATCAGAACTGCACCTGCCCGCCCCACAAACAAACGCCCAAATAGACTCCGCCCCGATTTTCGTGGCCCCGTCAAAATCATCGTGCAGACCGGCCATGTCCCGAAGGCCTGAATGCGGCGCACCGCCGCCTCGTTCGAAGCCGTTACAATAAACGCATCATTCGCCTCTTCTGCCGGCCAATCGAGCGGCAGCGCGATCTGGCTCATTCGCCGTCTGCGGGGGGCGATGTCGGCGGTTTCGGCGTGGCGGGTGCGGACCGACGAATACGCAGTGTGCCGCCGCCTTCCTCAACGCGGAAACCGCGTGCGCTGAGCGCCAGGCGCAGGGCACTAATGTCGCCCGCGAATGAGACCTTCATGACCGAAATACCGCCAAGCGCGAGGCTGGTGGTGTTGATTGACTTAACCCCGGGAACGCCACGCACGGACGATTCAGTGCTCGTTACCGATCCGACATCAGGCGTGTCGAATTGCAAGGTGATTGTCGATTCGGACGACGCCGCAACCGGCGCATTGCCATTTTCAATGATGTCCGTTGGTCCCTCGACCGGTATCGTCTCGCTTTGATTGGTAAGCAAATCAGCCGGATCAATCGGTTCTTCGAACACGAGCGAAGGATCAGGCCGCAACATGCCGACCGCCAGTGCCCCCGCGTAAGCCGAATCCATCCGTTTCACGGCTTCATCGAACATCGCCGGGATGGCGTCACTTGAATTTACCCGCAGCGCAAAAGATGCGATTTCACGATTGTCGGGACCAAATCGCGCAACAAAATGCCCAATCACCGGTCCCCCGGGATAGGTCCGTTGCAACCGAACTTGCGGCACCAGCACGTCGGCGGCACCATATTGATCGAGCAGCGAGCGCCACCACAGCCGCCCCGGCCGCAAGGTCTGGCCATAATTGAGAAGGAGCGGATCGGGACCGGTGCCACTGGGACGGACATAATCGATCGGGCTCGAGCCAGCGCGGAAACGCGCCCACGCCTTTTGCCACTCGGTTTTCGATTCGAAACCCTGCGCCGTCCCGCCCGACCACTGGATCGGAATCACCAGAAGCGGCGCAGACCGTGAGACATTGCCGCTGACGCCGAGGATCTGTCCTGCCCGCGCACGATCAAACAAAACGCCCAGCTTTGCAACATAGCGATTCGGGCCAATCTGTTCGTCATCGACGACAATGCCCGCCACAATCGAATCGAGCGCCGAATCGGACAGGCCCGGCGCGCCGCCGCTGCCGCCGTGCATCTTGGCCCAGAGCATTTTCCAGCCCTTGCGCTGCGCAAGTCGCCAGCCACCGAGACGCGCGGATTCCGCCGATTTCGCAGCCACATCAACATCAATGCCGGTAACTTCAAAACTGCCCGACGAATCGAGCGGCGCAACCCCGCGATCACCGCCGTCAATCTGCGCATAGACGACCGCGCCCAGACCGAGCGCAGCGACAAACAGAGCAACAGGAAGAAAACGCGACTTCACGGGCGGCCTTTTGACGCCTTGCCCGTGGAAATCCAAGCGCCTTGTCGCTAGGCGCATGAATCATGAGCAACAGCGGTCCCTATACCTATGCCCAATCGGGCGTTTCCATCGATTCGGGCAATGCCCTTGTGCGACTGATCGCGCCTTTGGCAAAGGCCACTAGAAGACCCGGCGCTGATGCCGATTTGGGCGGATTTGGGGGCTTTTTTGACTTGAAAGCAGCGGGGTTCAGCGACCCGTTGCTGGTGGCCGCCAATGACGGCGTCGGCACCAAACTGAAACTGGCCATTGACTATGACGCCCATGACGGGGTCGGAATCGATCTGGTCGCAATGTGCGTCAACGATTTGATCGTTCAGGGTGCCGAGCCGCTGTTTTTCCTTGATTATTATGCCAGCGGCAAACTTGATTCGGCAGTGGCCGAGCGGGTGATCGCGAGCATCGCCGAAGGCTGCAAAATCGCCGGATGCGCGCTGATCGGTGGCGAAACGGCTGAAATGCCCGGCATGTATGCCGATGGTGATTATGATCTCGCGGGCTTTTGCGTCGGCGCGGTCGAGCGGTCACAAGTGCTGACGGCGGACAAGGTTGCGGCGGGCGATGTGATCCTGGGCCTCGCCTCATCGGGTGTGCACTCAAACGGTTTCTCGCTGGTGCGCAGACTTGTCACGGATCGTGGCTGGCGAATGGATAGCCCGGCAATCTTCGATCAGGATGTGCTGCTAATCGACGCGCTGATGGCCCCGACGCGGATTTATGTGAAGTCGTTGCTGCCACTCGTTCGCGCGGGGCAGATCACAGCGATGGCGCATATCACCGGCGGTGGATTGCTCGAAAATATCCCGCGCGTGCTGCCGGCAGGCCTCCACGCGCATGTCGATGCCGATGCGTGGGAACAGCCGCGCCTGATGGCATTCCTCCAGGCGCAGGGGGCAATCGAGCCCGAAGAAATGGCGCGGACGTTCAATTGCGGCGTCGGTATGGCGGTGTTTGTTCGGGAAGGCGATGTTGAAGCCGTGAAGGTTACCCTGACTGAAGCAGGTGAAAGTGTCGTCCGCATCGGCCATGTCGCAGCTGGGGATAAGGGCTGCACCGTCTCCGGCTCGGTGGAGACGTGGAGCGCGCGAGCAGAGTGGAATGCTACGCATCATGGTTAGACCGCTGAATCTCCCCTCTCGGCCTTCCGGGAGGGGCCGGGGGTGGGTTCTCCGCGACACCCGTTCCGCTCTCGCCGCACCAAGAACCCCACCCCTAACCCCTCCCGGAAGGCCGGGAGGGGAATCATGAAAGCAAAAGTCGCCGTCTTCATTTCGGGCCGCGGCTCGAACATGGCGGCGTTGCTTTATGCCGCGAAGGCTGCGGATTGCCCCTTCGAGATCGTGCTGGTCGCCGCGAACGACCCGCAAGCGCCGGGTCTCTCGCTTGCCAAGGCCGAGGGGATCGCGACCTTCGCGCACAGTCACAAAGGCACACCGCGCGCGCAATTCGACGCGATGATGAGCGCCGCCGCGCGCGACCATGGCGCGGACTATGTCGCGCTGGCGGGCTATATGCGGCTGCTCTCGCCCGAATTCGTGAATGAGTGGGCGGATTGCCTGATCAACATCCACCCGTCGCTCCTGCCCGCCTACAAAGGCCTCGACACGCACGAGCGCGCACTGGCGAACGGCGACACGGTGGCGGGCTGTTCGGTGCATGTTGTAACCGCCGAACTCGACGACGGTCCCGTTTTGGGACAAACCGAGGTCGCGATCCTGCCCGGTGACACCCCCGAAACACTGGCCGCACGTGTTCTAATTGCAGAGCATCAGCTTTATCCCCGCATCCTTGGTGATTATGTGTCGCGCGATACCAGCCCCGATTGGCTCGTCGCGCGCGTCCGCGAACGGGCGATGGTGCAGCCCGAAGCGGAGGAAACACTGTCGCACGGCATGCCCTGCTTTGGGATCATCGGCGGCAAGAAGTTTGCTTATGTCTCGATGGACCACCATGGGGACGGAAAGGTCGCGCTGCTCGTCAAGATCAGCGGCGCGGAGGAGCAGGCGATGCTGATCGAAAGCGACCCCGAGCGCTACTACCGCCCCGCCTATTTCGGCGACGGCTGGGTGGCGATCCGGCTCGATCTGGGCGACACCGACTGGGACCATATCGGCGAATGGCTCAGCAAAAGCTGGCGCGCGGTGGCACCGAAGAAGCTAATGCGGCTGATGGATGTGGCGGGGGAGTTTTAAGGAATGGCATTTGATCTCTACGCCAAATTTATGATGGAGGCATACGGACTAGCTGAAGAAGAATGTGCCGAAGAGGCGCACCAAGATGAATTAGGCGGGTTACTTTGGTTCTGGGCCGAATTGAGCAGGGGTATGAAGCACTTGGCCTATAATTCAGCGGCAGAAAAGGAGGTTGATGATTCATTCGAGCAGTGGGCTGCATCACTGGGAAAAAGTGATATGTTTTTTTCGAACGACGGTTTGAGAGTTATTGCAGAAAGAGTCAGCCAAAAGCTGGTAGTCGGACAAAAACCACAGATGCAAAAGATTCGGACGCTGGTACCGCCAAGCCACTTCAGACTTGAATCCCGTCAATGCCTCGTCGGCATTCTGTGGGTGCATGGAGCGGAGCTGCCGCTAAATGCCTCACCTGCAAAATCAAAGCGAGATCGATGGGAAGCACTCAACGCTTGGCGGCCATAAGATTGTCAGTTGTCAGCCCACAATCTCTTCCGGCTTGAAAAAATAGGCAATCTCGATTGCCGCATTCTCGTCACTGTCCGATCCGTGGACCGAGTTCGCTTCGATTGATTCCGCCAGTTCCTTGCGGATCGTGCCGGGTTCGGCGTTGGCGGGGTTGGTGGCGCCCATGATGTCGCGGTTGCGCTGCATCGCGTTTTCGCCTTCGAGGACCTGCACGACGACGGGGCCGGAGATCATGAATTCAACGAGTTCGCCGAAAAACGGCCGCTCGCGATGGACCGCATAAAACCCTTCGGCCTGATCGCGCGTCATGTGGATGCGCTTCGACGCGACGACGCGCAGGCCGGCTTCCTCAAGCATTTTGGTGACCGCGCCGGTCAGGTTGCGGCGGGTGGCGTCGGGCTTGATGATCGAAAAAGTGCGTGTCGCGGCCATGACGGTCGTAACTCCATGAAGTTGGTGTGGTTGGGTTGGACGGCCTTTAGACTTGGACGGGGCGAACCTCAACCCCACACCGTTCGGGCTGAGCTTGTCGAAGCCCTGCCCTTTCTTTTGCGCCGCTCGTGCCAGAGAAGGACAACCCTTCGACAGGCTCAGGGCAAACGGCATTAGTGGCAACTACCGCTCGTAATGGTCCGCCACAAACCGATCCAACAACCGCACGCCATAACCGGTCGCGCCCTTGTCCCACACCGCGCCGGGCTTCGCCGCCCACACCATCCCGGCAATGTCGAGATGCGCCCACTTCACGCCCTCATCGACAAAGCGTTGCAGGAACTGCGCCGCGGTAATCGACCCCGCCTCGCGCGGACCCACGTTTTTCATGTCGGCAATCGGGCTATCGATCAGTTTGTTATACGCATCGCCGAGCGGAAAGCGCCACAGCGAGTCACCCGAGGTCGCCGCTGCCGCAGTCAATTGCGCCGCCAACCCGTCATCATTCGAAAACATCCCGCCATATTCATGACCGAGTGCAATGATCATCGCCCCGGTCAACGTCGCCAGATCGACCATCACCTTCGGCGAATATTTCCGCTGAACCCAGGTCATTGCGTCGCACAACACAAGTCGCCCCTCAGCGTCAGTGTTGATAACTTCAATCGTTTGCCCCGACATTGACGTCACGACGTCACCGGGCCGCTGGGCATTGCCGTCGGGCATATTCTCGACCAGCGCACAGACGCCGACGATATGCGCATTGGCCTTGCGACCCGCGAGCGCCTTCATGGAACCGGCGACCGCGCCCGCGCCGCCCATGTCCCATTTCATATCTTCCATGCCGCCCGGCGGCTTCAATGAAATGCCGCCGGTATCGAACGTCACGCCCTTGCCGACGAAAACCACCGGCGTCTTGGTCGCGCCGCTGGTCCCGTCCCAGCGCATGCAAAGCAGCCGCGACGGTCGTGCCGACCCCTGCCCGACACCAAGCAGCGACCCCATACCAAGCACGCGCATGGCATCATCATCCAGAACTTCGATTTCAACGCCGAGATCAGCCAAGTGGCGGACCCGCTCGACGAACGATTCGGGATAAATGACGTTTGCCGGTTCACTGACCAGTTCGCGGGTCAATGACACGCCTGCGATAATCGCCTGTGCCTTGGCCCATGCGGCTTCCGAGCCGGGGTCGGTTGTGACAATCGAAATATCTTCGAGCGTCGGTTTCAGTTTGGCGGCAAGCTTCGTGCGATAACGGTCATGCCGCCATGCGCGCAGCACAACGCCGGTGGCCAGCCGCGCGACGCTCTCCGCGTCAAGCCCGCCAGCGTCGATGACAAGGCTGGTTTCGCCCGACGTCAGCAGCTTCGCGGTCAGCGCCGCTCCCGCTTTTTCATAATCTTCGACGCTGCCCTTGCCCGTGCCGACCGCCAGCAACCGCCGCGGATTATCGCCGTCGGCATAGACATGCTCGATTAACGTGCCCGCATCGCCTTCGAAACGCCCCATCTTCGCTGCCGCAACAAGCAAGTCAGCCTGTGGCAATGGCGCATCCTTGCCGACCAGCAACGCCAGCGAGCTATAATCTTCGGGTCGGTTCGACAGCAGGGTGACGCGCATGGGAAACTTTCTGGTTGGACTCACTCTTGGCCCGCTGTTAGCCGCGCATGCCGAAATGCGCAAAGCGGTGATTGAAGTGGGGGTCGCCGTGCGATAGGCGGACGCCAAGGGGGTTAACGACCAATTAACTTTGGTCAGCGATAGGAAGCCGCGTGATACGCAAAGCGATTGTCTTGCTGGCTTCAATGTCGGTTGCGCTGATAACGGCGGCTGCGGCGCGTGCGCAGGAGACGCCGCCGAAGGTTGCGACGGCCAATGAAGTCGATTTTGCCGCCGATACATTATCATATGAAAATGACGCCGACATCGTCACCGCGACCGGCGACGTCCGCATGGTGCGCGGGCTGGACCGTGTCCGCGCCGACAAAATCATCTGGAATCGCAAAACCGGCCAAGTCCGCGCCGAAGGGAATGTGTCAGCGCTCAACGCCAACGGCGATACGATTTACGGAGACGTCGCAATCCTCACCGACACCCTGAAAGATGGTGTCGTCGAAAACCTATTGCTCGTGCTTGCCGATGGCGGACGATTGGCGGCGCGGACCAGCAAGCAGGTCAACGGGGTGACAACACTCAACGACGCCGCCTATTCGCCCTGTCCCGTGGTCGACAGCGACAATTGCCCGCGCAAACCAAGCTGGCAGATTTCGGCCGTCCGCATCATCCATGACCCAATCCGCAAAGAGATTGTTTTCAAGGGTGCGCGGCTTGAAATGTTTGGCGTGCCACTATTCGTGGTGCCAAGCCTGTCGCAGCCGCTGGGCACCGACGGGCGCACGGGTTTTCTCGTTCCCGATCTGCAATATACGCGGACGAACGGGCTCGAGATTTCGCTGCCTTACTATATGCGGCTAAGATCTAACCGCGACCTGACGATCACCCCCCATGTCTATTCAGCGACGCTGCCGGCGATCGAGGGTAAATATCGTGCCCTGACACAGAATGGTGCGTATCAGATCGGTGGCATTGCGACTTATAGCTCGCGTATCGCCACAGGGACACCGGGCAGCACCGCCCAGCGCGCTTTCCGCGGTTACCTTGATGCCAGCGGACGTTTTCAGCTTGATCCACAGTGGAGCGTCAGCGGTTCGATCCGCCGCGTGACCGACCGCACCTTCCTGCGCCGCTATGATATTTCGCGCGATGACCGGCTGCGCTCGAACCTGAAGCTCGAGCGGATCGACAATAAAAGCTATTTTTCGCTCAACGGTTGGTCGATCCAGACGCTGCGCAGCGGCGATATTCAGGGGCAAATCCCCGTCGCGCTCCCCGAAGTCGATTACCGACGCCGGATTGCCGATCCGGTGTTGGGCGGAAAATTCGATGTCCAGCTGAACGCGCTCGCGCTTGGGCGGACCGTCGGACAAGATACGCAGCGCGCATTCGCCGGCGTCCGCTGGGATTTGCGTAAACTCACGCCGCTCGGTCAGGAAGTGCTGTTCACGGCCTATGCCCGCGGCGACATTTATCATAGCGACCAAAATCTTCAGACGACAACCGCCCTCTATCGCGGCACCGAAGGTTACCAATCGCGCGGAATCGGCGCGCTCGCCGCCGAGGTGCGCTGGCCGTTTATCGGGCAGGCACTGGGCGGAACACAGCGCATCACCCCGCGCGTTCAGATCGTCGCCTCGCCGCGCACACGTAATCTCAACATCCCGAACGAAGACGCGCGCGCCGTTGACCTCGAGGACAGCAACCTTTTCGCGCTTAACCGTTTCCCCGGCTATGATCGCTGGGAAGACGGCACGCGCGTCACTTACGGCCTTGATTACGCGTTTGACGCACCGGGTTGGGCGGTCACCGCCAATATCGGGCAAAGTTATCGACTGACCAACACCAACACGTTGCTCCCCGACGGCACGGGCCTAAGCAACAAGGTCTCCGACATCGTGGGGCGAACCACAGTTCGTTATCGCGACATGGTCAGTGCGACCTACCGGCTCCGCCTCGACAAGGATAATTTCACGCCGCGCCGTCAGGAATTCGACGCCACAATCGGCAACCGCTCGACTTACGCAACAATCGGTTATCTCCGCCTCAACCGTAATATTGGTCCCGAGCTTGAAGATTTGCGTGATCGCGAGGAAGTTCGTGTCGGCGGGCGTGTCCAGATTTCGAAATTCATTTCGATCTTCGGGTCAGCCGTGGTTGATCTCACAGATCGCGCCGAAGACCCGCTTTCGCTCGCAACCGGCTATGAGCCGATCCGCCATCGCCTCGGCATCGCCTATACCGATGAATGCCTAGACATCGGGCTGACGTGGCGGCGCGACTATGACACAACGGGTGACGCGCGCGCAGGCAACTCCTATTTGCTAAGGCTGGTATTCCGCGGCCTGGGTCGCTAAGCCTGCGTTCACCATGGCACGGGCAAAGAACCGGCAGGTCAACTCAAGGATTTATCGACGCGTGAACATCCGATTGAAAGGCATTGCCACGGCAAGCGCATTGACGCTCGTGGCCGCCACCGGTTTCGCCCAAACCGTCTTTGAACAAACACCCGTTCCCAACAATGCCGGGCTTAACTTGCCCACCGTGTTGACGACGTTCGGCAAAGTCGATCCCTATCTTCGCAAGGCAACCGCAATCGTAAACGGTGACATCATCACCGGGACCGACATCGATCACCGCCTCGCGTTGATCGTCGTCGCTAACGGTGGACGCGTTTCGCCCGAGGAAAAAGAGCGTCTGCGCCTGCAAGTGTTGCGCAATCTCGTCGACGAAACGCTTCAGATTCAGGAAGCCAAAGCGAACGAAATTACGATTACGCCCGCCGAAATCAACGCCAGCTATGCGCGGATTACCGAGCGGTTCAAGCGCACACCCGCAACAATGGGTGCCTATCTGCGCGAACAGGGTTCGTCGGACCGTTCGATCAAGCGCCAGATTCAGGGCGAACTTGCGTGGAGCCGGGTGCTGCGTCGCAAGGTCGAACCGTTCGTCAATGTCAGCGGCGAAGAAGTGCAGGCGATCATGGCGCGGCTCGAAGCATCGAAAGGGCAAAAAGAATTTCACATCGGTGAAATATATCTGTCCGCCGCGCCCGAAAATTCGAACGAAGTCATCGCCAACGCAAAGAAAATCATCGACCAGATTCGTCAGGGCGGCTCTTTTGCTGCCTATGCACGTCAGTTCTCCGAAGCGTCGACTGCAGCGGTTGGCGGCGATCTTGGCTGGGTGCGCGCGCCGCAATTGCCCGACGCGCTCGCACTGGCCGCGCAGGAGTTGTCAGTGGGTCAACTCGCCGGGCCGATCGCCGTGCCGGGCGGGTTTTCGATCATGTACCTCGTCGACAGCCGCCAAGTGCTGACCAGCGATCCGCGTGATTCACTTCTCAACTTGCGTCAGATGTCGGTAAAATTCGAGCCGGGGATGACGCCTGCCGCCGCGACAGCCCGCGCCGAAGCTTTTGCCAAAGCCACCCAATCAATGGGCGGGTGCGGTCGCGTTGCCGAAGTGGCGGCCGAGCAGAAAGCCGAAGTAATCGACAATGACCAAGTCAAAGTCCGCGATCTGCCGCCGCAGCTTCAGGATATGCTCCTGAAACTGTCAATCGGGGAAGCAACCCCGCCGTTCGGATCACAAGCCGAAGGCGTTCGTGTCCTCGTGCTGTGCGGACGCGATGAAGCGCAATCGGCGGGTGGTCCCTCGTTCGACCAGCTCATGTCGCAAATGGAAGAAACGCGCGTGAACCAGCGCGCCCAGCGCTATCTGCGCGACCTTCGTCGCGATGCGGTGGTGGAATATCGCTAGTCTCTATTCTGCCGATGCCCCGCTTGCGGTGGCGATGGGCGACCCGGCAGGCATAGGGCCGGAGATTATTGCCAAGGCATGGGTCGAGCGCGAACGCGCCGGACTTTCGCCCTTTTTTGCCGTGGGCGACGTCCGCGCAATTCAAGCGGTTTGGCTGGGGCCTGTCGAAGCCATTGATGATCCGCGCCAGTCTGTTGCTGTGTTCGAACGTGCGCTTCCCGTGATGCAGCTTGAGGATGCCGGATCGATCACCCCGGGCGAACCCAATCTCGAAGGGGCACGCTGTTCGCTCGACTCGCTCGAACTCGCGGTCGGGATTGCGCGGTCTGGCGCGGCGCGTGCGCTGATCACAGGGCCGGTCTCTAAAACGCAGCTTTATGCGATTGGCTTTTCGCACCCGGGTCAGACCGAATTCATTGCAGAACGCTGCGGCGTTGCCAGTGAAAATGCTGTGATGCTGCTGGCGGGACCGTCGTTGAAAGTCGTTCCCGTGACGACCCACCTCCCTCTAGCAGACGTTGCGGCGGCGCTGTCGATCGATATGATCGTCAGCACCGGACGTGCCACCGCGCGCGGCCTGCAACGCAATTTCGGCATCGACAATCCGCGCCTCGCCTTCGCGGGGTTCAACCCGCATGCCGGTGAAAATGGTGCGCTTGGACGTGAGGAAATTGACCTCATCATGCCGGCTATCGAGATATTGCGGAGCGAAGGAATCGACGCTTCGGGGCCAACGGCGGCCGACGCAATGTTCCATTCGCGCGCGCGGTCGCAATATGATGTGGCGATCTGCCTCTATCATGATCAGGCATTGATCCCGTTGAAAACGCTGCATTTCGATGATGGGGTCAACATGACGCTCAGCTTGCCGATCGTTCGCACGGCGCCCGATCATGGCACGGCGTTCGGTATTGCTGGTCAGAACATCGCCAATCCCGGCGCAATGATTGCAGCGATCAAGATGGCGGCGCAGGCCACGATATGCCGCGCGGAACAGGCCTGCACGCAACAAGCCGCGTGACCGAACGCCCGCCTTTGCGCGACGTCATTGCGCGACACGGGCTGACCGCGAGCAAGGCGCTGGGCCAGAATTTTCTGCTCGACAGCCAGTTGCTTGACCGGATCGCCGCCGTCCCCGGTGATTTGACTTTGCAGTCAGTTTATGAAGTCGGCCCCGGTCCGGGCGGCCTTACACGTGCCCTGATCGATGCCGGTGCGCGCGTGACGGCCGTCGAGCGGGATCGTCGCTGCATCCCCGCCCTCACCGAATTGAGCGACGCACATCCTGGACAGCTTCGCATTATCGAAGCCGATGCCATGACCGTCGATTTGACTGGTGTCATCGAACCCGGCGGGCATATTGTTGCCAACCTGCCCTATAATGTCGGCACGGCGCTGTTGGTGAAATGGCTCACCGGCAAGAACTGGCCGCCGCGCTGGGGATCGTTGACGCTTATGTTTCAGGCAGAAGTAGCAGAACGGATCGTCGCTGCGCCTGATACATCAGCCTTCGGGCGCCTTGCCGTCCTCTCACAATGGCGCAGCAGTGCGCAGATCGCGATGAAGGTGCATCGATCGGCCTTCACCCCGCCGCCGAAAGTTATGTCTGCCGTCGTCCATATCGTGCCCGACACCCAGCCCGCCAATGTCACCTGCACGTCAATCGAACGCCTGACCGCCGCCGCCTTCGGTCAGCGCCGCAAGATGTTGCGGCAAAGCGTCAAAGGCGTGCCGGGCGCGCTGGCAGCATTGGCAACACTCGACATCGACGAAACCCGCCGTGCTGAAACACTCAGCGTCAGTGATTTTGTTGCCATAGCGCGACTGATCTAGTTCGATTTACCGACTGTCGCGACGGGGCGTGGTGTCACTGTCTGTGCTGACATGGCTGGACCCGTTCCACTGCGCTCGATGGCGGCGGCAAGTGAAACCTGTTCGGGGCAAGCCGCCAAACATAACGTGCGCACTTTCGCCAGATTTTCCTTTGCTTTGGTCACTGCGCCCTTGGCGACCAGCGCTTCGCCCTGCCCCGCCAGCGCCGCAACATCATTCGGCTCGAGGATCAATGCCTCACGGTAAAGACGGATCGCCTTGCCCGGCAATCCCTGTTTCTTTGCAACATCGGCCAGCGCAAGGAACGCCGACCGGTTCTTTGGATCGACCGCGAGCGCGCTTTCAAACGCATCGACTGCCGGATCAAAACGCCCCGCCGCCACTTCGGCCTGCCCGGCACGCAGCAACATTAAAGAGCGTGCATCAACCTGACTATCGGGGCGCTGCCCGTGACTGACACTCGACACCGTCGCAAGCAGGACAGCAATCGCAATTGCAGGGGGCGTCAGGCGCATCAGGGTCTCCATAAGCATTTACGGGTCAAGGCTAGCACGCCCGAATGAGCCGCGCGACGAAAAAACCATCGGTCTTGTCCTGGGATGGGGTTAACGTGCGGCTGCTGTCGAGGGTCCAACCGCTTTGATGACTAAGGAAGGCATCGATCTGCGCTTGCCCCTCTTCGCCGATCAGCGAGCAGACCGCATAGACGAGCGCGCCACCGGGCTTGACGAGCGTCGCCGCCAAGTCGATCAGATAGGCTTGCAAATCGGTCACGGCGTCGAGCCGCGCATGCGTCAATCGCCAGCGGAGTTCGGGATTGCGCCGCCATGTGCCGCTGCCCGAACAGGGCGCATCGACCAGCACGCAGTCCGCAGTTTCGCGCAGGTCTTCGAGTGTTTCAGTCTCGCGCTTGGGGTTGAGCAACCGCGTCTGGACAAACCCCGCTCCCGCCACTTCGGCACGCGGAACCAGTCGCGAGAGGCGCCCGCGATCGGTGTCACAAGCATAAAGCGTCCCCTGCCCGCCCATATCCGCTGCCAGCGCCAACGTCTTGCCGCCCGCCCCCGCGCACAGGTCGATCACGGTCTGGCCCGGCTTCGCCTGACACGCTTCGGCAATCATCTGGCTGCCCGCATCCTGCACTTCGATCAGGCCGTTTAGTTCGGGTCGGTTAGCGAGCGGAATACTTTCGGGGAGGCGGACGCCGTTTGCGGTGCCATCAATGCGTTCAGCCCCTTCGAGCATCGGCAGGACCAACTCGCGCGAGGTTTTCAGCGTATTGACCCGCAAATCGAATGGCGCACGTTCGAGCAAAGCCGCATGTTCTTCGTCAGGAATGATCCGCGCCAGCCAGCCCGGCAGCAGACTGGGCACCGAAGGCCGCTCGGATGCACCAATTGCCGGTGGCCCATGCGGCGATCCATCGAACAGCGCCGCAAGTTCAGCATCATCCGCCGCCAGCCCAAGCATCGCCGCCCGTCCCGACTTCGGCACATCGCCAAACGTCCGGATCGCGCGATAGATCAGTTCGCGCACCGCCCGCCGATCCCCAGACCCAGCAAAGCGCCGCGTCTTGAACCAGTTGGCGATAATCACATCCGCCGCCGCACCATTATCGCGGACCGATGCAATGATCAGATCGAGGATTTCAATCGACGCTTGAACCCGTGCAGCGGGCGTCATGAGGGAAAGCGAGAAAAAGTGTCAGACACTTTTTTATCCACGCTGTCAGCTAAAGAACACCGATCCGTCTGGCAAAAAAGTGTCTGACACTTTTTCTTCTTTTGCTTTGTAGGTAGTGTCATTGCGTGGGGTAATTCGGGGCTTCGCGGGTAATCGACACGTCGTGAACATGGCTTTCGCGAAGCCCTGCATTGGTGATCCGCACGAAGTTCGCCCGCGCCTGAAGGTCAGATATCGTGCGCGATCCGGTGTAGCCCATCGCGGCTTTCACCCCGCCGACAAGCTGGTGGATCACGTCGCGTGCGGGCCCCTTATAGGCGACCTGCCCCTCGATCCCTTCAGGAACGAGCTTGAGCTGATCCTTAATGTCCTGCTGGAAATAACGATCCGCCGATCCGCGCGCCATCGCGCCGACACTTCCCATCCCGCGATAGGATTTGTAACTACGCCCCTGATACAAAAAGATTTCACCCGGCGCTTCGGTGGTCCCTGCGAGCAGCGAGCCGACCATCACCGTCGATGCGCCCCCCGCCAGCGCCTTGGCAATGTCACCCGATGTGCGCAGGCCACCATCGGCAATCACCGGAATGCCGGACTTCGCCGCTTCGTTCGCCGAGTCCATAATCGCGGTCAGCTGCGGCACACCCACGCCTGCCACAACGCGCGTCGTGCAGATTGATCCCGGCCCGATCCCGACCTTGATCCCGTCCGCGCCCGCGCCGATCAGCACCTTGGTCGCCTCACCGGTGGCGACATTGCCCGCGACGATCTGGACTGAATTGCTCAGCTTGCGGATGCGCTCGACCGCAGCGGAAACCATGCTCGAATGGCCATGCGCGGTGTCGACCACGATCAGGTCGCATTCGGCATCGATCAGCGCTTCGGTGCGTTCGAACCCCGCGTCACCCGTCGTCGTCGCCGCCGCCACACGCAGCCGACCGGTGCCGTCCTTGGTCGCGTTCGGATAAGTCACCGCTTTCTCGATGTCCTTGACCGTGATCAGCCCGGTGCAGCGGAAGTCCGCGTCCACCACCAGTAGCTTCTCGATCCGCCGCTGGTGGAGCAGCCGCTGCGCTTCTTCCTGCGACACGCCTTCCTTCACGGTGGCAAGGTTCTGGCTGGTCATCAACTCGCTGACCGGCTGCTTCGGATTTTCGGCAAAGCGCACGTCACGGTTGGTCAGGATGCCGACGAGTTTGCCCGACGCCTCGACCACGGGAATCCCCGAAATCCGGTGCCGCGCCATGATGTCGCGCGCATCGGCCAGCGTCTGTTCGGGCCGGATCGTGATCGGGTTGACGACCATGCCGCTCTCAAACCGCTTCACCTGCCGCACCGCCGCGGCCTGTTCCTCAATGGAAAGGTTGCGGTGGAGCACCCCGATCCCGCCCAGCTGCGCCATGACAATCGCCATGTCGGCCTCGGTCACGGTGTCCATCGCCGAGGACAATATCGGGATGTTGAGCGAAATCGATTTGGTCAGCTGTGTCCGCGTATCGGCCTGACTGGGAAGGACGTCGGATGCGCCGGGTTGCAACAGGACATCGTCAAAAGTCAGTCCGAGGGGAATATCCATAGCCAGAAAAGCGCCTGTTGCGAGTCGTGGCAGCCCATGTAACCGCACGACCCACGATGCGCCAGCGGACCTTGCCGATATTGCTTGGCGGCACGTCCGCGAGCGGGCATGACAAGATCTCAGCACTTGGGGACTTTCAGACATGGAAATACTGGTCGTTATGATCGCCGTTCTCGGCATCGTCTATGTGTTGATGGCCGTGAAAATGGTCCGTCAGGGTTACCAATATACCATCGAACGCTTCGGCAAGTTCACCACTGTCGCCCAGCCCGGTCTCACCCTTATTTTCCCGTTTATCGACCGCGTCGGACGTAAAGTGAACATGATGGAGCAAGTGCTCGACATTCCGGGGCAGGAGATCATCACCAAAGACAATGCGATGGTTGCCGTCGACGGTGTCGTGTTCTTTCAAGTGCTCGACGCCGCCAAGGCTGCCTACGAAGTCAGCGACCTGTATCTGGCCATCATGCAGCTCACGACTACCAACTTACGCACGGTGATGGGCTCAATGGACCTCGACGAAACGCTGTCGAAGCGTGACGAGATCAATGGAAGACTGCTCTCGATCGTTGATCTGGCGACCGAAGCGTGGGGCGTGAAAATCACGCGTGTCGAACTCAAGGACATCCGCCCGCCCGCCGACATCGTCAACGCCATGACGCGCCAGATGAAAGCAGAACGCGAAAAGCGCGCGACGATTCTCGAATCCGAAGCCGCGCGACAGAACGACATCAATCGGGCAGAGGGGCAGAAGCAGTCTCAAATCCTTGAGTCCGAGGGACGCAAGGAGGCCGCTTTCCGCGACGCCGAGGCCCGCGAACGCTCGGCCCAGGCCGAAGCCGAAGCCACACGCCTTGTCTCCGTTGCCATCGAAAACGGCAGCGCACAGGCCATCAATTATTTTATCGCACAGAAGTATGTCGAAGCGGTTGGACTTTTCGCAACCAGCCCCAATGCCAAGACGATCCTGTTTCCAGTGGAGGCAACGCAGCTAATCGGCACACTTGGTGGGATCGGCCAGCTGGCGAAGGATGCGCTGGGCGATGGCGATGCGCCACCTGCAGCGCCCCGGCGCAAGGGGCCATTTGAAGGACAGCAGCAATGAACGCGCCATTCGGGATCGATGCCCCGTGGCTCTGGCTGATCGGTGGCGTCGTGCTGGGCATCGCCGAAATGATGTTACCGGGCGTCTATCTCATGTGGATCGGTGGGGCAGCAGTGTTGACTGGCCTTCTGGCCTTGCTCCTGCCCATTGGTTTTGCCGCGCAATTCGCAGTCTTCGCGGTCGCAACGATTGCTGCGATCTACCTTGGCAGAAACGTGCTGGCGAAAAACCCCATCGTCTCGGACAATCCCATGCTCAATGATCGAGCGGCGCGGCTGATCGGATCCATCGTCACGGCGACTGAACCCGTCGATGCCATGCAAGGTCGGGTTAAAGTCGGCGACGGTGTTTGGTCAGCGCGTGGAGCAACTGCGCAACCGGGCGACCGATTGCGCGTCATTGCCGTCGAACAAAGCGTCCTGATCGTCGAAAGCGCCTAAACGCTATTTCTTCCCGAACAGCCCGCCGATCATGCCGGTGATGTCGTTCAGCGGATTGCCGTCGCCGTCGCGGTCGATCATCGAGGCGAAGCTGGCGAGCGAGCCTTCGCCGCCGATCTGGCCGACGATTTCCTGAAGCTTGTCGGTCGGCAGGCCGGTCGATGCAGCCGCGGCAGCAACCGTATCGCCGGGTTCGGCATGTGCCTTGCCCAGCGCCGCTACCGCGCCCTGCGCCTGCTCGGGTGTCAGGCCGACTTTGGTGGCGAGGTTGGCAATATCAACATGTTCGGAGATTTTGCCGAGCAATCCATCAAGCATTCCCATGAGTCGTCTCCTGTTGGTTCAAAGCACCGTAACGCAAAACGGATCAGCGTGCGAGCTTACCCGCCATGTCGATGATATCATTCAGCGGATTGCCGTCACGGTCCATGTCAAGCAGCGAACCGAGGCCGCCCATCATTCCGCCCGATTGCGGCGCGGCCTGTTGTTGCCCGCCGCCCATGATGCCGCCCAGCACATTGCCGAGCATTCCGCCAAGCCCGCCACCCGACTCCTGCGCCGGTGCCGCCTGCGCGCCGCCTGCCTGATTGGCCATATAGCCCGCCACTGCCATCGCAATCAGCGGCAGCATTTTCTTGAGCAGATCGCCTGAAATGCCGGTCTTCGTCGACGCATCGGCGGCCACCGTGCGGCTGACATCCTTCGATCCGAAAATCTGGCCGAGAACATTGTTGCCCGCATCAACATTGCTCGGTCCCGCGCCCAGCACGCTCGCGAGCAATCCGCCGCCGCCCATACCGCCGAGCATGCCGATCAGTCCGCCGAGCCCCTCGGGCTGTGCCTGTGCCTGCCCCTTGAACCCGCCAAGGATCGCCGGAAGCAGCGCGGCTGCACCCGTTGCCGCCGTGCCCTCGTCAACACCCAGTTCGCGCGCGATGGCGCCAATGCCGCCTGCCTGATTCAATATGTCCATCATGTTCATTGGCTTGGTCCTTTTTTGCGGGTTCAGGCGGCCTTCGGTGCCGATTGCCGGACACCTTCGTCAACGTGATCGGCGAATTCGGCAAAATTATCAATGAACTGGCCGACAAGTTTCTTCGCGGTCACGTCATAGTCCACCTTATCCGCCCACGCCGCGCGCGGATCGAGGATGCCACTGTCGACGCCTTCGACAGCCACGGGCACCTTGAAACCAAAGTTGGGATCCGTGCGGAATTCGGCATTGTTCAGAGTGCCGTCGAGTGCGGCATTGAGCAGGGCGCGCGTCGCCTTGATCGGCATGCGCTTAATGCCCGGCATCGTTGCCTTGCCACCCGTCCAGCCGGTATTGACCAGCCAGCAGGTGACCCCACCCTTAGCGATGCGTTCCTTGAGCAAGTTGCCGTAAACGCTCGGATGGCGCGGCATGAATGGCGCGCCGAAGCAGGTCGAGAAGGTCGCTTCAGGCTCAGTGACGCCGATTTCGGTGCCGGCAACCCGCGCCGTGTAGCCCGACAGGAAATGGTACATTGCCTGATCAGGCGTCAGCTTGGCGATGGGCGGCAGCACGCCGTAAGCGTCGGCTGTAAGCATGATGATATTCTTAGGGACCGGCCCCAGATTATGCTCGCTGCAATTCGGAATGAAATCGATCGGGTATGACCCGCGACTGTTTTCCGCCAGCGACGCATCGTCAAAATCAAGTTCGCGCGTCACCGGATCAATCACGACATTTTCGAGGATGGTGCCAAAGCGCTTCGACGTCGCAAAAATCTCGGGCTCAGCCTCTTCGGAAAGGCGGATCATTTTGGCATAGCAACCGCCTTCGAAATTGAAGACCGCCGTGTCCGACCAGCCATGTTCATCATCGCCGATCAGCGTACGGCTTGCGTCGGCTGAGAGCGTGGTTTTACCCGTCCCCGACAAGCCAAAGAACACCGCCGTTTCGCCGTTTGCGCCGACATTGGCCGAACAGTGCATCGGCATCACGCCCTGCAACGGCAGCTTGTAGTTGAGGATGCCGAACACCGACTTCTTCATTTCGCCGGCATAGGCGGTGCCACCGATCAGGATCAGCTTTTCGGTGAAGTTGACTGCCACGACGGTTTCCGACCGGCAGCCATGCCGCGCAGGATCAGCGCGAAAACTTGGCAAATCGATGATCGTGAATTCGGGCAGGAACGCCACCAATTCAGCAACTTCAGGACGCACGAGCAGCGTGCGAATAAACAGGCTGTGCCACGCGAATTCGGTTATGACGCGGACGTTGACGCGATATTCGGGTTGCGATCCGCCAAACAAATCCTGCGCATAAAGCGTTTCCTTGGCTGCGAGCGCGGCCATGAAATCGGCTTTCAATGCAGCGAAATGCGCGGGCGCCATGGCAACATTGGTCTTGCCCCACCAGATCGAATTCTCCGTCTCCGCGTCACGAACGAAATATTTGTCCTTCGCTGATCGCCCGGTATGCTGACCGGTGGCGACAACCAGCGGCCCATCTTTGGCCAATACGCCTTCGCCGTTGCGAAGCGCCCGCTCATAAAGCGGGGCCGTCGTCAGGTTCCAGTGAACGGCGGCTTTGGTCGCGATGCCTTGCTCGGCAAGCGTGAAATTGGGGGCGCGATCGGCCACGATAAACTCTCCAATGCGACTAACGTTGCGGCTTGCGACCCGCATTACATTCGTATGCATTCGCGCTTAGGCGGCAGTTTCAAAAGCGTCAAATGCCGTCCGGTTGCTGCGCTTGAGTGCTTGCTTTAGAATGGGACATTGTGAACGCCACCATTGCCCTTATCGATGACGACCGCAACATTTTGACGTCGGTGTCGATTGCCTTGCAGGCCGAAGGTTTTCTGACACGCGTTTATTCTGATGGCGAATCAGGGTTGAAAGCGCTGCTCGACAATCCGCCCGATCTGGCGGTTTGCGACATCAAAATGCCCCGCCTGGACGGGCTTGAACTGCTGCGGCGGCTGCGTGAAAAATCGGCCCTGCCGGTGATTTTTCTCACGTCGAAGGATGACGAGCTGGATGAGGAGATTGGCCTTGCGCTTGGGGCCGATGATTATATCGCAAAGCCGTTTTCGCAACGGCTCCTCATCGCCCGTATCCGCGCTATCCTTCGGCGCGTCGAAGTCACTCGTGCCGCGCCCGATCCGGAAAATCCTGTCACTGAACCGATCATTCGCGGTCGCCTCGAAATGGACGCCGCGCGCCACCGTGTTCATTGGGATGGCAAGAATGTCGCTATCACAGTCAGCGAATTCATGATTCTCGAAGCACTCGCCGCGCGGCCTGACGTCGTCAAAAGCCGCAACCAGTTGATGGACGTCGCCTATCAGGATGATGTTTATGTCGATGACCGCACCATCGACAGTCATATCAAACGCCTGCGTCGCAAGTTCCGGCAGGTCGATCCTGAATTTGACGCCATCGAGACGCTCTATGGAGCGGGCTATCGCTTCTCCGACGCCTGACTTCGATGCACTGCCGCGTTGGCGGATGCGCGGGTCGCTGACGCAGCGCATCCTTGCGGTGAATATCATCGCGCTTGCGCTGGTCGGCGGCAGCATCTTTTATCTTGATGGCTTTCGCACTCGCCTGATCGAGGAAAGGCGCACGCAGCAAGAGAGCGAACTCGAACTTGTCGCGACTGTTCTGGCGTCATCGCCAGACAGTGCGCACGCGGCAATCATTCGGGCATTGGGACAAGAGGCTGGCGACCGCATTCGGACTTATGGTGCCAAGGGTGAGATCAACCTCGACAGCTGGCGGCTCGGCCCGCGGACCTTCCGGCTGGTCGATCCGGAATCGGAGACATGGGATGCGCGCGTCGCCCGCTGGATGGACGCCGTGGTTGATCGCATCGTCCGCGCCCAAATTCCGCCGCCTTTCATCGATCAGGGACAATCAAACGCCAGCAACTGGCCCGAATTGAAGGCCGTCATGTCGGGCGACGCGCATATCGCTTCCCGCGTTCGGCTGGCCCCAGACCGCTCGACAATGATCACCGCTGCCACACGCGTCGGCAATCGACCGATCTATCTCCACTCGGTTGAAAACGCGCTCGATGTCACGAAGCTGGTTCGCGAGGAGCGGTTCCGGCTGTTCATTATCGTCACTGTCGCACTGCTGTTGTCGGTGGCGCTATCGCTCTTCCTAGGACGCACGATAGTGCGCCCTTTGCGCAGTCTCGCCGCGGCCGCTGTGCGCGTTCGTCAAGGGCGTGCTCGCGATGTCATTGTCCCCCGCCTTCCCGCTCGGAACGACGAGATCGGCCAGCTTGCCCGCGCGCTTTCAGACATGACCGGCACGCTGCGCGACCGGATCGACGCCGTCGAAGCCTTTGCCGCCGACGTCAGCCACGAACTAAAAAACCCGCTCGCCTCACTATCCTCCGCCGTCGAAAGCCTTGATCGCGTCGGTGACCCGGACCTTCGCAAGCAATTGCTCGCGATTATCGGCGATGACGTCCGCCGCCTTGATCGCTTGATTACCGACATCGCCGACATATCGCGACTGGATGCCCAGCTCAGCCGATCAGCGTTCGAGTCTGTCGATATCGGAGCGCTTATCCAGTCACTGATCGACACACGCGCAGCGCGCGATCCGACGCTGGAAAAGCGCTTCCGATTCGTGCGGCCATTCGACCCGATTATCGTGCAGGGCGATGAAGCACGCCTCGCCAGGGTTTTCGACAATCTCATCGACAACGCTCTTTCGTTTGCTCCACCGATCACACCCATTCGCCTCGGCGTCTCGCGCCAGACCGATTTCGCCGTTGCATGGATCGAGGATGATGGCCCGGGCGTCGCGCCCGATGCCCGCGATGCAATCTTCAACCGGTTTCACAGTGATCGTCCCGACAACGACCCGTTCGGCAAGCATTCAGGCCTAGGTCTCGCCATCGCTAAAACGATTGTTGAAGGACATAATGGTACGATCGACGTATCCGACAGCGACTCGGAGTCGGGAGGTGCCCGTTTCACCGTGTTGCTGCCTTTGCGCGGAGGAACGCCATGACCGTCCTATCATCCGAAACGCTGCATGCATCCTGCGTTGCAATCGACGGGCGGGCGGTCCTTATCGAAGGACTTTCGGGATCGGGTAAATCCGACCTTGCGCTCCGCCTGATTGATCGTGGCGCTATCCTCGTCAGCGATGATTATACCATCGTGCGCCGCCTTGCCGGCATATTGACCGCTGGCGCCCCGCCAAACATCACCGGGCTGATCGAAGTGCGCGGCGTTGGCCTTGTCCCGATGCCTTTTGAAAGCGACATTCCTGTGGCGCTGATCGTCACCATATCCAGCGCTATTGATCGCTTGCCTGATGATGCAAACGTGCGGACGATTGCAGGCGTTGCCGTGCCCGCAGGCTTAATCGCGCCACTTGAGGCGTCGGCGCCGATCAAAGTCGAACTTATGCTCAAGGCGCGCGGAATTTCATGAAGAGATCAAGGCCCAACCGAATTCTACTGGTCACCGGGATGTCGGGCGCAGGCAAGTCGACGGCGCTTAAATCGCTCGAGGATATGGGCTGGGAAACCGTCGATAATCTTCCCCTACTCCTGCTGGATCGACTGCTCGTCACTAAACTTCCCGAAGGGGCAAGCGACGACAGGCCCCTGGCTGTCGGCATCGACAGCCGGACGCGTGGCTTTGACGCAACAGCGATCGTTGACCGGATTAAAGCGATGCGCGAACGCGGCGATGACATAGCGACCGTATTTCTCGATTGCGGAGGAAGCGAACTCGAACGTCGCTATTCCGAAACCCGTCGCCGCCACCCGCTTGCCCTCGACCGTCCAGCCAGCGACGGCATTGCCCGCGAGCGCGAACTGCTCGCGCCGTTACGCCGCTGGGCCGACCATGTCATCGATACCACCAGTTCGACAAGCAACGACCTGCGCCTCGAAATGCGAACTCGCTTTGGCGAGCCCCTGTCGTCCGCGCCCACGCTATCTGTCATGTCCTTCGGTTTCGCGCGCGGCGTCCCCCGCAATGCCGACCTCGTGTTCGACATGCGTTTCCTTCGTAATCCGCACTGGGATGATATGCTGCGTCCAAAGAGCGGTCTCGACCAGGCCGTAGCCGATTACATAGCTGCTGACCCCGCTTATGAAGATGCCTTGTCGCGGATCGAAGACCTGCTACTTCTTCTCCTCCCGCGTTATGACGCCGAAGGAAAAGCCTATGTGACAATTGCATTTGGCTGCACCGGCGGGCGGCATCGCAGCGTCCATATCACCGAGCGCGTCGGAGAACGGTTGCGCAGCGCAGGATTTTCGCCCACGGTCTCGCACCGCGATCTGGCGAGCCGTCCTGACGACTCGACTGAAGGCGCGCGGATGGATGGACGCAGGACAAAAACGACAATGGAGTCGCAATGATCGGGCTTGTGCTGGTGACGCATGGACGGCTCGCCACCGAATTTGTTGTCGCAATGGAGCACGTGGTCGGCCCGCAGCGCGCAATTGCGCCGATCTGCATTGGGCCCGACGACGATATGGAATCGCGCCGCGCCGACATTGCGAATGCCATCGCCGACGTCGACAGCGGACGCGGGGTCATCGTCCTGACTGATCTGTTTGGCGGAACCCCTTCGAATCTCGCGATCTCGCTCATGAAACCCGGCAAGGTCGAAGTCATTGCGGGCATCAACTTGCCAATGCTCATTCGCCTCGAAGGCGCGCGCCGGACGATGAATGTCATCGATGCTGTTGCCGCCGCGCGCGAAGCCGGACGCAAATATATCTCGGTGGCTTCCGAAGTCCTCGGCGAGCAAGCCGCTTGATCGAGCGTACGGTCCTCATCACCAATCGTCGCGGCCTCCATGCGCGGGCCAGCGCCAAATTTGTCACAATGGCGAGCGGCCTTCCCGCCAAAGTCGAAGTCGAAAAGGATGGATCAAGCGTCGTCGGCACGTCGATCATGGGCCTGATGATGCTCGGCGCGGCGATGGGTGATCACGTCACAATCCGTGCAGTGGGCGATGGCGCAGAACAGTCGGTTGGGGCACTCGTCGAGTTGATCGAGGCCAAGTTCGGGGAGGATTGATGCCCCGCCTGATCACCGGTTTCTCCAATCCCCTCGTCAAACAGGTCCGGGCGCTCCGTGATAAAAAATATCGCCGTGTCGAACAGATGTTTCTTGCCGAAGGGCTGCGCATCTTGACCGAAGCTTTGGACGCGGGCGTTGTCCCCGAAATGCTCTGGTATGCGCCAGACAGCGAGAACCATCCGCTTGTCCAAAAGCTGATCGCTGCTACCGAGGGTAACCGCGGCGACGTGCTCGTGACCAGCCCTGATATTCTCGCCAAACTCTCGGGCAAAGACAATCCGGGCAGCGTCATTGGCGTTTATCGGGAACATACCGCGACGCTCGAAGCGCTTGACCGCGCGACCGCTAACATCTGGATCGTTGCCGAACGCCTTCGTGACCCCGGCAATCTCGGCACGATCCTGCGCACCGGGGACGCTGTTGGCGCAGGTGGCCTCATTCTGATTGATGATTGCACCGATCCCTTCTCGGTCGAAGCCGTGCGCGCCAGCATGGGTGCGGTGTTCACGCAAAAGATCGTCCAAGCGCGGTGGGAAGCGTTTCTGCCATGGCTCCGCAACGGCCCCGGTCAGCTCATCGGCACGAGCCTTAATACCGAAACCGATTATCAAACACCCGCCTATGCTGCGCCTGTCTTTTTGATGGTCGGCAACGAAGCACAAGGATTGCCCCCGGCCTACGAAGCCGAATGCGACCTGCTCGTCAAAATGCCGATGCGCGGCAAGGCGGACAGCCTGAATGCCGCTGTTGCGACAGCAGTCATGGCGTATGAAATCCTCAACCAGCAACGGCGGCGTTAACGGACTGTTTCCGTGCCGCCGCTATAATTGATTAATGGATACGTTTGCCCATTTCCTGTCAACATTGCCGGCGTTCTGGCAAAACCAGTTGCTCGGCACGTTCGTTGCGCCGGGATCGAGTTTTTCGGTCTGGGCGCTCGCGCTGACGCTGACATTGGCAGTTATGTTTGCCGTTCGCGGACGAGCAGTTTCGTTCAACATATTGTTCCGCGCCCTCTTCCCGCGTCGCCTCTGGCGCTCGCGGTCGGGTCGCGCCGATATAGGCTGGTTCGCGTTCAGCGCCTTTGGCGGCGGAGCAATGTTTACATGGGCCGTAATGGCGAGCGCGCTCATCAGCGACGCATTGGCGAGCGGCCTGACCGAGGTTTTCGGTGCGCCTTCGGCCACGATCTTGCCGGGTTGGTTCGTCGCCGCCTTGACAACAATTTGCCTCTTTATCGCCTATGAATTCGCATACTGGCTCGATCATTGGGCCATGCACCGTTTCAAACCGGCTTGGGCATTTCATCAGGTGCATCACAGCGCCGAATCGCTTTCGTTACTGACCATCGCCCGCGTGCATCCAGTCGAAACGATTGGGTTCTATAACCTCGTCGCGCTTATCATGGGCGCGACCGGCGGTGCACTGAGCTATGTTTTTGGGAATGCCGCTTCGCCAGCGACCCTTTTCGGCACCAACGTGCTTGCATTGCTCAGCGGCATTTTCATCACCCATCTTCAGCACTCGCACCTGTGGGTGACCTTTGGACCCTTATGGGGGCACTTGATACTTGGCCCCGCGCACCACCAGATCCACCATTCGGTCGCGCCTGAGCATCACGACCGCAATTTCGGCAATTGCCTGACATTGTTCGATCGTCTGTTCGGCACATTCACCATGCCCGAACCTGCACGACAACCGATCAAATTCGGTATCGACGCAACGCATTTCGATCCGCAGTCGGTCCACGGCATGATCGTTCAGCCCTTCATTGAATCGATCCGCGCCCTTCCCTTCGTCAATCCTCCGTGCGACGATAATGTTTATGCGCGAAAAGGAACTGCGCCTCGCGCTGGTCTGCTACGGCGGGATCAGCCTGGCGGTTTACATGCACGGGATCACGAAAGAGGTGTGGCACCTCGCCCGCGCATCGCGCGCGTTCCATGACGGTGCCGCGCCCACCAGCCCTAGCCAAGCCGTCTATGTTTCGCTCCTGAAGGAAATCGAGGCGCTTAGCGGCCTCAAACTGCGCATCCTCGCCGATATTGTCGCTGGCGCCTCTGCAGGCGGCATCAACGGCATTTTTCTATCGCAAGCAATCGCCACCGGACAGTCGCTCGATCCACTAACCGATCTTTGGTTGCAGGATGCCGACGTTGACAGCCTTGTCGATCCCGAAGCGAAAATGGCAACGCGCTTCTCAAAAATTTGGGCGACGCCGCTGGTCTGGGCCTTTGCCAACCAGCAGGGCGCGGATTGGGACGACGACCTTGACCCCGAAACGCGAGGGGAAATCCACGATAAACTCACCCGCTTTATCCGCGGGCGCTGGTTCGAACCGCCCTTTGGCGGCGAGGTCTTCAGCCGTTTGTTGATCCGCGCTTTCGACGCAATGGCCGCCTTGCCGGTTGGCCCGCGACTGCTGCCCGAAGAGCAACCGCTTGATTTATTTGTTACCGTGACCGATTTTCGCGGCCATCCCGAGACGTTGCGGCTGAATTCGCCCCCCGAAATCAACGAGACCGAACATCGGCTGACGTTTAACTTCCGCGATGCTCCCGGTGATCCGGCCACATTGGGCGATGCGCATGATCTGGTCTTCGCGGCCCGCGCCACCGCAAGCTTTCCCGGCGCTTTCCCGCCCTTTACAGTGGCCGAACTCGACAGCGTTATCCACGAAGACAAGCGGGCATGGCCCGACCGTGACAAGTTCCTTTCGCGGGTTTTACCGGGGCGCGAAACCACGATCTTGATCGACGGCTCGGTGCTCGCCAACGCCCCGTTCCGCCCCGCCATCGATGCGTTGCACAGCCGCCCTGCGCGCCGCGAAGTGGACCGGCGCTTCGTCTATATAGACCCTAAGCCGGGTATCCATAGCATCAAAATCAACCGGCGTGGCACCACCGAAGTGCCGGGCTTTTTCACAACGATCTTTGGTGCTTTATCAGACATCCCCCGCGAGCAACCGATCCGCGACAACCTCGACGCCATTGCCACGCGTTCGGACCGCATCCGCCGCTCACGCCGCATCATCGAAGCCATACGCCCCGAAATCGAAGCTGCGGTCGGACAGCTCTTTGGCTACACCTTTTTCCTGACCAACCCCAATCCCGCCCGCCTCGCCAAATGGCGCGGGGTGGCCGAAGCCCGATCGGCACAAGACTCGGGGCACGCCTGGTCCGCCTATCAGCGCCTCCGTGTCGAAAATGCGGGCGGCAATGACGGCGATGCGGCTGCGTTTTTGCATACCCACGATGTTGCCTACCGCACCCGCCGCTTGCGCTTTCTCTCGCGACAGTTGGCGACGCTGGCCGAAGCTCAGCCAGACGCCGACTATGAACCCATCCGCATCGCTGTCTTCGGACAATTGGTAAAATTATTCGAGATGAAGACCGACAGTGCAGACCTGCCGCATTTCGACGCCGATACCGACGCCATATTTGCCAAGGCAATTGCGGCATGCCCGCGAACCGAACGCCGCGCGCCCTTACTCGCCTATCTCGGCTTTCCCTTTTACGACGTCGCTACTTACGCGCTCTTGCAAGGCGAAGGTCTCGACGAATTCGATACCATCAAGGTCGACCGCATCTCGCCTGATGAAGCGCAGTCGATCCGCAAAGGCGACGCGCGCGCGACATTAAAAGGGATACAGTTTAATAGCTTTGGTGCCTTCTTTAGCAGAGCTTATCGGGAAAATGATTATCTCTGGGGCCGCCTGCACGGCGCCGAGCGGCTGATTGACATCGTGCTCTCCACGCTCCCCGCCGGTGCGGAGCTGCCCGCGCCAAAAGTCGCATCAATCAAACAGTCAATCTTCGACGCGATACTCGACGAAGAGGCGCTCCGCTGTGCCGCGATCACCCCGCTCATTCTTCAGTTGCGCCTTGAAGTTGCGGCCATGACGGGCATAGACTGACCAACGGGTTCGAAAGGTCGTATCTATGCAATTTCTGCGCACTGTCTTCTGGGTCGTGCTCGCTGTCGTCGGCGTGATTTTCTCGTTCAACAACTGGCAGATCGTCAGCATAAAGCTCTGGGGTGACATCATCGTCGATACGCCGCTGCCGATCCTGCTGTTTGTGGTTTTTATGCTCGGACTGCTCCCGACACTTCTGCTCCACCGCGCCACGCGCTGGAGCCTCAACCGCAAGCTCGACGCCGCCAACCGCAACCTGACCGAAACCCGCGTCGTCGCCGAGCCGGTCCGCGTCGATCCGGTGCCCCCGGCAATGCTATGACCAGCCCGATCTGGGTCGCCATCGACACGCCCGATCTGGAGCGCGCACAAGCCATTGCCAAGCGCGTCGCAAAGCATGTCGGCGGGATCAAGCTCGGTCTCGAATTCTTCGCCGCCAATGGGCGTTCGGGTGTTCACGAGATGGCCAAGCTGCACTTGCCGATCTTCCTCGATCTGAAGCTGCATGACATACCCAATACGGTTGCCAAGGCCGTGCAGGCCCTGCGCCCGCTCGACCCGGCGATCCTGACGGTTCACGCCGCTGGTGGCCGGTCGATGATGGAAGACGCCAAAGCCGCCGCGCCAACGGGCACCAAAGTCGTCGCGGTCACTGTGCTGACCAGTCTGGACGAAAGTGACCTCGCGGCTGCAGGTGTGACGGGCAGCCCGCACGATCAAGTGATGCGCCTTACAGCTGCCGCCCGCGAAGCGGGGCTGGACGGCGTCGTTTGTTCAGGAAACGAAGTCAAAGCCGCGCATAAGTTCTGGCCTGGAGGGTTTTTCGTCGTTCCGGGTGTCCGCCCCGCCAATGGCGAGATCGGCGATCAGAAACGTATCGTGACACCACGACAGGCACTGGATAACGGTGCTAGCATATTGATCGTCGGTCGCCCAATAACACAAGCCGAAGACCCCGACAACGCTGTCAGAATGATCGAAGCGACACTTTAGACTTCTAGCTAAGTAAACAGGGGGTTTTAATTGTCAGTTATTGTTGAAATTGAAACTGCTGCCGGATTGTTACGGGCGACCCATGTTAAGATGTATCATTCTAAGGCAATAGCTAGGTGGCAAGGCCTTACAGCCCAAGCACGAGAGAATCTTGGAGGTTTCAACAGTGGCATCGGTTTTATTGGTTCTGCTGAATGGGCCATTGGTGGGGCTATGGCATTGGGCGCACTTGAGCGAGCAGTGAGTTCGGCAAAGGCAAAGGCCGGGATCCAGCAGCTAGCACAGGCAAATGAGTTGCTGGTCGAAATGCGAACACGGGCGTGTTTTGTATCTTTCGCAAACATTCAAAATGCAAAACTTCCAAGTCCTCAGCTTTGGTGTGGTCAGCAAGACGAGGTCGAATTTGCGATGATGGATGAAGAATTTTTATCTTTTAAAACAACTTCAGATAACGAAGTAGCTGTCAGGTGGTCATCGGTTATCACGTATTACCAAAATACAGATATTTAGTTTTGACACTGAGTTGACAATATAATGACCGTTAAAACAAAAATCTGTGGGCTTTCGACGCCCGAAACCCTTGATGCTGCGCTGAAGGGCGGCGCGAGCCATGTCGGGTTTGTGTTCTTTCAAAAGAGTCCGCGCAACCTGACCCCTGAACAGGCAGCGGCGCTGGCGGCGCGCGTTGAGGGCAAAGCGAAGATTGTTGGCCTATTCGTTGACCCTGCCGCTGATGACATCGACCGGGTTCGGGCGGAAGTCCGTCTTGACGTCATCCAGCTGCACGGGGACGAACGCCCCGCATTCGTCTCTCGCATCGCCATGACGAGCGGCCTCCAAGTGTGGAAAGCGATCCCCGTGCGCACCACTCGCGACCTGAACGAAGCACAGAAATATCGCGGCGCGGCCTCGCTCATCCTCTATGATGCAAAGCCGCCTGCTGGGTCAGACTTGCCGGGGGGCAATGGCCTGCGCTTCGATTGGGAATTATTGCGCGGGCACCAGCATCCGCTTCCGTGGGCACTCTCGGGTGGCCTTGATGCTAGCAACATCGCCGAAGCCGTACGCATAACGAACGCCCCCCTTCTCGACGTGTCGTCCGGCGTCGAATCCGCGCCGGGCATCAAGGATGTGGACAAGATTGCCGCATTCCTTAAAGCCGCTTCGAACTTATGAACATCGCAAACACACTCCGCGCCCAGCCCGACGATCGCGGGCATTTCGGCCAGTTCGGCGGTCGCTATGTCGCCGAAACGCTGATGCCGCTGATCCTCGATCTCGAGGCGCATTATCGCGCGGCGAAGAATGATCCAGCATTTGCGGCCGAATTCGACGATCTGCTCGAACATTATGTCGGCCGTCCCTCGCCACTCTATTATGCAGAGCGGCTCACAGACCACCTCGGCGGGGCCAAGATTTACTTCAAGCGCGACGAGCTGAACCACACCGGCGCGCACAAGATCAACAATTGCATCGGTCAGATCCTGCTCGCCAAGCGCATGGGCAAGACGCGGATCATTGCAGAGACCGGCGCGGGGCAGCACGGCGTCGCCACCGCCACCGTCGCCGCGCGCTTCGGCCTGCCTTGCACCATTTTCATGGGCGCGCGCGATGTCGAGCGGCAGTCTCCCAACGTCTTCCGCATGAAGCTGCTCGGTGCCGAAATCGTCCCCGTGACCAGCGGCGCGCAGACGCTGAAGGACGCGATGAACGAGGCACTGCGCGACTGGGTCGCGAACGTCCACGACACATTTTACATCATCGGCACTGCGGCAGGGCCGCATCCCTATCCCGAACTCGTCCGCGATTTTCAGAGCGTGATCGGCAAGGAAGCGCGCGCGCAAATCCTGAGCCGTGAAGGCCGCTTGCCCGACATGCTCGTCGCCTGCATTGGCGGCGGATCAAATGCGCTGGGGCTGTTCCACCCGTTCCTCGATGACAGCGACGTCAAGATGGTCGGCGTCGAAGCGGGCGGTCACGGCCTCGACAAGCAGCATGCCGCCAGCCTTGCAGGCGGTCGCCCGGGCATCCTCCACGGCAACAAAACCTTTCTGTTGCAGGACGAGGACGGCCAGATCGACGAAGCACACAGCATCAGCGCGGGGCTCGACTATCCCGGCATCGGACCCGAACACAGCTGGCTGAAAGAAATCGGCCGCGTCGAATATGACAGCGCCACTGATGTGGAAGCGCTCGAAGCCTTCAAGCTAATGTGCGCCATCGAAGGGATCATCCCCGCCCTCGAACCCGCCCATGCGATTGCTGCCGTGATGCGTCGCGCGCCGTCGATGCCGAAGGATGCGTTGATCATCGCCAATTTGTGTGGGCGTGGGGACAAGGACATCTTTACGGTCGCCGAGGCGTTAGGGGTGACGCTGTGAGTGCCCGACTCAAACGGACGATGTTATCCGTGTGGCTTGGCGTCATGTTACTAGTTCCCGTTGGATGGCGCTATTTCAATGCAAACCACACGTTGACCAATTGGGACTGGGTGGCAATTGTGTTTGGTGGAGCTTGTTTTCTGCAAGCAGTAGTCATGTGGAATCGATTTACGGACCGATGACGCGCCTCTTGACCGCCTTCGCCAACGGCCCAGCCCTCGTCACCTTCGTGACCGCAGGCGATGGCCCCACATCCGCAATCCTCGATGCGCTCGTCGCAGGGGGTGCGGATGTAATCGAGCTTGGCATGCCGTTCACCGACCCGATGGCTGATGGTCCGGCGATCCAAGCGGCGAACCTGCGCAGTCTGAGCGCGGGCACGACCACCGCCGACATCTTCAAGATAGCCAGTGATTTCCGCGCACGGCATCCGGACATCCCCCTCGTCCTGATGGGCTATGCCAACCCGATGACGATCCGGGGCAGCGACTGGTTCGCCGCCGAATGCGTGAAGGCGGGTGTCGACGGCGTCATCTGCGTCGACTTGCCACCGGAAGAAGACGAGCTCGCCGGACCTCTACGCGCTGCCGGAGTCGCCCCGATCCGCCTCGCCACCCCGACTACAGACGCCGCCCGCCTACCGACTGTCCTCGATGGTGCGCAGGGCTTTCTCTACTATGTCTCGGTCGCGGGGATCACCGGCCTGCAACAAGCAGCGCAAACCAGCATCGAAAGCGCCGTCGCAAAGCTCAAAGCCGCGACCACTCTCCCCGTCGCGGTCGGCTTCGGCGTCCGCACGCCTGACCAGGCAGCGGCCATTGCGCAAGTCGCTGATGGTGTCGTTGTAGGTTCCGCCATTGTCGAAATCATCGCCGAGCACGGCGAAAACGCTCCCGCCAGCGTCGAAACCTATATCCGAACCCTCGCCGATGCCGTCCATCAGAAAGTCCCCGCATGAGCTGGCTTGACCGCGTCCGCAACAGCATCCCGTTCATCGCCAAGCGCGAGACGCCCGACAATCTGTGGGTCAAATGCCCCGGCTGTGGCCAGATGGTTTTCGCGCGCGAATATGACGAGAATCTCAATGTCTGCCCGCAATGCAACCACCACGGGCGTATCGGACCGAAAGCGCGCTTCGAACAGATCTTTGACGAAACCTACACCGAACTCCCCACGCCGCGCGTTGCTGAAGACCCGCTTAAATTCCGCGACACCAAAAAATACACCGACCGCATCAAAGCCGCACGCACCGCAACGGGCGAGCATGACGCGCTGATCAATGCACGCGGCAAAATCGGCGGACGCAATGCGGTTGTCGGCGTACAGGACTTTGCGTTCATGGGCGGATCGATGGGCGTCGGCGTTGGCGCCGCGTTCGTCGCGGGTGCTCGCGCCGCGATTGCCGACCGTGCGCCTTATATCATCTTTACAGCAGCGGGCGGCGCGCGGATGCAGGAAGGCATCATGTCGCTGATGCAAATGCCCCGCACCACTGTCGCCATCGCAGAACTGCGCGAGGCGGGGCTGCCCTATATCGTCGTGATGACCGACCCGACGACCGGCGGCGTAACGGCAAGCTATGCCATGCTCGGCGACATCCAGATTGCCGAACCCGGCGCGCTGATCGGCTTTGCAGGCCAGCGCGTGATCGAATCGACGATCCGCGAGAAACTGCCCGAAGGATTCCAACGCGCCGAATATCTGCTCGACCACGGTATGCTGGATATGGTCGTGCCCCGTGCCGAACTTCCCGCGACGCTCGGGATGCTGATCGGCTATCTGGTGGACAAACGGAAAGCGGCATAGGTCGAAAAAGTGTCTGACACTTTTCAACGCTACATTTTGGAGACTCGTCCATTTGGCTGGAAAAGTGTCAGACACTTTTTCTCGACGGAGAACTGATCGTGGCCGACCACGCCCGTTCGGACGACCCCGCTGTTCAGGCGCAGCTTGACAGGTTCGCGCAATTGTCGCCCGGTCGCGACATCCTCGGCCTCGAACGGATTACCGCGCTGCTGGCAACGCTCGGCAACCCGCAGGACCGCCTGCCGCCCGTTTACCATGTCGCCGGCACTAACGGCAAAGGCTCGACTTGCGCGTTCCTCCGATCAATCCTCGAAACGGCGGGCAAGACCGTCCATGTCTACACGAGTCCCCACCTCGTCCGCTTCAACGAACGCATCCGCATTGCGGGCAAACTGATCGACGACGAAGACCTTGCCCCGCTCCTCTCTGAAGTCCTCAACCGCGCAGAAGCTTATGACATCGGGCCGAGCTTCTTCGAAGCGACTACCGCTGCAGCGCTGCTGGCATTCAGCCGCGAGCCCGCTGACTTTTGCATCATCGAAGTCGGTCTCGGCGGACGGCTCGATGCGACGAATGTGATCACGCCGCTCGTTTGTGGCATCGCGCAAGTCGGCATCGACCATCAGGCGTTTCTTGGCGATACGCTCGTCGAGATTGCGGGCGAAAAGGCAGGTATTGCCAAAGTGGGCGTCCCGCTCATCTGCATGTCGCAATCGCCCGAAGCGCTCATAGCCATCGAAGCCGTTGCTACCAAAACAGGTGCGCCCATCTTGATCGAGGGCCGCGATTGGCAGATCGATGAAGCCCTCAAACCATCAATGGCCGGCGCGCATCAATTGCGAAATGCAAATCTGGCGGCCCAGATGATCAAAACATCGGCAGTTTTGGGCGCATCGAAGGACGGCATAATTCAAAGCGGCGTAGCCAGTACCCATTGGCCAGCCCGTTTGCAAAAGTTAAGCGCCGGCCCGCTCACAGGCACCAAACAAATCTGGCTCGATGGCGCCCATAATCCTGCTTGTGCAGAGGTTCTTGGCGCATTTCTGGCCGCGCATGGCCCAAAGCACCTCATCCTTGGCATTCTGGCCAATAAAGATGCCGATGGGATCATCACGCACCTTTCCTCCCACGCACTGAGCCTGACATTCATTCCCGTGCCACATCATGACAGCCACAACCCCGCTATTCTAACCACGCGCTGGGGTGGATCGGCAGCAGCTACGCTCACAGACGCCGTGGCGACGATCGACGACAATATCCTGATCGTCGGCTCCCTCTACCTCGCGGGCGAAGCGTTGCGACTAAACGACCAACTGCCAGATTGATCTGCGCGTTGCCGCCTCAAGCGCTACGCGTGGTTACCACTATCGTAACTCTTATTTGCTATCTGCACCGCTAAGAAAACCAGCGCGCTCCGTGCGGGCACCTCAAGCGAGATCGCAGCGAAATATGTCACACCTGCTCCTTTTGGCCTATCTCGCGCTGGTAATCATGGTCCTGTCGTTGCCTTACGCGACACGATGGTTGTCGCCCCGCCCGGCATTGCACTCGATGACGAACCAATGGGCAATCTGGCTGATCGTCTTTTGCGCCGTCAATCTGACCGTCGCCCGCGGTGGCCTGACAATGCCATTGGCGCTTATTCTGATTCTGCCGCTGCTGATTCAGCGCAATATACCGACAATTTTTGGCGGACTCGCCGCGATCGCCCTGTTCAGCACCGTTCGATGGTGGGCCGCCGAAGTTCCACAATCGAGCACGGTGCAGGTCGTGATCTTTGCATGTTTAGCGGGCGCGCTTCCCTTCTTGCCGGCATGGTTTGCTGTGCCTGACCGTGCTTATCCCCAAAAGACATTGGTGCTTATCACTGCGCTGGCTTTCATACCGCTGGGGATATTCATGGGCCTCCTTACGGCCCCATTGAACAGCGTTCAGGCGGCGTCTGGTCTGTGGCATCACTGGGGTGCTTATCTCTCGCCGGTCGAAGCGCTTTTGGCGGGCGGCACCCCCTTTCGCGACTTTCCGGTGCAATATGGCATGGGGCCAACACTGTTGTTGTCGGTCGCTTGTGGTCAAAATTGCTGGCAAGGGCTGTACACGGTGACGGTAAGCGCCAACGCGATCTATTTTGCATCGCTGGCCTGCTGCACGCTTCTCGTCACCCAGAATATGGCGCGCGGCATGCGCATGTTGGGCATCGCCGCCATGTTCTGCGCGACGCTGATGTGGACCGGTTATCCTGCCGATTTGACCGGACCAGCCATGACGCCCTCGGTTGGCGGCCTCCGCTTTCTGACGATCAGTCTGCTCCTTCTTCACATTCTCTACGCCGAGCATTCGCAAAAACGTCGCGACGTCATCGGGCATCTGATCTGGTTCATCGATGTCCTCTGGTCGCCCGAGGCGGCATATTTCGGGACGCTGGTCTGGTGGCCATATCTCGCACTCCGACAAGGTGGCGCGCTCGAAAGGTCGATCTTCGCGATGGCCAAAGGCGCGATGATGGGCGCGCTCGCGTTGATCATTGCGCTCGGCGCTGGTTTCATCCTGTTCCGGGTCAGTTATGGCTTCTGGCTACCGCTTGATTCGCTGCTCGCTTATGTCAGCAACCCGCCGGGTGCTTTGGCAGCCAATCCTAAAGGCCCGATCTGGATCGCGCTGGTTGCCGTCTTTATCGCCACGATCATAGTGGCGCAGCACCAAATGACCGCGCAGACCCGTATGCTTTATGCCAGCGTCCTCGGGTTGCTCGGCACAGGAACTTATTATCTCAGCCGCAGTCATGACAATAATGTACTGAACCTGCTGCCATTTATAATCCTGACCTTGTTCGCGGCCTATGCGGTCATCCAATCGTCGGAGCGACCTTTCGGCAATTTCGTTGGCGGCTTCCTGACCATCATGCTTGCCGCCGTTGTCGCCGGACCCGCTACCTTTGGCACAATGTCATGGGATGAAGCGCGCCGCGACGGGACGGTTGCCCAGATGGGCATCGGCCCCATCATCGCTCGTTTCACGCCCGAACTGTCGCATCGCCACCCGCTTCTTGATCATCAAGCCATCGTGGCCCTCACCTATCTTCGCACGCGGACCGACCGAGGCGTTGTGTTCATCGATCGGCACGCCCAGATACCCGCACATACCCCTGGCACAGGTTGGACGAGCGTCAACAACCGCGCCAATTTCGCACCCCTGCCCCGCCCGATGATCGAGCATTACATCCGGCAAAGCGCGGCAGCCTATAAAAAACCGGGATGGCTCTTGGTTGAAAACGACGGTTTCAGCGCGTGGCCGGTGATGTTCGAGACAGCCTATCGCGTGGCGGAAGTGAAGCGGTTCGGGGGATACACAGCCTATCATATGGTGCCGCGTTGATCAGGGCATGTTGCCGGGATCAATCCACCACCACCGTCACCCCGGCCCCCGAGCCGGGGTTTGGCTTCTGCTTTCGTTAGCCGAAAAGGCAGCTGGACCCCGGATCAAGTCCGGGGTGACGTTTTTGGGGGATTTCGCAGCTGTCGCCGTGATCCAATCGCCGATTGCATTCAGAAAAAATGCCGCAATAATAGCAGACGCGGTGGTTTTACGTCGGCGGGGCTGAAATGAGAATTGCGTTTGAGCTTAGCTTTGTCGGTAACGATGCCGACAACGGCATGTTAGACTTCTACGATGGTGCACGAGCTCTGGCCGGATTCCAACGCACACTTGCACTAACGACCCACCTAATTGTTAATGGCGAGATCATCACTCAAGCACCGGCTTTACAAGGTGCTCAAATATTGTTTCCTACACCTGAACAAGGAAGTTGGAAATCTAGAGCTGTCGTGATCCTAGGCGGAGCTTTCGCACTGGGTTCTGTGGGCAAAGATTCTCCCGTTGGTCATATTGTTACGAGCGCTTACGATTATGTCCTCTCTGAAACCATGGGATTTCATCCAGATTATGACAAAACGCTGCAACATCAATACAAAGAACATTTGGAAGAAAAGAAAATAACAGAAGGGAAAATCGATAGTCTAATTGAGAAGATTGAACCTAGCGTTGCAGATATGCATCGGCCGATCATAATTTCAAAAACTGCGACCACTGGCTTTGTTTATGGCAACGGTGGAGCTTCAAAAATCGGACCTGATCTCAATCCTTTGACTTACGACTATGTTAGACAAGCAATCGTCTCTGATGAAGAAACAGAAATCGTAGGGTATGTATCGAGTTACAATCTCAACACATTCAAGGGACGACTGTTCTGCATTACAGAGTCTCGTCCTATCCCGTTCGTTCTTGGAAATGCAGCCCAGACTCGTTCTGTAGTTGGTGTGCTGACCCGTAGCCAACACTTAAATGGACAAACGCCGTTCGACAATCGTGCCTTGGTCAAAATCAAAGCACAGAGGGTTGTTAGCGTGACTGGTCGGTTAAAGCGTCTGATCGTTCACGCTGCCGAGGCGGTTCAGTGATAAGGCCTTACCTAGTCAACTTCTTATACGCCAACCTAGTCGGTCGATCCGCCGGATCGCCCAAACGCCGCCGCTTGTCCTCTTCGTAGCTCTCAAAATTCCCCTCGAACCATTCGACATGCGAGTCCCCCTCAAACGCCAGGATATGCGTCGCCAGTCGATCGAGGAAAAAGCGGTCATGGCTGATGACCACCGCGCAGCCCGCGAACGATTCCAAAGCCTCCTCCAGCGCCCGCAACGTCTCAACATCCAGATCGTTGGTCGGTTCGTCGAGCAGCAGCACATTGCCCCCCGCAGCGAGCATTTTTGCCATGTGGACGCGGTTGCGTTCGCCGCCCGAGAGCTGGCCGACTTTCTTCTGCTGGTCGGTGCCTTTGAAGTTGAACGCGCCGACATAGGCGCGCGTGTTCACTTCATGCTTGCCGAAATAGAAGCGGTCGTTACCGCCTGACACTTCTTCCCAGACATTGTGGTTGGGGTCGAGGTCGTCGCGTGACTGGTCGACGAAGCCGAGTTTGACGGTGGTGCCGATCTTGATGCTGCCGCTGTCGGGCTTTTCCTGCCCCGTAATCAGCTTGAACAGCGTCGATTTGCCCGCCCCGTTCGGCCCGATCACGCCGACAATCCCGCCGGGCGGGAGCGTGAAGTTCAGGTTTTCGAACAGCAGCTTGTCGCCATATGATTTGGTCAGCCCCTCGGCGTCGATGACATTGCCGCCCAGCCGTTCGGGAATCTGGATGAGGATTTGTGCCGCGCCCGGACGACGGTCCGCCTGCTTTTCGACCAGTTCGTCGAACGCGCGGATACGCGCCTTGCTCTTGGTCTGGCGCGCTTTGGGCGACTGGCGAATCCACTGGAGTTCCTCCTTGATCGCCTTTTGCCGCCCTTCGTCCTCGCGGTCTTCCTGATCCATGCGCTTGGCCTTGGCTTCGAGCCAGGCCGAATAATTGCCTTCAAACGGGATGCCCTTGCCACGGTCGATTTCGAGCACCCAGCCGACGACATTGTCGAGGAAATAACGGTCATGGGTGACCAGAATGACGTTGCCGGCATAATCGATCAGATGCTTTTCGAGCCACTGAACTGACTCGGCGTCTAAATGGTTGGTCGGTTCGTCGAGCAGCAAGATTTCGGGCTTTTCGAGAAGCAAGCGGCATAGCGCGACGCGGCGGCGTTCCCCGCCCGACAGATTCTCGACCGACGCATCGCCCGGCGGGCAACGCAGCGCTTCCATCGCAATCTCAAGCTGGTTGTCGAGCGTCCACCCGTCAACCGCGTCGATCTTTTCCTGCAAATCGCCCATTTCGGCAAGCAGCGCATCAAAGTCCGCATCTTCGGGCGGATCACCCATCAGCGTCGAAATCGCGTTGAACCGGTCCATCATGTCAGCCACGTCGCGCACGCCGTCCATGACATTCTCGCGGACGTTTTTCTTCGGATTAAGCTGCGGCTCCTGAGCGAGATAACCGACGCGGATGTTCTCGCCCGCCCACGCCTCGCCGTTAAACTCGGTGTCATATCCCGCGATGATTTTCATCAACGTCGATTTACCTGCGCCGTTGACGCCGATAATCGCAATCTTCGTGCCCGGCAGGAATTGCAGGTGAATATTGTTCAGGATCGGCTTTGCCGCGCCGGGAAAGGTCTTGGTCAGGCCCTTCATCACATAGGAATATTGAACGGCCATCGGTCGGGACTTTCGGGTTGGGCGGGATTTGGATTGATAGCGCGGATAGCCGAGGGTGCGCCGTTTGGGAAGTCGCACATCACCTCGACGGCCATGAACAACCACGGTCAACGCGAATATGGCAAGGAAACCACATTAAAAAAGTAGGATATTTTATGCTATACAGCAATTTCAATAAGTTAGCGAAAGTGCTAACGCAATTTAGGCATTGACGCGGCGAATTGTGGCACTATTTAGGCACACAGCGACGGCATTGGGCCGCCCGCATGTGTGTCTTTCCCAAGGAAACCCGACATGAAGAAGTTCACCCTCGTTCTCGCAGCCACTGGCCTCCTCGCGCTTTCGGCTTGCAACAAGACTCCTGAAGCACAGAACGTGATCGACGCTGGCGACAACGCCATGAGCGAAATCGCGAACACTGCCGACAACCTCGAAGCAACTGCCGATAACGCCGTTGCTGCTGTCGATAACGCTGCCGACAACGCCATGGGCACCGTCGCCAACGCAACCGACAACGCTGTTGCCGCTGTTGGTAACGCAACGGACGCAGTTGCCAAGTAAGCTCTAAGCTTTCTTAGCGAACAGATTTTGGGCGCCCGGTCTTCGGATCGGGCGCCCTTTTCTTTATTCGCCGTCACCGCGTGTGAACCCGTAAGGGGCCAGCAACGCCCAGACATGCGGCGGCACCATCGACTTGACACGCCGGGGTCGTTCGCGCCGTAAGTGAATGACGGTCTCCGCTGCCTTCATCTCCAGTCGCGTCCGTGCGAACTCCAGTCCCCTCGGGCCAAAACGCGGCATCACCCAGCTGACAATCGGCCGCACCCAATCGGGCATCCGCCGCAACGGTAATCCGCCCGCCGCGCGTTCGACATTGGCAATAAAACCCTTCACCGGCCCCGCCCGCTTTCCCGCGCTGCCGAGCGGCTCTGTCTTCAGCTCGTCGCCCAGCAGCGCCACAAGCTCCTCACCGCGCTGATTGCGCACGATCAGCCATTGATCCCCCTGCCCAGCCATATAGCCTACAGTCACATCAGCGAGGACATTGGTGTAATCAACACAGGTCCGGCAGGTCAGCGGAAAGAAATCGGGCGCTAGCTGCGAAATCGGCAGTTGCAGGAACGGAATCAACCGCTCGCGCCCGTCGGCAAAACGCAGCTCGACATGATAATCGGCGCGAAACTCAAGATAGGTGATGCTGTCAGGATCTTCGTCGAGCAGCGCCAGAAATTCGTGAAACTGCGCGGTCGTTGTATTATCCGAACAAGGCGTGCCGATAACATAGAGCCGCTCGAACCCGAGGCTCTCCTCCAGCGCGCGCAAGGCGTGTACCTGACACGGAATACCAATGATCCCGATACGCTTGTGCCCCGCCGCCCGCGCCGGCTCGAGCAGCGCGAGCAGCGGCGCATAGCCCATCCGCATCCCCCGCGCCTCTGCCATGCCCTCGGGTTTCGTGACCAGCACCGGCACACCCCGCCAACGATCCTCGGGGTCGGCGGCCAATGTCAAAATCGCATCGACCGCCCCGGTCTCAAGCAACCGTTCGCCCAGCCGGGTCGTAATTCCCGTCCACTGCGCACCCGGCAACGGCGCGGCCAAGCGCGCCCGCACCATCCGGCGAAACGGCCCGAAGTAAAGTTCGTCGACGCGCTGCGGATCACGCGCGCGGCCATGAACTTTCGCCTCAAGCCCCGCATAATCAGGCTTGATGAACTGGCACGCCGTCCCGCAACGCTTCGCCTCAACCGTCCGTGAAATGCCGCAATCGGTGCACAAATCGCGCGGCACAGCGTCAGCAAGGGGTGGCGCCCATAGCCCGGAATCAACATTCATGCGGCGCTATGCACGGTGAAACAGGCCGATGTCGATGGTCGCTTTGGCGCTCAAAAAAGGCGCCCCGAATTATTTGTTTTGTCAAAATGCCGCATCGCCGCATAAAGGTGGTAAGCAAATCTGGTTAAGCTGGACTTGTGCAGGATCGCCCAATAATCGCCGTTTTCGAGATTTTCAGGGGGTCCTATGTCTGACGTCATTTCCGCAACCGCGCCTCGTAACGCTGCGATCCACACGGTTTCCCTGACGTCACTCTTGCGCGCCGGCATTGCCGCTGTGGCGCTCCTGCCAGTCATACCAGCTCTCGCCCAGTCGATCACACCCGATGACACCGATTCAGCCTCGGACATCATCGTCACGGCGCGCCCCAGCGAAGACCGCATCATCGCGCCGCAAGTTGAACTCAACAGCGAAGCTTTGCTGGCCCAGCAACCCGCCAACGTCGCCGACGCCCTGCGCGGCCTGTCGGGCGTTTCAATCCGCACCAATTCACGCGGTGAAACCGTGGCGCGCGTGCGCGGAGCCGAAGAGCGCCAGACGGCAGTCTTCCTTGATGGTGCCCCGTTCAGCGTGCCATGGGATGGGCGCATCGATCTTGGCATCCTTCCCGCTGGTTTGATCGGCAATGTCATCGTGACCAAAGGCGCCGTTCCGGTAGAATTTGGTGCCAATGCCGTCGCAGGCGTCGTCGATTTGCAAACGCGGCGCGGCAGTGCCGAAAATGGTGGTGGCGGGTTTACCGGCCTGGCCGAAGGCGGAACGCTGGGCTTCACCAACATGTCCGGCGTGGCGACCGTTGCCGACGGCAGCTTTAACGCAACGCTGGCGGGCGGGTTTATCAAGCGCAAGGCCCAACCCGTCGCTGATCTCGACGCGCTGCCCTTCAGTCAGGCCGCAAGCGACCGCCGCACCAATACCGACCTCGAAAGCCTCTCGGTCTTCGCCGCTATCGGCAAAACTTTCGGCGCGTTCGAAGCGCGCCTTAGCATCATCCACAATGACACCGAACGCGGCATCGCGCCCGAATCAGATCGCAACCCGAACCTGTTTGCGCCGCGCTATTTTCGCTATCCGGACATCTCGCTGACGCAGGTGACGTTGAACACAAAGCTCACGCTGAGCGAAAACACGGACCTGATTGCAGCCGGCTATCGCCAATGGTTCAACCAGACGATCGATAATTACCGCACGATCAGCTACACTGCCCTGCGCAGCCGCCAAGAGGATGACGACGATACGCTGGGTGGTCGCTTGACGCTCGCCAGCTAGATCGGCCCCGTCGGCGTGCGCGCCAGTGGATCGTACCAGACCTCCGAACATGAACAGGTCGATACGCCGTTTCCGTCCGCTATCCCGGGACCCAAACTGATTTTCGAGCAAAATCTGGCAAGCGTCGGCATCGAAGCCGACATTCCGGTCGCACAATATACCCGTGTCACGCTCGGTGGCGGTTATGACCGTGCCATGACGCCAAAGACCGGTGACAAACCTGCGCAGCCTTCGCAAGGCGGCGCTGTCTTCTCGGCATCACTGCGCCAGAAACTGGGCGATGACCTGTCCTTCACGCTGTCGGGCGGCAAGCGCACCCGCTTCCTGATCAATCCCGATCTCAAGCCCGAAACCGCATTGCTTATCGACGCCGAACTCGCGTGGTCGCCGGGGCCGTTCACGATCAAGATCAATCCCTATTTCGCTGACGGCAAGAACACGATCAGCCAGCGCGTCGTTCGCGTCGGTGCGGCCTCGTTGCGGCAGCGCTTCAACCTGTCGGGGACCAAAGCCTATGGCCTCGACGCCAGCCTGTCAGCGCGACTGACCGACCAGATCGGCTTTGCCCTCGCAGGCAACGTCCAGGATGTTCGCGCAAACGTGGGTGCAGCGCCGATCCGCCGTCTGCCCCAGCGGCAACGCTATGAACTCAACGCGCAGCTTGATTACACGCTTGTCGACCGCTTCAGCATCGCCGCCGAAATCCAGCAGACCGGCGACGCCCGCGACGACGCGCCAGACGGCACCAGTGTCATCCTGCCATCCTCGACCGAGTTCAGCCTGCGCGGCAGTGTCGTGATCTACCGCCCCGACAATGGCCCGCGCGTATCCTTGACAGCAGCGGGCGATAATCTCACCAATGCGGTCGTCGTGGCGCAGCTTGGCCTCCCTTCGCCGGGGCGCACCATCCGTTTTGGTATCCGCATTGATTAAACGTCAGGAAGTTTTGATGAAGTCTGCCCTTTTCAACCGTCATCTGCGCGCGGCATCGCTCGGCTTGCTCGCCACCACGATGCTCAGCGGAACAGCGTCGGCGCAAACGGCGGACACGGCAGCGACAGTCGAAGCGATGGCAGCCGAGCTGCGGGCCATGCGCGCAAGGATCGACACACTTGAAAGTGAAGTCACGCGCCTGCAAGCGGCAAAAGCGGCACCTGCTCCATTGGCCGTAACTGTCCGTGAGCAATCAAGCACGCCGACGAAACCCACGGCACCTGTCGCGAGTGCAGCCAAAGCAACAATCGAACCGTTCGGCCAAATCCAGTATGATTTCGGCTACACGGGCAACCCCGGCGACCAGATCGACACCACCAATCTGGGCTTCAATGGCACGGCAAGACGCCTCATTATTGGACTTCGCGGCAGCATCCCTGGCGATTTCAAATATAACATCGAGTTCAATCTCGCTCGCGAACTTGTCGATTATGAAGACGTGACCTTTTCATGGGAGCCCAAGGGCAAACCATTGTCGCTTAAGATCGGCAATCATTACCCCTTCACCAGCCTCGAAAACATGACCGGCAATCGGGTAACGTCATTTGTCGAACGGTCGACTGCCAATGATGCTTTCAACTTCAACCGCCGCATCGGCGCGTCGTTCGGGTTGGTCAACAAGGCGGGCGATCTCCAGTTCAACGCGGGCATCTTCAACGGCTTCATCAACAACAGCGCGACCAACACTGAATATTCGCTCGCTGCACGCGCGGTCTGGTCACCCAAAGCTTACGGAGCCCAGTTCCATATCGCGGGCACCTACCAATATCGCCGCACGCCTGCGCAGGACCAAAGCTTCCTTTACCGCGCTCGCCCTTACAATCAGGCAACCAACATCCGCTTTGTCGGCACGGGGCCTGCGACAACTAATGGCTCGTTCTCACCGGGTATCGCAACCAGCGGTGATCAGGTGTTCGGCGTCGAACTCGCTGGCATCTTCGGGCCGTTCCATTTCGCGTCGGAAGCGCATTATGTCGCCGTGGATGCGATCACGCCATCCGAAGTGCTGACAGGGCGCAACGCAACAACCGGCACGCGGCTCGCCAGCAATCCCGAATTTGCGGCCATCTATGGCGAAGTCGGCTATTGGTTAACCGGCGAGACCCGTGGCTATCGCGGGGGCCGCTTTTTCCGCACGCCGGTCAAACACCCTGTCACCGACGGCGGTTTTGGCGCACTGCAATTTGCGGCGCGCGTTGATTATCTCGATCTTGAAAGCGCTGTCGGCGGCACAGGCCGCGGCGTCGTGGATGGCGTGCTCAACGGCGGACGCCAGCTCGGCTATCTTTTCGCGATCAATTACTTTCCCACCGAATTTCTGCGCCTCACCGGCCAGTATAGCCGCCTGAATATCACTGGCGGGCCGAATGCGGGCCAAGTCGTGCCCGTCAGCACATTCTCGCTGCTCGACCGCAAATACAACGTCGATGCCCTCGTTTTCCGGGCACAGATTGAATTTTAGGAAAAATGGTCGGGGAGACAGGATTCGAACCTGCGACCCTCTGGTCCCAAACCAGATGCGCTACCAGGCTGCGCCACTCCCCGAACCGGAGGTGAGCGCATAGCGAAGCTATCGGCGACACGCAACTGGCGCGGACGGCCTTTGTGAAACAAAACGACCGGCGGCGCGGCGGGCTGGTCGAGTGGGGCGCGCCTTTGGCCAAGCCCAAGGCGTCAGTCGGCACAGGTGCCGCTGGCCGCGCTTGCGCGAGGTTGATTTAGCGGAGCTAAATCATGCCCGCGCTGCGCGCTGGTGGGCCCGGCAGGAATCGAACCCGCAACCTAGCCGTTATGAGCGGCCGGCTCTACCGTTGAGCTACAGGCCCACAAGCGCAGCGCCGCGTTAGCCGCTTGGCGTTCCCGCTGGCAAGTCGGCATGCGCGAGCGCGCCGGGCAGCGTCAGGACGAACGCGTCGGGCGTAATCGAAAAACGCCCGCCAACATCGCGCGCCAGTCCCTCGATCAACCGCAAAGTGAACCCAAGCCCCAGCAATGGCGCATCGGGATAAGGCATGTCGGGATCATAGCCGGGATCAAGCAACACAACATCGCTGACGCCCGCCAGCGCATCGGGCCGCGCAACCGATAGCAGCGCCTGCCCCGACGCCGCTTCCGATAGCGAAACTGCGACGGACTCACCATCGCGCGCGAGACCAAGCGCCGCCCCGATCAGCCGCGTCATCATCCGCTCCAGAACAGCCGGGTTGACGCCGCTCACTTCAACATCATGATCGCGTGTCACAGACAACATCGTGCCGCGCGCCGCCAGCGTCGGCTTCAGCCCCGCCTCGATCCGCGCCAGCATCGCCGCCGCATCGCTCAGCTGATCAGGCGATATGGCGTCACGTCGTGCCCGTGCCGCCTGGTCAAGATCATCGACCATCTCGAGCAACCGCTGCCCGTCCTGCACGATTGCCTGCGCCTGTTCACGGTAGGCCAGCGCCGCCGGACCCAGCAGCTGCCGGTCAATCATTTCGGCAAAACCGAGAATCGCGTTCAGCGGTGTGCGCAATTCGTGGATGAGTTGGCGCAGCGAATCAACGGGCAATGTGGTCCCTGCAAAGTGCGCCACGGGCCCGGCAATTTCGTCCGGTCGCGGTCGCCGCGCCGATCCATGATACCCTGCAAAGCGTCCATCGCGCGGATTAAACACGGGCGAACCTGTGATGAGCCAATCACCACCCGCCGATCCTGCTCCCGCCACCAGCAACCGCGCATCCCGGAACGGCGCGCGCCGCCGGAAAGCCCCCGCTGCTTGTCCGTCGACGCCGTAACCGCCCGCATCGGCAATCTCGGCGACACTCGTCCCGATCAGTGCCTCGCGCGGCGCCCCGACAACCCAGTCGAACAGGCCATCGGGACTGGTCTCGAACGAAAAGTCGTCAAGTGTTTGTGGGGCAATATCGAGTCCCGGTGCAACGCTTGCACTGCCCAGCCGAAACGCTTCGATCCGCGCAACAAGATCGCGGATCTGAGCACTGGCATCGACGACCGCGCCATCACCCGCGGGTAACGCGAAATCCGAAAGCCCAAAACTTGCCAGCGCCCGTATGGCCTCGACGGGCAAATCACGGCGATTGCGCAACAGCGCGCGCGATGCGGGCGGGATTTGTGAAATCAGCCGCTGCCAGCTTTCGCCGTCCATTTGAGCAACCGACAAAACCGGCGCAGCGACAACCGGCTCGTCAATCCCGAACAGCGCGACCGCATCGGCATCACGAGCCCGCGACGCCAATTGGGTCGCCGCTAATCGTCGCTGCTCGACAGGCACAGACGCGCGCAAGGCCCCGATCCGCCCGAACACGGCTTCACGCACAGCTGGGCTTAAATCGCCTTTCGACTGCACAACCAGATCGACCAATTGCCGCCACTGCGCCGTGCGCGCGCCCGCATCATCCCCGTCATAGGAAAGTGCGGTTGCAAGCATCGAATCGTAACGCACCTAGTCCCCGAGACTGCGGGCCGAGTCACAGCGTGTGACAGTCCGTTAACACTTTCGTTACGCTCTGATCCCCCGCGCGCCAAGCGCCCGTTTTGGGACGTTGCAATCTGGCACAATTGCATTCATCCGCAATTTTATTATGGTTGGGCGCAACGATAAATCAGGATAATGCGCAACATGGTCAGTGAGCTATTTGATTCAGTCGACAGGCGGATATTGGCCGAGTTACAAGCCGACGGGCGGATGACCAATGTCGAGCTCGCCACGCGCGTCGGCCTCACAGCGCCGCCCTGCCTGCGCCGCGTCCGCGCGCTCGAAGAGCGGGGTGCGATCAGCGGTTATCATGCGCAACTCAATGCCGATGCACTCGGCTATGCGATCACGGTCTTTGCAATGGTCAGTTTGAAAAGTCAGGCCGAGCCCGATCTCAAAGCATTCGAAGCGCATGTCGCCACGCTTGAGCCGGTGCGCGAATGCCACATGCTCAATGGCGAGATCGACTTCATCCTGAAAGTCGTCGCGCGCAACCTTCAGGAGTTTCAGAGCTTTCTGACGTCGTCGCTGACCACGGCGCCCAATGTCGCCAGCGTCAAAACATCGCTCACCATCCGCACTGCAAAACATGTGCCGGGGATACCCGTGCCAGACTAACGCAGCGGAACGATCATTTCATCAGGATGGGCAACGCCGAGGTCGCGGCGGACAAGTTCGTCGACCATATCGGGATTGGCGTGGCGCGGGTCGAGCAGTGCCACACGGTTCGCCAGCACAGCCTTCTCGCGCTCGACCGTAATCAAGTCCGCGCGGCGCGTTTCGAGCGCTTTGGAATATTCGCCCCATGCCAGCACGCCGTTTGAGCCAAACAGGGCATAGCCGCCGAAAAACGCAACGATCAGCGTTGCCAGCGCCGGCATCGCTGCCGCCTGGACACTCATCATAATTTTTTTGCGCGCTTTGTTCACGAAGCTCTTGAATCACCGATGATTCGGTGCGTCAACCTCGAAATCGTGCGAAGACTGATTTCCCTGCATATTTTGCGACAGAACCCAGTTCTTCTTCGATTCTGATCAGCTGGTTATACTTCGCCAGCCGGTCCGACCGCGCGAGCGAGCCCGTCTTGATCTGTCCGCAGTTCGTCGCGACTGCCAAGTCGGCAATCGTCGCATCTTCGGTTTCACCCGACCGGTGCGACATCACGGCGGTATAGCCCGCGCGCTGTGCCATCGACACGGCGTCGAGCGTTTCGGTCAGCGTCCCGATCTGGTTGGCCTTGACCAGCAGCGAATTCGCCAAACCCTTGGCCATCCCGTCCGACAACCGCGTCACGTTGGTCACGAACAGATCATCGCCGACCAGTTGGACCTTATCCCCGATCAAATCGGTCAGTGCTTTCCAGCCTTCGAAGTCATCTTCGCTCATCCCGTCTTCAATCGACGCAATCGGATATTTCGCTGCAAGCTCAGCGAGATACGCTGCATTCTCGTGTGGCGTTCGAACAACACCCTCGCCGTCAAACCGGTAAGCGCCGTCCCTGAAATATTCGGTCGCGGCGCAATCGAGCGCCAGCATCACATCCTGGCCGGGCCGGTATCCCGCGGCCTCGACCGACGCCATGATGAAATCGAGCGCTTCGGGTGCGTTTGCAAGGTTCGGCGCAAAGCCCCCCTCATCGCCCACGGCTGTCGCCAGCCCCTGGTCGTGCAGCTTCTTCTTGAGCGTATGAAAAATCTCCGCGCCCATCCGCACCGCATCAAACAGGCTGTCGGCCCCGACCGGCATCACCATGAATTCCTGGAAATCAATCGGGTTATCGGCGTGCATTCCGCCGTTGATGATATTCATCATCGGCACGGGGAGAACATGCGCGCCAACACCACCGACATAACGATACAGCGGCAATCCTCGCGCATCGGCTGCTGCCTTCGCCACCGCTAGCGAAACCCCCAAAATCGCATTTGCACCAAGCCGTGCCTTGTTCGCCGTCCCATCAAGCGCAATCATCACCGCGTCGATTTCGCTCTGGTCCTCGGCATCATAACCCGCCAGCGCCCCGGCAATTTCACCGTTCACCGCATCGACCGCCTTGGTCACGCCCTTGCCCAGCCACGCCGTGCCGCCATCGCGCAACTCAACCGCTTCATACGCGCCCGTGGATGCCCCCGAAGGCACCGCTGCCCGCCCGAAACTGCCATCCTCGAGGAACACATCGACTTCGACTGTCGGGTTGCCGCGGCTGTCGACGATCGTGCGAGCGTGAATGTCGAGGATTTCAGTCATGCGGACCTTTCAATTTACGGCTTCGGGATGCGCGCGCCCCTATCGAAGCGCGCCGCTTTGTGCAAATAACGCTGCCGAAACGATGGAACACCGGTTGACGTGGGCGGTTTGACCCCCACATGCCGCTCAACGCCCACTTTAAGGACCAACTCATGGCCGAAACGACCCCACCCAAAGCCCCCCGCAAACGTGCGACGCCTAATGTTGCCGTGAAGGAAGCCGTTGCCGAAACCAAGACAACGGTCGAAAAGCTGAAAGAGGAAGCCTCGACAATGGCGAGCGAAGCCACCGACGCCGCGCGCAAAGCGGCCAACACCGGCAAGGACAAGGCCGCCGAAGCGCTCTCGGGCTTGTCGAAAATCGCCAACGATGCAGCGGGCACGGTCGATCAGCATCTCGGCAAAACCTACGGTGACTATGCGCGCAAGGCGTCAACTGGTGTCGAAAACGTCGCCGCCAAACTGCAAGCCAAGGATGTTGATCAGCTTGCTGCCGAAGCCACGGACTTCGTCAAAAAGCGTCCCGCCATTGCCATCGGCGCGCTCGCAGCGGTCGGTTTGCTGATCGTCGGCCTGTTCACCGGCGGTCGCAACAAGAACGACAAAGCCTGATCCGAAGCACCCTGGTGGAACCCGTTTCGCAACCCGACAACGAGATTCCACCGTCCTTCGGTGATCTTTTCCGGCAGCTCATCGACGACGTTACGGCCTATTTTGATGCCGAGCGGCAAGTTTACGGCGTTCAGGCTCGCCTGTCGCGGCGCGCGGCGGGCTGGGTGGCAACTTACGCGCTTGGCGCTGTGGTCGTCGCCCAAGGGGCAATGATTGCGCTGGTTGTCGGGATACTGCTGACGCTCGTGCCGATCCTCGGCCCGGCGTGGGCGACAGCGGTCATCGTGCTTGCCTGCGCGGTTTTTACAGCCGTGTTCCTCTGGCTGATCCGCCTCAAGCTACGGTCAATCAAAAACGCTTGGAGACGTCGCCATGACGGATGACCCTGTCGCTAAAGCAGCCGCCAAGTCCAACCTGCGCAAGATGGCGTTGGCGACGACCGCAACGCTGTTTCGCCGTCGTCTCGACCCGCGCTTGATCGCGGCCGATCTCGCAAAAATTGCGTTGACCCGTTCAATCGCCCGCGTCGCTGCAATCAAGACCACACCCAAACAGCGCAAGCGCGCCCTGATCGGCGCGGGCGTCGCTGCGGCCACCGCCATCGGCATGCGCGTTTTATATCGCAATGCGCGCGAAATCTCCTCGCCCGAAGCCGATGAGGACGTTAAGCGGCTGACATGAGCAGCAAACTTCACTTGGTCTTCGGCGGTCGCGTCAAAGACCCCCGCACCCTCGATTTCGACGATTCAACAATCCAGATCGTCGGCATTTTCCCTGATTACAAAACCGCCGAAAAGGCATGGCGCGGCGCAGCACAAAAAACCGTCGATGATGCTGAAATGCGGTTTGTCGTCGCGCATCTGCACCGTTTGCTCGAACCCGACATGCTGGCCCCTGCGAAGGACTAAGCCCCGCGATACCGCCACGCGAGCAATGGTCGCGCCAACGCCAGTCCCGCCAGAAACCCGCCAACATGCGCTGCGGTTGCAATCTCGTATCCGCCCCCGCCTGAAACCAGTCCGATCATCCACTGGATTGCGGTCCACGCCACCGCCAACCAGATCGCGCGCACCCAATGCGCCGGGATCGGCCCCACACGCTTGACGTCATTGCGGCCAAACAACAGTGCGTAAACGGCGACGACCGCCGAAATCGCGCCGCTCGCACCAATCATCGGCATCGGCGACATCGGCCCCACAACAAATTGCCCCGCCGCCGAAATGTAGGCACCAATCAAATATAGCGCCGCCATCGGCCCAGCGCCAACCACCGCCTCAACCGAGCGCCCGCAATACACGAGCATTAATATGTTGAAGCCAAGATGGATCAAATCGCCATGTGACAGCGTCGCCGTCAGCGGTGTGAGCCATGCAGGCACCACAAAACCCTGCGCCTCGACCGAAAACCGCAACGGAATGAACCCCATCTGCTCGGTCGTGAACTCGCCTGACGTGAGCCACATACCCGCGAAATACGCGAGAACCGTTACTGCGGCGATCACGTAAGTCAGCCGCGCAGGCTTCGCACCTGCCGCCATCGTTAAATAAACTCGATTTTCGACACCTGATAATATTTGTCGCCCGACGGCACGGTCACTTCGACGTCATCCTCAACCTTACGCCCAATCAGCGCGCGGCCCAGCGGTGAGGCATAGGAAATGCGGCCTGACTTTGCGTCCGCCTCGGTTTCGCCGACGATCTGGTATTTCACCGGCTTTTCGTCTTCATCGAGCAGTGTCACCGTTGCACCAAACACGATCTTGTCACCCGACAGCGTTGCGGGATCGATCACCATCGCGCGGCTCAGCTTCGACTCGATGTCACCGATCATCGCCTCGACCTGGCCCTGCCGCTCCTTCGCCGCATGATATTCGGCATTTTCCGAAAGGTCGCCGTGCGCACGCGCTTCCTCGATTGAATCGATGATTTCGGGCCGCTCGGCCTTGAGACGCGACAGGTCCGCAATGAGCATTTTCTGCCCTTCAACCAGCATCGGCATCTTATCGACGGTCGCCATGTCCTTGCGTCTTCCTATCCAAAAGCCATCCGGCCCCCGGTGATGGGAGCGTCATTCTGTCGCGCTGTCGGGATCAGCTTGTCAGTCGTAGATGATAAGACTGGAGCGACGCGACTTCAAGCCCGCGCGTTTGCAGTGCAGCAATCGCTTGTGCCGCCGCGACCGACGCTGCTGCCGTCGTGAATGAACATATCCTGCCGGTCAGCGCCGATTTGCGGATTTCCGCCGAATCCTTCAGGCTTTGCCAGCCTTCGGTCGTGTTGAAGATCATCTGGATGTCGCCATCCTTGATCCGGTCAACGATGTGCGGCCGCCCCTGTGCGACCTTGTTGACGCGCGTCACGCTGATCCCCTGCCCCTCCAGATAGTCCGCCGTGCCGCCCGTCGCGACGATTTCAAACCCGAGTCCCGCCAGCGTTTTGACCGCAGGCAGCACGACTGGCTTGTCACTGTCCTTAACCGAGACGAACAACGCACCACGGCCCGGCAGCACCATCCCCGCGCCCAATTGCGCCTTGGCGAACGCCGTCGGGAAATCCTGATCGATCCCCATCACTTCGCCGGTTGATTTCATTTCGGGCGACAATACCGGATCAACGCCGGGGAAGCGCGCGAAGGGAAACACCGCCTCTTTCACTGAAACAAAATCGCCAGAAGCGCCCAGTTTGGGCAAATTGGCCAGCATCTCGCCCGCCATCACGCGCGCAGCAATCTTGGCCACGGCCGCGCCTGTCGCCTTGGCCACGAATGGCACTGTCCGCGACGCGCGCGGGTTCACTTCGATGATGTAGACTTCGCCATCTTTCACCGCGAACTGGATGTTCATGAGGCCGCGCACCGACAATGCCCGCGCCAGCACATCGGTCTGGCGCGCAATCTCTGCCACAATTGCGGGTGGCAAGCTGTAAGGCGGCAGCGAACAGGCACTGTCGCCCGAATGCACCCCCGCTTCCTCGATATGCTGCATGATCCCTGCGACCGTCACATCGACGCCATCAGCGACCGCATCGACATCGACCTCAATGGCATCGCGCAAATAGCGATCAATCAGCACCGGCGCATCGCCCGACACCCGCACCGCCGTCGCGATATAATTGTCCAACTGTGCGGGCGTATCAACAATCTCCATCGCCCGCCCGCCCAGCACGAACGACGGCCGCATCAGCACTGGATAGCCAATCCGCTCCGCCACTGCGATGGCTTCATCCCGGCTCCGCGCAATGCCGTTTTCGGGCTGTTTCAGGCCCAGCTTGTTGACCAGCGCCGCAAACTGCTCGCGATCTTCCGCCAGATCAATCGCTGTGGGTGATGTGCCGAGGATCGGAATCCCCGCCTCGCTCAACGCTTTCGCCAGATTGAGCGGTGTCTGCCCCCCGAACTGGACGATCACGCCCTTCAGCGTCCCCGCCTGCTGCTCGACATGAAGGATTTCGAGCACATCCTCCGCAGTCAGCGGCTCAAAATACAGCCGGTCCGACGTGTCATAATCGGTCGACACCGTCTCCGGATTGCAATTGACCATGATCGTTTCATAGCCCGCGTCACTCAACGCGTAGCAGGCGTGACAACAGCAATAATCGAATTCGATCCCCTGCCCGATCCGATTCGGCCCGCCACCCAGGATCACGATCTTCTCGCGATCCGTCGGCGCGCTTTCGCACTCCGGCTCGCCAAATGTCGGCGCTTCATACGTCGAATACATATACGGCGTTCTCGCCGCAAATTCCGCCGCACAGGTATCGATCCGTTTGTACACCGGCCGCACACCCAGCCGGTGGCGCAAAGCCCGCACATCACTTTCCGTGACGCCCCCCGTCATCGCAACAACCGCATCGCGCACCAACCCGCCGCGCGCCATCGCCCGGTCAGACAAATTCGCCGATTGCAGCGCCAAAAACGCCAGCCGCTTGTCCGAAAAACCCATCGCCTTCAGCCACCGCAACCCATCCGCATCGCGCGGCAATCCGTTCATGCAAACCTCAGCCTCGGCGGCGATAATCTCGCCAATCCGCTCCAAGAACCACGGATCATATTTCGCCACGGCATGCACTTCGGCAACCGACATCCCCTCGCGCATCGCCTGCGCCGCCACCAGCAACCGGTCAGGCGTCGCGCGTGACAGTGCCGCGATCAGGTCATCCTTCGACGCGCCTTTCAGCTCATCGACAAAGTTGAACCCCGAAAGCCCCGTCTCCAATCCGCGCAACGCTTTCTGCAACGACTCATGGATATTGCGCCCGATCGCCATCACTTCGCCAACCGACTTCATCGCGGTCGAGAGCAGCGGCTCGGCCCCCTTGAACTTTTCAAAGGCAAAGCGCGGGATCTTCGTCACGACATAGTCAATGGTCGGCTCGAACGACGCCGGCGTCGCCCCGGTAATGTCGTTCTGCACTTCGTCGAGTGTATAACCCACCGCCAGCAACGCCGCGACCTTGGCAATCGGAAACCCCGTCGCCTTCGACGCCAGCGCCGAGCTCCGTGAAACCCGCGGGTTCATCTCGATCACGATCAACCGGCCATCGGCAGGGTTCACCGCGAACTGCACGTTCGACCCGCCGGTCTCCACCCCGATCTCGCGCAGGCACGCGATAGAGGCGTTGCGCATGATCTGATATTCCTTGTCGGTCAGCGTCAGCGCGGGCGCGACCGTGATGCTGTCCCCCGTATGCACCCCCATCGGTTCGATATTCTCAATGGAGCAAATGATGATGCAATTGTCGTTGCGGTCGCGCACGACCTCCATCTCATATTCTTTCCACCCGAGCAGCGATTCCTCGATCAGCACTTCGGTCGTCGGGCTCGCATCGAGGCCCCCGGTCACAATCCCGATGAATTCCTCGCGATTATAGGCGATCCCGCCCCCGGTGCCTCCCATCGTGAACGACGGCCGGATGATCGACGGCAACCCCGTCCGCTCGAGCACCGCCAGCGCCTCGTCGAGCGTATGCGCAATTCCGGATCGCGCGCTTTCCAGACCGATTTTCGTCATCGCGTCGCGGAACTTGATCCGGTCCTCGGCCTTGTCGATTGCTTCGGCATCCGCCCCGATCATCTCGACGCCGTATTTCGCGAGCGTGCCGTCATTGAACAGCGCTAGCGCCGTGTTCAGCGCGGTCTGCCCGCCCATTGTCGGCAGCACCGCGTCGGGGCGTTCCTTTTCGATGATCTTGGCAACGATTTCGGGCGTGATCGGCTCGATATAAGTCGCATCCGCCAGCTCGGGATCGGTCATGATCGTCGCCGGATTCGAATTGACGAGAATGATCCGATACCCCTCCGCCTTCAGCGCCTTGACCGCCTGCGTCCCCGAATAATCAAACTCGCATGCTTGGCCAATGATGATCGGCCCCGCGCCGATGATGAGGATTGATTGGATGTCTTGACGCTTAGGCATAAATAAACTCACTAAATCCCTCGCCCCCTTCAGGGGGAGAGGGCGACTCAGCAAAGCTGAGCGGGGAGAGGGGGAAGTCTGAATGAAACGAAACCCCGAAAACAGATCCCGCGCCAAACGATTGCGCACCGAAATGACCCCGCCCGAACACGCACTCTGGAAAATCCTCCGCGTCGGTCGGTTGCAGAACATCAAGTTCGTCCGCCAAATGGTCTTCGGCCCCGCCTATGTCGCCGACTTCGCTGCCCGCAAACACCGCTTGGTCATCGAACTCGACGGCGACAGCCACGCCGGACGCGAAATCCCAGACGCGGCCCGCACGGCGTTCATCGAAGCCAAAGGCTGGCGCGTCATTCGCTTTACGAACAGCGAAGCCATGACCAACCCCGAAGGCATGGCGCGAGCCATCCTGATCGCCTTGGGCAACGACTTCACTTAAATCCCTCGCCCCCTTCAGGGGGAGAGGGCGACTCAGCGAAGCTGAGCGGGGAGAGGGGGCCAGAGCAAAGCGCAGCGAGCGCGACCCCGATTCACCCCCCATCCCCCAACAAACTCCCCCCTCTCCCGACCTCGCGACGCTCGGCCACCCTCTCCCCCTGAAGGGGGCGAGGGAAAAAGGACCAGCACCGATGATGAGGATGGAGGAGATGTCAGTGCGTTTGGGCATTACCGTTGATTCCGAAAGCCAAGAAAAACCCATTGTGCGACCATAAAAGCTGCACCAAGCGCGGCCGACAATGCTAGCGCAATTGCTATCTGGCGGATTACTAACCCGTAAGAGGTGCAAGCGAATGCAGGCACAATCTTAAACTTTATCTCTGCCAACGCCGAACGCGCTGCAAGCCGGGCGATAGTCCGATCATCGTCGGTTTTGATTTCACGGTCATGCCGAATGGCTAACTCAATCCGTTCGTCCGTCGGGTAAGTTAGCCCATCTTCGATTTCTCGCTCGTAGCTCGCATATGTGCCCGGAAGACAGTACCAAGCTGACCCAGATGCATCAATTACGTCGCGAATTCGGCTTGAGTGCCAAATGGCTCCAATTACAAAAGTCACCGTAATGACGGCCCATAGGCGCAGCCAGCCACTTTTCTGATTCACCCCATCATCCCTACAAACCGCTCGAACAGATAGTGGCTATCCTGTGGTCCCGGTGACGCCTCGGGGTGATATTGCACGCTGAACGCCGGCGCGTCGGTCAGTTCGAAACCGCAATTCGACCCGTCAAACAACGAAACGTGCGTCGCCTTTGCATTCGCGGGCAACGTCTCCGCATCCACCGCGAAGCCGTGGTTCATGCTGGTGATCTCGACGCGGCCATCGGACAGCCGCTTGACCGGATGGTTCGCCCCCCGGTGCCCCTGGTGCATCTTCACGGTCTTCGCGCCGACCGCCAGCCCGAGCAACTGATGCCCGAGGCAAATCCCGAACAACGGCTTGCCTGTGCCCAGCCACTGCTGGATCACCGGCACCGCATAGTCCCCCGTCGCCGCCGGATCACCGGGGCCATTCGACAGGAACAGGCCGTCCGGTTCATGCGCCATGATGTCGTCGAAACTCGCGGTGGCGGGTACGATGGTAACTTGACATCCAGCATCAATCATGTTACGTAAGATATTGTGTTTTATACCATAATCTATCACAACAACTTTTTTCGTGGTAGGGCCACTAGCGTAACCTTTGTAACCTTCGCCGAGCTTCCAAAGCCCCTTGTCCCACGCATAACTCTGCAACGTCGTCACCGGCTTGGCGAGATCGGTCCCCTCCAGCCCCGGCCACTCGCGCGCCAATGCCAGCAGCTCGGCCACATCGAACACGCCATCCTTCCGATGCGCAATCACGGCGTTGGGCGGCCCGACTTCACGAATCCGCCGGGTCAGCGCGCGCGTGTCCAAGCCCACCAAACCGATCCGCCCATTCGCCCGCAACCACGCATCAAACCCGCCGGTCGAGCGGAAATTCGACGGCGCCGTCACATCTTCCCGTACGATGCACCCGACCGCATGGGCGTTGGTCGCTTCCATATCCTCGGGGTTCGCGCCGACATTGCCGATGTGCGGAAAGGTGAAGGTGACGATCTGCGCCGCATAGGACGGATCGGTCATGATCTCCTGATAGCCCGTCATCGCCGTGTTGAAGCACACTTCACCGACTGCCGCGCCCTCCGCGCCGAAACCACGGCCATAGATCACGGTGCCGTCAGCAAGCACGAGAATACCGGTGGCGCGCGAAGTGTCAGCCATGCGGAAAGGGCTCCGTTGGAGGGAATAAGCAGCGATGTCGCTAAGCGGTGGTCCCTAAGCAACGAGTCGCGCGCGGTCAATTCTGGTAACGAAAGTGCAATGCGGCTAAGCATGAGGTTTCCGAAAGAGAACCGATGATTCGAGACGATATTCAGGCGGCGCAAATCGCGACGATGAAGGCGCGCGACGCCGACACTTTGGGCACCATCCGCCTCATTCAATCCGCGATAAAGAACCGCGACATCGAAGCGCGAACCGGCAAGGCGCCCGATGATGATAACGTATTGGTCGTCGAAGTGCTCCAGAAAATGGTCAAGCAGCGCCGCGAATCAATCGAGATGTTCACCACCGGCAACCGCCCCGAACTCGCCGCCAAAGAAGCCGCCGAAGTCGCGGTCATCGAACGCTTCCTGCCGCAACAACTGACGGAGGCGCAGACGATGCTCGCCATCGAGGCGATCAAGGCCGAAGTCGGCGCGACCGGCGTCAAGGACATGGGCAAAGTCATGGCCGCACTCAAAGAGCGCCACGCCAGCGAACTCGATATGTCGAAGGCGAGCGCGCTGGTGAAGGCATCGCTCGCTTGAGAGCCGTAAACGGCTTGTCAAAACTGGCCAAAGTGATAACGGTAACGGATGAGCCTTTCGCCCCAATTCCTTGATGAATTGCGGTCGCGCACACTTCTGTCCGGGCTGATTGGCAAGACATTGAAGCTGCAGCGCGCCGGGCGCGAATGGAAGGCGTGCTGTCCATTTCACAACGAGAAGTCGCCATCTTTTTATGTGAATGATGACAAGGGCTTCTATCATTGCTTTGGCTGCAGCGCTCATGGCGATGCGATCCGCTGGCTGACCGAGCAGCAAGGGTTGCCGTTCATCGAGGCCGTAAAGGAACTGGCCGCTAACGGCGGCATTGAAATGCCCGCGCCAGATGCTCGTGCTGCCGAGCGCAGCGAACGACAAAGCGGTTTGTATGACGTCATGGCGGCAGCGCAAGAATTCTTTGCCGATCAACTTAACGGGTTCGAAGGCGCAGATGCGCGAGCTTATCTTCAAAAGCGCGGTGTAGCCCCAAATCTAATTTCGGAATTTGGCTTGGGTTTTGCACCCGACAGTCGAGGGGCATTGAAGCGCGCGTTGGCGCGATACGATGAAGAGGCATTGGTCGAGGCAGGGTTGTTAATCGCTGTTGAAGACAAAGAGCGATATGATCGTTTCCGAGGTCGTCTAATGATCCCGATCCGCGATGCGCGCGGGCGGTGCATTGCGTTCGGGGGACGCATCCTCGGAAGCGGAGAGCCTAAGTATCTCAATTCCCCCGACACACCGCTGTTCGATAAGGGTCGCACACTTTGGAATATCGACCGCGCAGCCGCCGCGTCGCGCAAGGCCGGACGCCTAATTGTTGTCGAAGGCTATATGGATGCGATCGCCCTCGCCGGCGCTGGAATACACGAAGTCGTAGCACCCCTTGGCACCGCGCTGACCGAAGCCCAGATCGAGCGGATGTGGCGGCTTGTTGACGTGCCAATCCTGTGTTTCGATGGTGACGGCGCAGGGCAGAAAGCGGGGATGCGCGCCGCACTTCGGGCATTGCCAACGCTCGACTATGGCAAGAGCCTCGAGCTTGTGCGGCTCCCGAGCGGTCAAGACCCTGATGATTTGATCCAAAATTCCGGGGTCGATGCCTTCAACAAGATTATCGGTCAGGCTGAATCTCTCGTTGAATTCATTTGGAACACCGAGCTGGAGCTGGCCCGCTTCGATACACCTGAAAACCGATCACTCTTTGGACGCCAATTGAGGCTTCACGCTAAAACCATCGTCAACGAAGACATTAGATCATTCTATCTTGCCGACTTCGATCAGCGTATCGACGCCATGTATAAAACGGGTGAATCAAGCTCTTATCGAGATCGTGGTTTTGGGGCCCAGCGCCAGGGTAAGCGAATACCGGAAATGATGTTGTCTATTGCTGAGCACGGCATCGTCAAAGTGAGCTTTGCTCCCGCAGTCCTCGCGGGTTTGAGGCGCTTTCCAGATCTTATTGGTCCTTATGCTGAAATAATCGCTCATTTTCATACACTTTTTCTCCGTCGTGATTTCCGCCAAATCTGTCTGGCCATGCTCGAGGCAGTGTTGATTGTGCATCCGCTTGATCCAGAAAAGCTAAACACCATATTACTGGAGGAGGGGTTAGCGCCTGCTTTAGCCAGCCTCGACCAACGGCGGCCATTGGCATTCTCGTTCGTGCGCGAAAATGTCGATAGAAATAAAGCGCGAGCGGACCTAATGACAGTGTTAGAATCATTGTCAGATGAGCCAGCGATTCAAGCTGGAATTGACGAAGCCGTAGCCAAGATGAACCGGCCCGGCGAAGAGGGGTTTGAAGCTTTTGCAGAGTTGCAACGCTTATGGGCGGCGAAGCGTGATTTGAGCGAAAAACTCGCTCACGCAATGAGCGACGACGTAAGCGCATAGATTTAGGAACAAAGACTTAGATGGCTAAAACAATTGAGGCGGATTCGCCCGACGCTGACATCGACTCAGGCGACGCACCGCTGATCGACTTGAACGATGCCGACATCAAAAAGATGGTCGCGCGCGCCAAAAAGCGTGGTTACATCACCGTCGATGACCTGAATGCTGTCGTCGGCGAAATGTCGACGGACCAGATCGAGGACGTCATGTCGGCGCTCAACGAAATGGGCGTCAACGTGGTCGAAAATGACGAAGCGGGTGATGACGGCGACGATCCGAAGGAAGACGAAGAAGAAATCGCGGCCGTTGACGCCACTGATGATGGCTCGGGCCACGTGGCGGAGAAAGTCACCAAGACGACCGACCGCACCGACGATCCCGTCCGCATGTACCTGCGCGAAATGGGCGCCGTCGAGCTGCTCAGCCGTGAAGGCGAAATCGCGATTGCCAAGCGCATCGAAGCGGGTCGCGACACGATGATTCTGGGGCTGTGCGAATCGCCGATTACCTTTCACGCGATCATCAGCTGGTCGAACGCGCTCAACGAAGGAACGATGCAGCTCCGCGAGATCATCGATCTCGACGCGATGCTCAACAAGGATCCCGCGCCCGAGGCAATGACCGAGGACGGTGAAAACGAAAGCGGCGAGATCAGCGAAAAGACCGCTGGTGTGTCATTCAAAGAAGAAGAAGACGTCGAGGAAGTCGCCCCCGTTTCCGAAGACGAACACGACGAAGAAGCGCTGACCGAGCGCCGCGCGCCGCGTCAGTCTGACGATGAGGAAGAGGATAACACCCTCAGCCTCGCGCAGATGGAAGAAACTTTGAAGCCAATGGCGCTTGAAAAATTCGCCTCGATTACCGCGCTCTACAAGAAATTTTCGAAGGTCCAGCAAGCCCGTATCGACGCGCTCGGCGTTGGCAATGATTTCCCCGCGGGTGAGGAAAAGAAATATCACAAGCTCCGCGAAGAGCTGACCGCCGAAGTCGAAAGTGTCCAGTTTCATGGCGCCAAGATCGAATATCTCGTTGACCAGCTTTATGCCTTCAACCGCCGCCTGACCGCACTGGGCGGCCAGATGCTCCGCCTTGCCGAGCGTCATAAGGTGCCGCGCAAAGCCTTCCTCGACAGCTACATCAACCGCGAACTCGACGAGACGTGGCTGGCGAGCATGGCCAAGACCGACAAGAAATGGGCCGCTTTCGTCGAGAACGAAGCTGACGCCGTCGACCGCATCCGTATCGAGATTTCGGAAATCAGCCAGGCGACCGGCATGTCGCTCAGCGAGTTCCGCCGCATCGTCAACACGGTGCAAAAGGCTGAACGCGAGGCGCGCATTGCCAAGAAGGAAATGGTCGAAGCCAACCTGCGCCTCGTCATTTCGATTGCGAAGAAATATACCAACCGTGGCCTGCAATTCCTTGATCTTATTCAGGAAGGCAACATCGGCCTGATGAAGGCGGTGGACAAGTTCGAATACCGGCGCGGTTACAAGTTCAGCACCTATGCGACCTGGTGGATCCGTCAGGCGATAACGCGCTCAATCGCCGATCAGGCACGCACGATCCGCATTCCGGTCCACATGATCGAAACGATCAATAAACTGGTCCGCACGTCGCGCCAGTTCCTCCACGAGCAGGGCCGCGAGCCGACGCCCGAAGAAATGGCCGAGCGCCTGTCGATGCCGCTCGAAAAGGTCCGCAAGGTGATGAAAATCGCCAAAGAGCCGATCAGCCTCGAAACGCCGATCGGTGACGAGGAAGATTCGCATCTTGGCGATTTTATCGAGGACAAGAATGCGGTCATCCCGGTCGATGCCGCAATCCAGGCGAACCTGAAGGAAACCGTGACGCGCGTTCTCGCTTCACTCACCCCGCGCGAGGAACGCGTGCTCCGCATGCGCTTCGGCATCGGCATGAACACCGATCATACGCTTGAAGAAGTCGGCCAGCAGTTCAGCGTGACGCGCGAACGCATCCGTCAGATCGAGGCAAAGGCATTGCGCAAGCTCAAGCACCCGAGCCGGTCGCGGAAAATGCGGAGTTTCTTAGACCAGTGACGGCACGGGGCGCCGGTGCGCAATCACCGGCACTCGGGCTCTGACATCGGCCACCTGCGCGGGATCAATCTCGCAAAAGCCAAGGCCCGCCGCCTCGCCCATATCGAGCAGAACGTCACCCCACGGCCCGACGACCAGCGAGTGGCCATAGGTTTCGCGACCATCGGCGTGATGCCCAACCTGCGCCGCCGCGACGACAAAGCAGGCATTCTCGATGGCCCGCGCCCGCATCAGGATATGCCAGTGCGCTTGCCCGGTCGGCACGGTGAATGCCGCCGGGGTCGCCAATACTGTCGCGCCGCCTGCGCTCAGTGCCTGATAAAGCTCGGGAAAGCGCAGATCATAACAAATCGACAGGCCGAGTTTACCGACCGGCGTCTCCGCAACAACCGGCCCCTCACCACCAACATAGGCACCCGACTCGCGCCAGCTTTCACCCGTCGGCAAGTCGACATCGAACAAGTGCATCTTGTCATAGCGGGCGACAATTTCGCCCTGCGCATCAATCAAAAAGGCCCGATTGGCAAACTTCCCATCCGCCCGCCCCGCATCCACCGCCAGCGATCCGATGTGCACCCAGATACTATGTGCCTTCGCCGCCTCACAAACTGCGGCGAGCACAACATCCTCGTCCTCGCACCGCACCGACGCCTTGGCCCGCACCCGATCCCGGTCGACCAGCCCCGACATTTCGGGCGTGAACAGCATCACGGCGCCGCCCTTTGCCGCCTGAGCAATCGCTGCCACCATAACCGCTGCATTCGCCGCCGGATCAATCCCCGACGTCATCTGCAACAGCGCGATTCGCATCAGCCCGCGAGCAACGCGTCAAGCTTGCCTGCGGCTTCGAGCGCAGCCAGATCGTCCGACCCGCCAATGTGGCGCTCCCCGATAAAAATCTGCGGCACAGTCGTTTGCCCGCCCGACCGTTCGAGCATTACAGTGCGATCCGGGCCGCCCATCGTAATGTCATGTTCATCAAACGCAGCGCCTTTGCGGTTCAACAGCGCCATCGCCCGCGCACAATACGGGCACATGAATTTGGTGTAAATTTCGATCCTCGGCATCCGGTCTAGGTGCGATGGCCTCGCGCGCTTGTCAATCGTCGTGCACCACCCGCGCCCAGCACACCAACGTCACCCGCGCCGCGCCTGCTTTTTTGAGTGCCTTGGCACAGGCATTGGCCGTCGCACCTGTGGTCAGGACATCGTCGATGAGCAGAACATGCTGGCCGTCGAACCGCCCGACCACATCGAACGCCCCGCGAACCGCCGTCCGCCGCTGCGACGGCCCCAACCCCCGCAGCGTCGGCGTTGCCCGTGTGCGCCGCAACGACGTCACCGAACAAGGCGTTGCCGTCCTCGCCTCCAGCGCGCGGGCAATCGCCACCGTCTGGTTGAACCCACGCGACCACAGCCGCCAGCGGTGCAGCGGCACCGGGACCAGCGTCGCACCTGTCGGCAAGCGATCCGCAAGCACGGCCGCGATTGTCCGCGCCAAACCCGGTCGCCGCGCATATTTGAGGCGAAGCACAACGCGCTTGGCAATGTCGCCATAAGCAACGCCCGCTATAGCCGCGTCGTAATCTGGCGGATCGCGCATGCAGCTTGCACAGGTCAGCCCGTCCTGCGCGCCGAGTGGCCGGGCGCAATGCGCACATCCCGCGCCCGTCAGAAATGTCAGCTGCGCCCAGCACCCGGCGCAAAACCGGTGATCCTGCTCGACAATTGCGGCGCATCCCGGACAGCGCGGCGGGAGCATGAAATCAAGGACAGGGGCAATCAACCGCACACCATAGTTGTCGAGCCTGCCGATCATCGGCACAAGCGCGAATATGAGCGTTCCCGAAATCTTTGACCGGCATGCCCGACAAATCCGGCGCGGGCGAGCGAATGGCGGCGGATTTTTCGCCGAAACGCTGGCGGCGGACCTTTTCGAGCGGCTCGATATGGTGCGCCGCAATTTTACACACGCCATGGTGATTGGCGTCACGCCTTTGCTGGCTGATGGCTTGAAAGCACGCGGCATTGCTTATGATGTCTACACGGGCGAAGAGGATCGCCTCGACGTCGGCGACGCGCAATATGACCTTGTCCTGTCGTCGGGCACGCTCGATACCGTCGCTGATCTACCGGGGGCGCTGATCCTGATGCGGCGCGCGCTCAAGCCCGATGGGCTCTTGGTGGCAAACTTTGCGGCCGCGCCCAGTCTGACGGCATTGCGCCAAGCGATAGCCCGCGCCGATGGGGATCGAGCCATCGCCCGTCTTCACCCGCAGGTCGACGTCCGTTCAGCAGGCGATTTGCTGATGCGTGCCGGGTTCGCGTTACCGGTCGCTGATCTCGAAACGATCGACGTTGCCTATTCAAGCCTCGGCCGCCTGCTCACGGATCTGCGCGATGACGGCGCGACCAATGTGCTAACCGCGCGCTATCCGGTGACGCGCCGCTGGCTTGCGGTCGTCGATTCAGCGTTCACCGCGCAGGCGGGCGACACAGGCCGGACGCACGAGACACTCAGCTTCATTACGCTCACGGCGTGGGCTCCTGCCCCCGATCAGCCCCAACCCGCCCGACGGGGCAGCGCCATGGCATCACTCACCGACGCGCTGCGCCGCCCCCTCGATTGACGCGATCAGCGGCAAATCCGCAGGCGGCATCGGCAGGTCATGGAGCATAGACGGCTCAACCCATTTCAAGGCGCTCGCGTGGATTGCTTCAGGCACACCGGTCCACGCACGGCATTCATAGAGCAGCATCACCAGATGCCGCTCGCCGAGCGCCTCGCTTGCAAAGGCAAGCGGCGCGAGCACACCAACGGTGATGCCGAGTTCCTCGCGCACTTCACGGACAAGCGCGGCATCGGGTGTTTCGCCCCTCTCGATCTTGCCGCCGGGAAATTCCCACAGCCCCGCCATACTCTTGCCCGGCGGACGCTGCTGAACCAGCACCCGGCCGCGCGGATCGATCAGCGCGGCAGCGACAACCAGCAAGAGCCCCGATTCATCCAATTTTAGGATTTTCTTAACTCCGGCAGCCGTAAGTGGCCGGTGCCTTTATCGGCACATCGGGACTGGGGACAAGCGATGTTGGGACTATTTCGCGCGTTGTCGCGGGACAAACGAGGTGCAACTGCCGTGGAATACGGCCTCATCGTTGCGCTCATTTTCATCGCAATCATCGTTGCCGTCAGCAACGCGGCCGGCTCGACGATCAGCATGTGGAACAATGTCGCCAACAAAGTCGTCAACACATAAAAAGATCAAACCTCGTTAAGACTTTTTCAATAACCAACCTCTAATTCGAAAGTTGTTGATTGGGGGTTCTAATCAACCGGGTAGACAGATTTAACAGGAGACCAGAAATGAAGATTCTTCGCAAATTCATGCGCAACGAAAAGGGTGCCACGGCCATCGAATACGGCCTGATCGCCACGTTGATTGCGATTGCTGCAATCACGGCAATGACTTCGGTTGGTAACAAGTTGACCACGACGTTCAACAACGTCTCAAGCAACCTGAAGGCCACCTGATCTAACGGCCTTATTCATAAGGCCATTAGAGTACTGAACAAGCCGGGCGGCGGGCTTCTGTCTGCCGCCCTTCTTGTAAGTCACGAGTTTTTCAAATGGAGTAGGGACATGCACCATTTTTTCAAGATGCTTCGCAACCAAAAGGGTGCGACGGCAATCGAATACGGGCTGATCGCCACGCTCATTGCAATTGCAGCGATTACGGCGATGACGCGGGTCGGCGGAAAGCTTTCAACGACGTTCAACAACGTGTCGAGTAACCTGAAAGCGACTTGATCTTTTTCAGCCGTAAACGACGATTTTTACACGCTGGCCGGGCCGCAATGCGGTTCCGGCTTGCAGTGCGTTGAGCGTCAGAAAACGCTCACTTTGCATCGTCGAATAGGCCATGCGCGAGGCCATTGAGGCCACTGTATCGCCCGATTTTACGGTAACCACCTGGATCATTCGCGGTTTTACCGCAGCTGCTTCTGCCGCCGTCATCCGACGCACCGATTGCGTGAGGCTCGCGAATGGCCCGACGCCTTGCCCCGCCGGCGCGATAATCACGAAATGATAAGCGCGGCTCGTGTCAAAGGCGTAGGCAAAGATCGTCACATCGACCTGACCCGATTGCGTGTTGGCGCGTGCGGTTGAATAAGCGGCATTAATACCGTTGACCTGCGTGGTCTGCACCTCGCTTGACGGGAGCGAACCCTGCCCGCCCGAAACCGCCGTAAATGCCGCTGTGATATAGGCACGCAGATCGCCATTATAGGCGGCACCGGTAAATTGCGCCTGTCCGCCGCTGCCCGAAACCGTCACGGCTTGCGCACCATTCGCCATGGCAAAGCCATTGGGCACGGTAAACATCAGGCGCAGTTCGGGATGACGGAAGACTTGCCCGTCGACGACGCCCTGTTTGGGATCGTCATCATAAAGCGTGCCATTCAGGGCATTGAGAAACGCATCGCGATTGCGGGCGCCATTGCGGATGCTCGTGGCAGAGGCCTTCTGCGCGGCGCGCGTCACCCGACTTGCCGGATCGGGGTGGCTACTGGCCCAGGTCGGTGTCGAACGCCCTTCCTGACCGCGCGTGCGGGCATCGAGCGCCGATTGCGCCGCCAGTGAAGCCAGCATCGTCGAAGACGCCGTCGGGTCATACCCCGCCTTGGCGAGGTAAGCGACGCCAAGATCGTCGGCTTCATATTCCTGCGAACGCGAAAATTTCATCGTCAGCGCCTGTGCGCCCATGCCGACGCCTTGGCTCAGCACTTTGCCAAGCTGCGAATTACCACCGAGAAGAAGGCCGACGCCGAGCTGGCCGAGCGCGCCAAGCACTGAATTTCGCGTCGCCGCACTTTGCCGCCGCTGCGAATGGCGCGCGGCGACATGGCCGGTTTCATGGCCAAGGACTGATGCCAGTTCAGCTTCGTCATTCATCAGGCCAAGCAGCTGTCGGGTCACGTAAACATAGCCGCCGGGAATCGCGAAAGCATTGTTGGCAGGCGAATTGAGCAGCGAGATGGTAAAATCAGACTGGCTGTTCGACAGGTTCGATTGCACCGCGATCTTCTGCCCGACACGGCGGACATAATCGGCCTGTGATCCCGCATAAACCCCGCCAAATTCGTTCAATAGTTCGGGATGTGCCTTGGCCCCGGTCGCCTTGTCTTCTGCTGAAATCGACTGTGGTGCGGTGGATTGGGCGTAACCAACTGAAACCGGCCATGCCGTTGCCAACAAAACTGCGGTCGCTCCGAACATCGTCTTACGCATCACCCAACTCCTTATCTTTGCATGGCTTTATGCCACAGCGAGCGGGCCGAACCAAGCGACTTATAGGCCGCCCATCGCGAGGAACTTGTCACGCCGCTGTTTCCGTAACGCATTGGCATCCTTGCCCGAAAGGTCGTCGAGCGCTTTGCTGATTGCCTTGGCCAGCGCCGTCGCAGCCCCCGCCGGATCACGCTGCGCCCCGCCGGCGGGTTCAGGCACAATCATGTCGACGACACCAAGCCGCAACAGGTCCTCTGCCGTCACTTTCATCGCTTCGGCCGCATCCGCCGCGCGCTCGCCGCTCCGCCACAGGATCGACGCGCAGCCCTCAGGCGAGATCACCGAATAGACCGCATGTTCGAACATCAGCACCTGATTGCCCGCGGCCAGCGCAATCGCGCCGCCCGATCCGCCTTCGCCAACAATCGCCGCGATCATCGGCACGCCGAGCGCAAGACACTGCTCGGTCGAGCGGGCAATCGCTTCGGCTTGCCCGCGTTCTTCGGCCTGCACCCCCGGAAACGCGCCCGATGTATCGACGAGCGTTACAACCGGCACGCCGAACTTGTCCGCAAGCTGCATCAGGCGGATGGCTTTGCGATAGCCTTCAGGCTTGCCCATGCCGAAATTATGGCGGAGGCGGCTCGCAGTATCATTGCCCTTTTCATGGCCGATGACCATCACACGACGACCATCCAGCCGGGCAAAACCACCGAGGATTGCCTGATCATCGCCAAAAGCGCGATCCCCGGCAAGCGGCATGAAATCGGTGAACATCGCCGATACATAATCGCCAAAATGCGGCCGCTCGGGATGGCGCGCCACTTGCGTTTTCTGCCACGGGGTCAGACGCGCATAGGTTTCACGAAGGAGCTTGTCAGCACGCGCCTCGGTGCGCATGATTTCGTCTGAAATCTCGGTGCCATCGCTAGCGTCACGCAATTCGGTCACGCGCGAGCGCAATTCGGCGATGGGCTTTTCGAAGTCGAGATAGGCTGTCATCGCCGCATCGCCTAGGTCGCAGGGCTCTTGACGTCAACGAGCGGGTGCCGTGTCGTCACGAGTTCGACCAGCCGCGCCGTCTCGACATGTGTGTAAATTTCGGTCGTCGCGATGTCAGCATGGCCCAGCATTGTCTGCAACGCACGCAGATCGGCACCGCCTTCGAGAAGATGCGTCGCGAAGGCATGGCGCAAGACATGCGGGCTCATCCGTTCGGGCGGAATGCCCGCTTCCACGGCTAGATCACGAAGCAATTGGAACAAACGCACGCGGCTCAAATGCGCCTTGCCCGACGGAAACAGCCACGGCCCCGCGCCGGTCCGCACCACTGTCCATGCCGCAACCGCTTTGCGCGCCCGATCCGAAACCGGGACGAGCCGTTCCCGACCACCCTTGCCTTTTAGAATTGTAAAAGGCCGATCCATCGCAATCGCGCGGATGTCGAGCGAGACCAGCTCGGTTGCCCGAAGTCCCGATCCGTAAAGCAACTCGACCAGCGCCGAGAGCCGCAAATCCGCCGGACGCGACGCATATCGTTCGATCCGGTCGGCGAGCACGGCGAACAACTGGTCGATGTCGGCATGATCGAGGCTGCGCGGCAAACGGCGCGCGGTGCCGGGGCGGGGCAACGCGTGTGACGGATCATCCGCACGGTGCCCTTCATCGACCAGAAACCCGAAAAAGCGGCGGCATGATGCAGCTTTGCGCGCTACACTGGCACGGGCCAAGGGCTGCCATTCGGTCGAAAGTCGCGTGATTTCAACAGGGCCCGCCGTGCTTAGCTTTCCGCCCAGAAACGCTGACGATAACGCCAGATCAGAACGATAGGCGCTCAGGGTATTGCGCGCGGCTCCCGTTTCCGCCGCCAGCATCGCAAGGAAAGCCTCGATCAGCGGCGTATCGCCCCCCGAAGCCAACGACGTCACGACCGGGCGAGTGCCTCAGCAGCAATCATCCGCGCTTCGGGCTCAAGGCCAACACGGCGGAGCGCGCTCACGATCCGAAAGAGATGCGCGGGCGGCACATAAGCCCAGCCGTTGGTTTGCATGCCCACCGCACAGAGCAGCGCCACCGTTCCCTGCTGCCGCCCGGCCACCGCCTGATCCAGCGCGCGCGTCCACGAGCTTTGCCGTCCGATGGGCACGGCGAGCGATTCGGCCAGCCCCTCAAATTCATCAGCAGGCAAGCGTCCCAGCCCGGCGAGCCCGGCGAAGAAGAATTGCGCGCGAATGTCGTTGCCATCGCCAAAGCCGCGCACATCGCCCGCACTCACCGATGTTGCAGGCCGCGGCGCACCAACCGCAATCATGCCCCAACCAAGGCTGCCGCTTTCCGCAGCGCTGGCCCAGCGCGCGGCTTGCAAGTCCAGCCCACTCGACATCATCGAAACGACAAGCGCATCGACATCGCCCGCGCCAACAGCTGTATCCGCCGGGATCATTGCGGATGCCCGCGCCGTCAGGATTTGCCGCGCATAAAGCTGATAGGGATCACCCGTGGGTTTCCACAATTTGCGCAGCGCCACCAGCTGCGTCGCCGGATCGCCCGAATAGGCATCGCGCAGATCATTGGCGACTGTCCCGCCGCGATCCGCCGGGTCCGCTGCGTCATAGATCGACCCGTAAAGATCGACGAGCGCGGCATTTGAAAACACGCCCAGTGTCGCCGCACGATCCGCAAACCCCGTTCGCGCACCGGGTTCGCTCAACGGCGCACGCGCGGCCCACGCCTGAACCTGCGGACCCACGGTCGAAAACAGCGGCGTTGGGATTTGGACACCGACAGCAGCCGCGAGACCATAACGCCACGCCGTCAGTTTCTGGACATCATCCCACTGGATCGTGATCGCGCGGCGGGTGTTGGTCCCTGCCCCCACAACCTTCTCGGCCAGCAAAACATCGATACCGCGCGCGCGCTTGGCATTTTTGCCGTTGCGGGCCTGGCTAACCAGCGAACTTGCCGTGCCGCTTTCACCCGAAAGCCCCGCACACATCGCGCGCGCCAGTTGCCAAGCGGGTGCTGGCCCCTGCGCTGCCGCATCATCGGCAATGCCACACATCGACGACGGGTCTGCACTCGCTAGCGCCGATTGCATCGCGGCTTCATAAAGCCACGGTGTGTAGTTATCGGCATCGACGCGCTGGACCAGCGCCCGCGCATTCTCAGCCTCGCCCATGCGGACAAGCAGCCACGCGCGGTGCGCAACCCAGTCAGCCCCACCGATGTTGGCCGGGATATTGCTTTGCGAGAGCAGCGCACGACGCAGCAGGATCGATACCCAGCGCGACGCCACCGGTGCTTTCGCCCGCGCCATCATTGTCGTGAGATAACGTCCGTCGGCATCGCCAAAGGCACCGGCACCAAAGCCGCCATCCTCAACCGGCAGCAGCCCGACCTGATCAAGCGAGCGTCGGGCTTGCGGTGGCAAATCCTGTGGTGGCGCGATCGCAACACTGGCATTGTCGCTGCTGTTGCCGATACTACCTTCGTCAGCCGCAACATCTTCGGTGCCGCTCGGCGTCGTCGATTGAACCGGCGGACGTAGCGTCAAATCTGGGACATCGTCCTGGCTTGCTGCAGGTCGGGTCGGGCGTTCTTCCGATGGCTTTAGCGATGCCTTTGGTGAGGCTGGCGGATCAGGCTCGCCAAAGCCCGGTGGCAGAATTGACTGGGGGCTCCGCTGGGCCAACGCCGGATAGAGCGCGATCAACGCACACCCGGCGACGAGCGCCAATCCAAGGCGTTTAGCGGGGGAGCGCACTGGCCGGGACCGTCTTTTCAACGCGCGTCATCGGCTTGCTGGCGTCGATCCGCGACAACCAGATCGCGCCGCCAACCAGCGCCGCCACCACCAAAATCCAAACAATCAACCGTGCCATTCGTGCGCATTCCTGAATTCGCAAAACATCTGCGTCGCCACGCTCTTTGCCCGATTGCAACCGCCGCTGTATAGCCCCCGCCGACATGCCTGCCCACGCTCATTCCCACGCCGTCACGATGCGCCCGATTGTCCTCATCGGCTTGATGGGTGTCGGCAAGACGACCGTGGGGCGGCGCTTGGGCGCGCGGCTTGGCCTGCCGTTTGTCGATGCCGATCATGAGATCGAAATCGCAGCGGGGCTTTCGGTCGCTGAAATCTTCGAGCGTTTTGGCGAGGCGCATTTCCGCGACGGCGAGCGGCGCGTCATCGCCCGCCTGATTGATGGCACGCCAAAAGTGATCGCGACGGGCGGCGGTGCTTTCATGAACGACGCGACGCGCGCGCTGATCCTTGATCGTGCCACCGCTGTGTGGCTCGACGCTGATCTCGATACGCTGGCCCATCGCGTGTCACGGCGCGACGACCGCCCTTTGCTGCGCGGCAAAGATGCCCGCACGGTGCTCGGTGATCTCGCGTCGGTGCGCAATCCGGTCTATGCGCTCGCGCCCGTCCATATCAAAAGTCAGGTGCACCCGCATGACCTGACGGTCGATGCCATCGTGAGGAAATTGACCGGATGACGCGGATTACCGTGGGGCTGGGCGCGCGCAGCTATGACATCATCATCGAGAGCGGCGCGCTGACGCAGGCAGGTGCGCATCTGAAATCGCATAGCAAGACCGGGCGGGTCATTGTCGTCACCGATGCCAATGTCGCGCCGCTGCATCTGGCGACGCTGGCAGCATCAGCAACGGCGGCGGGATTGACCGTCAAAAGCATCATCCTGCCACCCGGCGAAGGCACAAAAAACTGGGCACAGCTCGAATCGCTTTGCGACCAGTTGCTCGCGCTCGAAATCGAACGCAGCGAAGCGATTGTCGCGCTTGGCGGCGGCGTCATCGGCGACCTGACGGGCTTCGCAGCGGCCATCGTCAAGCGCGGCTGTACTGTTATTCAGATCCCGACGACCCTGCTCGCGCAAGTTGACTCGTCGGTCGGGGGCAAGACGGCGATCAACACGCAAGCGGGGAAGAACCTCGTCGGGGCGTTTTACCAGCCCGTGCTGGTGCTGATCGATCCCGCAACGCTCGACACGCTGCCGATCCGTGAATTGCGCGCGGGCTATGCCGAAGTGGTCAAATATGGCCTGATCGATGATCCCGAATTCTTTGCGTGGTGCGAGGCCAATGGCGAAGCCCTGATCAACGGAGACGCCGCCGCCCGCGCCCAGGCCATCGCCCATAGCGTCGCCGCCAAAGCGCGCATCGTCGGTGCTGACGAGCGCGAGACGACGGGCACCCGCGCATTGCTCAATCTCGGCCACACGTTCGGCCATGCGCTCGAAGCCGAAACCGGTTTTTCGGACCGCCTCCTCCACGGTGAAGGTGTCGCGGCGGGGATGGCCATTGCCTTCCGTTACTCTGTTGCGCGCGGTCTTTGCCCGCCCGAAGATTCGAAACGCGTCGATGCGCATCTCTCGGTCGTTGGCCTCCCGACCGGCGCTCGTCCCGCAACCAATGCCGATGGCAAAACCCTCGCCGCGCACATGGCGCATGACAAAAAGCGCGATGGCGGCAACGTCCCCTTCCTCCTCGCACGCGGCATCGGTCAGACGTATCTCGAACGCGACGTCGCGTTGAGCGATGTCGCCGCATTCCTCAATCAGGATCAATAATGCCCAACGGCGTCGCCAAATCGAATCTGCCCGCGAAAATGTGCCCCGTCTGCGCCCGTCCCTTCACATGGCGCAAGAAATGGGCGCGCGACTGGGATAATGTGATTTACTGCTCGGACAAGTGCCGGTCAGTGGGCTCGCGAGAACGCCAGAAATAACCACGCCCCGATCAAGGTCGCACCACCAACCGGCGTGATTGCGCCGAACCAGCGTGGTGCGCCGAACGCCATTGCATAGAGTGTGCCCGCAAAGATCGCTGCCCCCGCTAACATCCCCCACGACACCCGACGGTCAACTTTTAACATGACAATCGCCGCGATTGCGTGCGGCAATTGATAGGATGCACCCGTTCTTAGCCATGACGCGGCTTGCTCGCTTGCCCCATGTGCCCCGAACGCCCCCGCCATAATCGCAACAGCAGCCGACAGTGCAGCGCAAACAATGAGCGGATCACGCCTCACGCTTCACCTCGAACCGTTCGCCGCGAAACATCCGGTCCTGCATCGAATGGAGGTCGCCGCTCACGCCCTGCGCTTCAAGCCGCTCGATGTCGCGCCGACGGTATTCGCCTTCAATCTCGGCGATCCGCGAATCGCTGACCGCCAGCGCTTTCAAGCTCTCGATCCCCATCAATACCGCCGATTCATAGACTTCGCGGATACTTGCCGTCAGGTCGAGCGGGGCCAGCGCGATCATCTGCCGCCGGTCAAAGGCGCGCACGAGAATAGCGGCTTGCGGGAATGTCGTCAGGATCGGCTCGAGTTCCTTCGGCCCCAGCGTCGCATCGTCGGTGCAAAACAGAATCAACGACGCCTGCTCCGCGCCGGCCGTGCGCAGCAAGTCAATCCGCCGCCCGTCGCCGTAATAGACTTTCACGCCGAATTCCGCTGTCCGCTCGATCTGCGCGGGCTTTACGTCGATCAAAGTCACCGAAATCCCGTCGGCGAGCAGCATCTGCGAAACCGTCTGGCCGAAGCGGCCATAGCCAACGATGATGGCACTCGAATTGACCGCGGCTTCCGGTCCTTCAGGTTTTTCACCCTTGGCCGGTGCATATTCAAACCGCCGCGCTATCATCAGCAGGAACGGGGTTGTCGCCATCGACAGTGTGACGACCGCGCCGAAAAGGCTGGCAGCACTGGGGTCTATCAACAGCGCGTCCTGTGCCTGGGCGAACAGGACAAACCCGAATTCGCCGCCCTGGCTGAGCAATAACCCAAGGCCGAATGCAGGCCGCGTTTCCATGCCGAACAATTTGGCGAGACCGAAGATGATTGCCGTTTTGACTACCACCAGCGCCGCTGCCATGCCCACAACGAACATCGGATTGGCCAGCACGGCGTTGACATCGACGACCATCCCGACGGCCATAAAAAACAATCCGAGCAGCACCGCGCGGAACGGTTCGATGTCGGCCTCGATCTCGTGGCGATAGGGTGAATCGGCAAGCATCACGCCCGCAATGAACGCCCCGAGCGCGGTCGACAGGTGCAGCGCTTCCATAACGCTTGCCGCCGCAAAAACCGTGAACAGACCGACGACGATGAACAATTCCTGTTCGCCCAATCGCCCGATCAGGCGCAGCAGCGGGCCGATAATGAACCGCCCTGCCAGCACGAGTCCGACCACTGCCCCCAGCGTATAAAGCCCCATCATCCATCCCGGCGGCGCAGACGGATCGGCAGGCGCACGCGACAGAACGGCGATGATTGTCACCAGCGGCACGATCGCCAGATCCTGAAACAGCAATACCGAAAAGGCGCGTTCGCCAAACGGCGTGTTGATTCGGCCCGATGATTTGAGACTCGGCAAGACCTGCGCCGTCGACGACAGCGCCAGCGGTAGACCGAGTGCAATCGCAGCGCCCCATGTGAACGTCGTTGCCAGCCCGATCAGAGCGGCAATGGCGAGTCCGCAGACGACGACCTGAAGCAGGCCAAGACCGAAAATATCACGCTTCAATCGCCACAGCCGTGCGGGGTTCAGTTCGAGGCCAACAAGGAACAGCAGCAGCGCTATGCCAAGTTCGGCGGCACCAAGTTTCGATTCAGCGCCACCGATCAGGCCTAGGCCATAAGGCCCGATCACAACACCCGCGAGCAGATAACCCAGCACGGCCCCCAGTCCGAAGCGCCGGAAAATCATGACAAACAACAAACCCGCGCCGAGCAGGATAACGCCTTCGCGGAGAATCGATGCACTCATAGCGAAGCGTTTTGTGCGGCCTCCGCTGCGGCGTCAAACGCCAAGAGGATCGACGGGTGGCGCGCGCTGTGCGGACGCGCTGGCGCAAACACGTCAAGCCCGGGCCATGCGCCGGGATCATCGCGCTCGCCAGCAAGAAAAGCGCGCAGTTCGCTCGCAGCATTAGCAATTTCTGCTGCTGTCCGACCCACGACATGCTGTCCCATAAGGACGGCAGACGCTTGCCCCAATGCGCAGGCCCGCACCTCTTGCCCGTAAGCGGCCACCCGCCCGTCGGCATCAAGCATCACATCAACAATCACCCGGCTGCCGCATGTTGCTGACCGCCGCTCGACCGTCGCGCCCGGTTTTTTGAGTCGCGGCCGATCCGCCACTGATGCCGCCAACCGCAGGATTTCCATATTGTAGAGCGGCGCATTCATTGGGCACGTCGCTTTTCGACGAAGTCGACGACCGCTGCCGAGCTGGCGCGCATCAACGGATAAGTCCGCGACTCGGTCATCCACTCGGGTCGTGGCGAGGAGCCGCCGTAAATTGTATCGTGTACCAGCGAAACGAACAGAAAAACGAGCGTTGCCCCGATAAGCCCCTTGAGCGCCCCGAAGGCAAACCCCAGCACGCGGTCAAACGGCCCCAGCAACGACCCTTTGGCACTGTTCCCCAGCGCTTTGCCTGCCATTTTCACGGCGAGAAACGTAACGCCAAAGATCAACGCGAAGCCCAGCACCGCCGCGCCCGATTCAGTGCCTACAGGCCCGACAAGCAAGGCACTGACCGGTGTGTGCAACATCTTCACGGCTAGGATCGCCAACACCCATGCTGCCAGCGACACCGATTCGTTCACGAACCCGCGTGAAAAACCCAACGCACCGCCGAGGCCCACAGTCAGCAACACAAGAATATCAAGTGCGGTCAACGCCAAGCCTAAAACGCCCGTTCGAGTTTGCTCAGCAGCGAGCGCGCCGGACTGGGTGCAGGTTCGCCCTCGTCAAGGCCATCATCGAGTCGTTCGACGCGGCGATAAAGATCAATGCTGGCCGCCACCAATATTTGCGCCTCGCCCGGCAATTTGGCGACGGCTGCCTCATCACTGCTGACAGGATCACCCAGTCGCCGCGAGGGATGCAGCGCGGTGTCAGTCGCAATCTCGCCTGCATCGAGCGCACGCTGCGTCAGCAACCACGCAATCACATGCATCAACCGCGTCGTAACCTTCAGCGACTCACACGAGAAAACCACACGGTCGAGCGGGCTCAGCGCATCGCGCGCCACGCGCCCCAGCGAATCGAAATAACTGCGTGCCTCATCGGCAAGCAGCATCGTCTCGACATAGAGACCGTCAACAAGGCGTCGGGCAAGCATGACGCCTATGTGCCACAGGAACGCACGCGCGGAAATCGGCAATGTTGGTAAACAACGTGCTGTATTGGGTCAGGCAATAATATCGGGGACCAATTGATCCTGAACCATCGCGATTTCGTCCTTCAGGCGCAGCTTGCGTTTTTTGAGTCGCGCCACCTGAACCTGATCGGGGCTGCCGCGCAGAATCAGCGCCTCAATCGCCGAGTCGAGGTCGCGATGCTCGGTCAGCAAATTATTCAATTTCGCTTCGAGTTCGCGCGGTTCCATTACGGGGACCCGTATCGCACTGGCCCTGCCGCTTCAACTGCCCCTACGCGCCCACGCCCTATCGAAAACCGATCAAAAAGAGGGAGACTTTTAACAGAAACAGTGGTTCACTCTTCATTGTCAGCAAAAAGGAGCCACGTCGCATGGACAGCGCGCATATCGCCGCACTTCAGGCCAAACATTCCGGGATTGATCGCCGCATCGCAGACGAGATCGCCCGCCCCCTGCCCGATATGTCAATGCTCGCCACGCTGAAGAAACAAAAGCTGAAAATCAAAGAAGCGATTAGTGGCTTAATCCACTAAATCAGCGGATTTTCAGCCCCGGACGCCGTGACTTATCGACCATCGGCGTAAACAATATCTTGGGCTTGATCGCCGCGACCGGCGCGCGCGCTTCTTTTGGATCGATTTCGTCGTCGAAGGATACGCCCGCGCGGTCTTCGATAATCCATGCGATTTTACCGGAGACAGAACCAATCCCCCGCAAATTCGCCGAAACAACAGCACCTTCATGAAAAACCGCATTGCCGTCGATCATCATGCCGCCGGGCGAAAGGTTACGAATCCGCACGGTGACAGACTTCAACGCGCCCTTAACCGTCACTTCGGTCGTGAGGAAAAGGCTGTCACGCGCGCCTTGGCGCTTCTTGGCAATCGATTCGGTAGTCATGAGCAATGTGCGACCAAAAGTTTCAATGACCGCAACCATAAGCCACCAACACTCACCGAATGGTAAACATCATTCGTCGCGTGACACTTTTTCCTGCCGCTCGTGCTTTTCCTGCGCTTCGAGCGTCATTGTCGCAATCGGCCGCGCTTCGAGTCGCCCCAGCGAGATCGGCTCGCCGGTAACCTCGCAATAGCCATATTCGCCGTCTTCGATCCGGCGCAGCGCCGCATCGATCTTGGTGATCAGCTTGCGTTGCCGGTCGCGCGTCCTGAGCTCGATCGACCAATCAGTCTCGCTCGATGCACGGTCATTGACGTCGGGTTCACGCAACGGCTCATTCTGCAGTGTCGCCAGCGTATCCTGCCCCTCGCGAAGCAGTGATTCTTTCCACGCGACAAGCTTTTCCCGAAAATATGCCAGCTGGCGCTCGCCCATAAACGCTTCGTCGGCCGAAGGACGATAATCGCCGCCTGCTGCTTTCATAGATACCGTCGCATGGTCGTCATGGGGCTCCATTTGCTCCGCTAGAGTGGCCATTGCTCTCTCCTTTATGCTTCGAATTCCCGCCGTTTCGCAGGTTCATCGACGCGTCATGGCGCGCCTATAGCCATGCCCTGAAAGCCACACAAGCGCGCTCGCTTCATCGCAAGTAGCTTTCAAAATAGCCCCTAAATGGAACATTAACCGGAAAACTTGTTGCGCTGTGGTCACAAAGTCAGCCGAACACCCTAAAAAATGGGTTAATCGGCTTGCACGACCGCTTTTTGTCTGCACGGTGGAATGACGAGATCGCCGATGGGCACCCCCCGTTGGCTGATCCGAGTAAACGGGAAGTGGTGTTATGTCAGTAAAGATGGCTCTTGCAAAACTTTGCGCCTGCGCATGCGGCGGCGCTGTCATGGGCGGTGGTGCAATGCACGTGGCGCAGCAGCCAACGGCGCAACATGCCCAGGTTCACAAGATCAAGGCGAAGGCAAAAGCCCGTGCCAAGGTTCGCAAGCCGGTTGCTTATGCCAAGCGCGCCGTAAAGGGTCGCCGCTTGGTCAAGCGCATCCGCCGCGTTTCGACACAATATGCTTGTGCCGCTGGCGGCATGGGCGGTAGCCGGACCATCACAACTGTCACGCGCAGTGGCGGCGGTTCACGCGGCGGTATGATGGCAACGCCACTGCCACCGATGGGACCGATTGATTCGGCCTATGCACCGCAAGGCGGTCAAGGCGGCAGCGGCTATCCCGTGGTCATCGGCGGCTCGGGCGGCTATGGTGGTTACGGCGGCGGTGTTTTCGCCGGCGGCTTCTTCGGCGGCGGCAGCGGCGGGGGCGGCATTGTCGTTTCATCGACCAGCAGCGGCGGCTCGACCTCAAGCGGTGGCTCGGGCGGCAGCTCGACATCAACCTCGTCGGGTGGTTCGGGCGGAAGCTCAACCTCAACCGGCGGCGTCAGCAGCACCAGCGGTGGCTCGGGCGGCAGCTCGACATCAACCGGCGGCGTGAGCAGCACGTCGGGTGGTTCATCGACCTCGACCGGAGGGGTTTCGAGCACTTCCGGCGGCGTGTCTTCCACCAGTTCGACGGGCGGCTCTTCAACCGGCGGTTCCTCGACGAGCACCGGGGGTTCATCAACGGGCGGATCATCGACTAGCACGGGTGGATCTTCGACAAGCACGGGTGGGTCCTCCACGTCAACCGGCGGGTCTTCGACAAGCACATCAACGGGTGGGTCATCCACGTCGACGGGTGGCTCCTCAACGAGCACCTCGTCGGGCGGCATCTCGTCCACATCGTCCACCAGCACGAGCGGCGGATCAACCTCATCGTCAACAAGTTCGTCGACCAGTTCGAGCACCAGTTCGTCATCGAACGGAAGCTCAAGCGGTGGCAGCAGCGGCGACCCAACCGATGTGCCTGCACCGCCGATGGTCGTTCTCTTCGGCCTTGCTGCCGCCGGCCTTGTCGCCCGCGGACGCTTTGCCAAGCGCGTCGACGCCTAGCGCAAGCACAGACAAAAAGGGCGCGGGTTAAAACCGCGCCCCCTTTTTTTGTGTCTTGAAATGGTCGAAATGATGGAACCTAGTGCCACGGATTACCTGTCCGTCGATCACTATGACTGATATTTATCCTTATTTTACAGCAGTTTTTTCTCCGATCCGCTGGCTCCCGCTGACATTTTCGTGCAGTTCCCAAACGGGCGCAGAAACGAACGATGCGGTCGCCGCCGAACGCGCGCTTCGAGCGGCCGAAGTGATCGAGCGTGCGGTGCGGATTGTGCTCGATCACGAGCGCGAACACGCATCACGATGGACGGCAGTGGTGGCGATCGCGGCGAAGATCGGCTGTGCGGCGCAGACGCCGCATGAGTGGGTCAAGTCCAATCAGCATCATCCCCGCTTTTTCAGCGAGCGTCATACGAGCGACGAGATCGGAAGCGCGCTTTTGCGGCTGGAGCGGCCAATCTTCGTAAGTGTCGAGCCGACCATTGGCATTAAGGTCTTTGAATTTGAGGCCTTTGACGGTGATGATTTTCTTCAACCTAAGCCCAATTCGGGCTGTCGTGTCGCGGCAACGAGTGGTGTTGCGCAAGCCGAAATCAATAAGCCAAAAGTGATTGCGCGCATTGCCCGTTCCTTCAGTCGATTGCTGGGAAGATATGGTCCTGATCTGCGTCGGCCAGCGGCGCAAGTATGGGATCGCCCGCAGCACATATGCCAGCGGCGAGCTCATCCATGAGCGTGCGAGTGAGTCCCTCGTAAAGCCGATCTTGTATTGTCATTTTGGCCTTACCAACCTGAACAAACTTGACCGGCCAATAGCTATTCGTCAATTCCGAATTGACTGAATAGCGCCATGCCAAAGGACTCGACAGCGCCATGAAGATCACTGCAGCCCGTGTTATCGTCACCTGCCCGGGGCGCAATTTTGTCACGCTGAAAATCGAAACCAATCAGGGTGTGTATGGCATTGGCGATGCAACTTTGAATGGCCGCGAGCTTTCCGTCGCTTCCTATCTCGAAGACCATGTCGTCCCCTGCCTGATCGGCATGGATCCACGCCGGATCGAGGATATCTGGCAATATCTCTATCGCGGCGCGTATTGGCGGCGTGGTCCCGTCACCATGCGCGCGATCGCAGCGGTTGATGTGGCGCTTTGGGACATCAAGGCGAAGATGGCCGGGATGCCGTTGTATGACTTGCTTGGCGGAAAAAGTCGCGACGGAATCATGATTTACGGCCACGCTAATGGATCGGATATCGAAGAGACCGTGGACGCGGTCGGCCAGTATATCGACATGGGATATAAGGCGATCCGCGCGCAGACCGGCGTGCCCGGGGTCAAGGATGTTTATGGCGTCGGGCGCGGCAAGCGGTACTACGAGCCCGCCGATGCGGCGCTGCCTAGTGTGACTGGTTGGGATACGCGCAAGGCTCTGGGTACTGTGCCGAAGCTGTTCGAAAAACTTCGTGATACCTATGGTTTCGATCATCACCTTCTTCACGACGGCCATCATCGCTACACGCCGCAAGAGGCCGCCAGTCTTGGCAAGATGCTCGAACCTTACCAGCTTTTCTGGCTGGAAGATTGCACACCAGCGGAGAATCAGGAAGCGTTCAAGCTGGTGCGTCATCACACCACCACGCCGCTGGCTGTGGGCGAGATTTTCAACACAATCTGGGATTGCAAAGACCTGATCCAGAACCAGTTGATTGATTATATCCGCTGCACCATTGTCGGCGCAGGAGGGGTCACGCATCTGCGGCGGATCGCTGACTTCGCGGCGCTCTATCAAATCCGCACCGGCTGCCACGGCGCAACTGATCTCTCGCCTGTGACGATGGGCACCGCGCTGCATTTTGACACTTGGGTGCCAAATTTCGGAATCCAAGAATATATGCGCCACACGCCGGAGACCGATGCGGTTTTCCCACATGACTACCGCTTCGAGGCGGGCGAGCTGTTCGTCGGCGACACGCCCGGCCACGGCGTCGACATCAATGAAAAACTGGCGGCCAAATATCCCTACAAGCCCGCTTATCTTCCCATCGCTCGGCTGGAAGATGGCACGATGTGGAACTGGTAAGTTGAGCGCGTCGTCTGTTTGAGCGGTGATACGTTTAACGTCTCGATCCACCTCGCCCGTGCCGGATATGAAGTAGCCTGTCAGACGGCAGTCGGATGCAAGAGACCCATGTCTGATTCTGTGGCAGCGGCAGCCACGACGTGAAATCTGATACCTGGATTCAGTCGTAGAAGAACCGCTCCTCAATGATCAGCCCGTCACAGACGGTGAAAATGGCGATTGCGGTCAAGGGTTCCGCATGTCCACTCGCTTGGTCGGTGATCAGCATGTCGAGGAACAGCGCGAATTGGTTCTCGGTAATAAAAGGTCCGTCTATCCCCAGATCTTCGATCCGACCGGCTCCAAAGCGCGCCTTGGTTTTGTGATGAACGGCTGCGACGCCCGACACCCGCGCAGGAATGTCCTCAGACAAAGCGGCTGGTTCGACGCTGGTTATCGAGTCAGCCCAATAGCGCTTGCCCGCGGCCTCGAACTGCCCGGCCCGCAGCATAGCGGTAAAGTCACGGGCAATATCGTCGATGGATGCCATGATAGCCTCCCGAGGTGGGGAGCGGCAGAATGCGGCAGACGGCAACTTGGAAAATGTGCCGCCTGCCTGTTTTCCGAAGCGGGTCGCTTACTTCAGAATCAATTCCTGATATTCGGTAGAGCCCATCAATGAGCGGATTTTTTCGCGCTCAAGATTTCCGGCCGCTCCCTGACGGGCGTCGCGTCGCATCGCGGCTTCGAGCTTTTTGGTCATGGCCTCCTGCTGGGCGATCGAATAATTATCCTTATATTCGAGGAGAAGGATGAGGTCGGGTTCGCCATTGCGGGCATGATTGGTGCGCATCACCCGATAGCTGAGCAAAACGCCTTCAGCCTTCAGGAATTCGTTCTGTTTCTTCCATTCGGTTGCCAAGTAATCCAGATAGGCTGGCATCTGGCCGGGCAAGGTGTCGATGCGGCTGGCAACCCAGACGCTGCCGTTTTTAACAGGCAATTCCTGCGCCATTGCGGGTGCGGCGAGTGCCGTTGCGCCCATCATGGCGGCGGCAATGGCGAGTGATTTGATCATTTTCATTTCAGTCTCTCCTGTTTTGCACCGCTCGGAATTGGGCGGGCGGGTACGCACATGCACTCGTGTTCACGGACGCAAACACAGCTTAACCGTTGCGGAAAACCACGGTTTTCCGGTGTTTAAGCGTTAAAATATGTCTGCGATCCTTGGCGGCGATAATGCGGTTCCGTAACGTCAAGCGTCAATCCGCCCGACCGTCAATAAAGCGTCAATAAAGCGTCAATAAAGCGTCAATCAGCGGTTGCTCGGCACCGGCAACAAGTCCGGCCAGCCATATTTGTCCCACGCCTCTGCCATGCCGATACGCTGGGCAAAGGGGATGAATTCGGGGTGCTGCCAGATCTGGCGGATGGGGTCGATGTCGGCCCAGATAGACATCAAGCAACCGAGATTGGAAAGCGTGATCCGCGCGCCGATGGTTTTGAACAGCAAATCGGCATAGCCCATGAAGACCGCCGGGGCGGTAATCGCCAGATGTTCTTTTTCCACGATCGTCGCGTGCAGGAAATCGAGCGTGCGGCAATAGGTTTCGCGATCCTCGGGCACCCCGCTGCACACGCCCTTTGCCGCGACCAGCCAATAAGCGTCCATCACTTCAGGCGACATCGGCGCGATCCCGCTGGGCGGCGGAATACTGTTGTTTAACATCAATCGGGTTTGCTGGTAACAGTCGACGGCCAAATCATGGTTTCCTGCCGCCGCATGAGCGACGCCGAGCCACATCGACGCGAAGCCCAGATCAACGCCGCGCTGCGCGTCGGCAATGGCGGCATCAATATCGCCACTATTCAGATTTGCCGTCGAACGAATGGAATAATGCCTGCCGTCGGCAGGGTCTTGATTGATCGCTTCGTTCAGGTAGCGCATGCCTTGGCGGGTCAGCCCGCAAAATAGCAACAGCCCGCCAAGCCTGACGGTTACTGACGGATTATTGGGCTCGACTTCATAGCCCTTAAAAGCGAAATCAAGCGATCCGACGATGTTGTTCCGGGTCAATTCGTGCAAGGCGAGCAAGCCATAAGCCAGCCCCAAATGCGGTTTGATCGCGAGCGCCTTGCGCACGCAATCCGCCATCACGGCCGACGCTTTGGTCTGGTCTGTGCCGCCAAGGTAAATGCCCATGCGCTGGTGCGTATCGCCCAGCAGGACCCAGGCCTCGGCGAAATTCGGATCAAGCGCGACCGCCGCTTCAAGCAATGCAGCAGCGCGCGTCAATACCCCGTCGCCAAAGAGGCGGGCATTCAACGCGCGACCTTGCAGGTATAGATCATAGGCCCTTTTGCTGTGCGTCAGGCCGTGCACCAGCGGCGGCGGCAACGATATGGCAAGCGCTGATCCAATCGCTGCCGTGACCGCCTGCGCAACGGTTTCCTGCAGCGCGAAAATGTCATCGAGCGTGCCATCATAACGATGCCCCCAGCTTTCGAAGCCACTGACCCCATCGATCAGGCGTACGAAAATGCGAACCTGTTCGCCCTGCCGCTGTACGGATCCTTCAATCAGATGTTCGACGCGCAAGGCCTCGGCGATCGCGGGCGATGCCAGATCGCTGTCCCTGAAATGGAAAGACGATGTACGCCCGGCAACAAGCAACTGCGGCACCTGACCCAGCGCGGTGATCATTTCATCGACAATGCCGTCGGCGAAATAGTCCGCGCCGCCATTGGAATTGAGCGAATGGAACGGGAGCACCGCGATGCGTATTTTCGTGCCGACACGGGCGATTACGGCCTTGTCGGGCGTTGACCGGCTGCGCAGCGCCCAAGCATTTGTCAGCGCCGCGTGCCCCGCCCGGTCGCCGCGCTGCTCCGCCGCCGCCAAGGCGCGATCGACCGCCACTTGCAGCCTGCTTTCGGCCTGCGTGCGGTGGCTGGACAGCCACGCATCGAACGCGTCGCCAAAATCCATCCGGTCGATCAACGGCGCGCTGCCGATCGCCAATAGCCATTGGACCGCCTCGGCGATCTGCCCGGTCGCCAAGGCACGTTCCAAATCGCCAACGTCAGTGGCGATGGACCCAGCATTCAGACCAACCGTCCCGCGTGTCACGCGCAAGATGTCGAGACCAAGCGGCTCAAGCAACTTGCCAAGGTCGAGTAAGCATTGCCGCAGACTGGCCCTAGCGTGGCTTTCAAAGCGACCGGGCCATAAGAGCTTGCTGAGCTGTTCGCGGTCGATGGCATCATCGCCGATCAGGCACAGCACCGCGAGCACAGCCTTTGCCCGGCGGTTGGTAATCGGGATTTCGCTGCTTCCAGCGGCCGTTAGTCGAAACTCGCCGAACAGGGCGGCACGGGCGCCGTTGTGCCCCGCCGGTAAAGCATCGTGTCGTTTTCGGTACTCCAATTCAGGACGCCCCCGCCGCTTTGCGCGCAGTCTAGAGCAGTATGGGTAGCGCGCCAATGTGAAATGAGATCGGCAGAGGATGCAAGGCCGGCTTGCGGACTGGACGGCAGCATATTCAAAATCACGAACTTAGCAGAGGATCAGTGCAAAAAATTTGTCAGCACTGAAGCCGTCGCCTGCGTGGCTTCGTAGCTCATAACATCTCTCTGCAGATAGCCGCTGAAACAACACATTAGGGCCTTTTTGAGAATGACACGTTGGAGAGCTCAGGAGGTTTTTTCGGTCGTCTCTATGGCGATCTCGGTGCAAGTCGGCTCGGCATGGGCGCAAACCGTGCAAACTGTCAGACAAGGCAATACGCTCGTGTCTATTAAAAGCACTGCGTCGGGCACGACGTTGCGGTCCGTTGCGATTACCGGCTCGGGGGCAGGTCAGACCGCTGTCGATGGTCGCCGATTATAATGTCCAATTTGACCAGGACCGCCGGCTTCACACGTTCACTGTTGGTGCGCGCCTTGCGTTCTAACCGGCCAGCCGCAGCGGCAGCGGCATTCGCATTTCATGCCGGTGCAATTGCGCTGTTGATGATGCCGACGGTTACAAAGCCACGGCCGGTTGTTCGGGCACTTGCCGTATTCGACGTTTCAGCCTCGGCGACCATACCCGATGCTTCACCACCCGAAGTGCCGCAACCCGAAGTGGTGAAACCGACCCCCCTGCAACCTGTCATCGTGCCACCGCCCGTCGTGCCGTTGCCAACGCCAAACGAAACGATTGTCGCCATGCTTCAGGAAACCGACGCGTCGGCGACAGGCGGGGCATGCGATCTCACCGAACCCGTGCAGGCAGCGTTGCAATCAAGCGAACTCGTCAACGCGCGTTTGCCGCAAATTCCGTCCGCCCGGCGCTCGGTCGCCAATGCCATCATGGTCTGGAATGCCGAGTGGGTCGCCTTGCACGAAGCGCTCGACCCCGACGCAATGGCTGCTATCCGCGACACCGTTGCCGGAACCATCGCTGCGGCATCGCCCGAATGTCGTCTGCAACCGCAAAGCGGCCCTCGCCTGATCGTCATTCCCGGTGTTGCCGAAACGACAGTCTTGGCGCTCGGCTCGGGCCTCTGGCGATGGCAGGATTTGCTCGAAACCGCGCGTCCCGGATGGACTGAAGCCGAGCTGCTCGAAGCCGCGTCACCCGAAAATATCCAAACTGACATCGATTACGCATCCATTGCTCGTCGATGAACGTAGCTCGTGCGACCCAGCAGAAAGCCGCTGTGTTCGGGGGCACATGAAAGCCGAGAACAGGAGAATGAAAATGTCTTTTCTAAGTAAACTCGCGATGACGACCGCGACCAGCGTGCTTTGTGTGGCGGGGCTTTCCCCAGCACTGGCCTCCAGTCATCGTGAGGGGCCAAATATCGCCAAGACACCGAAGATCGACAACACCGATTTCTACATGTTCCGCAGTTATGAACCCGGCCGTGAGGCATTTGTTACCATCATTGCCAATTTCTATCCCGATCAGAGTCCCGGCAGCGGCCCCAACTATTTTGTTCTCGATCCCGACGCGCTTTACGAAATCCACATCGATAATGATGGCGATGCGGCGGAAAATTTGACATATTCGTTCCGCTTTTCGAATACATTGCGCAACGGAAACAATGGCATCACGTTGAATGTAGGCGGCAAGGACTTGCCGATTGCACTGCGCAAGATCGGGCCGATCAACAGTCCCGAGGACGCCAATCAAAACGAACTTGAAACTTACACCATCACCCAGATTTCCGGCGACCGTCGCAGCGGCACGCGTGCTTCGATCACCGGTCCAGCGGGCGCGACTTTGACAAAGCCCATCGATTATGTTGGGCGTAAAACGCTTCCCGATTACGCCGGTTATGCCAACCGCTTTGTTCATAACATCACGGTCCCCGGCTGTGGTGCTGGCCGGGCGTTTGTCGGCCAGCGTGCCGAAGCGTTTGCCATCAACCTGGGTGAGACATTTGACCTGGTCAATTATGTCCCCATCGAAGGCGACAGTGCACCGTTTGCCAATGATGGTCGCGGGTTCCCCGGCGGCATTAAGCAAAGCCGCAACAATGACGATTTGATCGGTAAAAAGAATGTGACCACGATCGCGCTTGAGCTGCCGATTTCCTGTCTCAAAGGTTCGGGAAATGGCGTGATCGGTGCTTGGTCGACGGCGAGCTTGCCGCAGGCAAGGCTCAACGATCCGACGCCAACCTATGCGGCACCGGTTCTGTCGGGCGGTGCTTATGTTCAGGTGTCGCGCCTCGGCATGCCGCTCGTCAACGAACTTGTCATTGGCCTTAGCAAAAAAGATTTGTTCAACGCCGCCGAGCCACCAGGCGATGCGGCGCTTGGCGACTTCGTGACCAATCCGACCTTCCCCGCGATCCTGAACGCGTTGTTCCGCGCGCCGGTGAACGCCACGCTGGGCACGAACATTGCCGATCTCGCGCCAAACAATTTTCCGCGCAATGATCTGGTCGCGACTTTCCTGACGGGCATCAAGACGCTGAACCAGCAAGCGAAAGTAACGCCTTCTGAAATGTTGCGGCTGAATACGGCTGTGGCACCAACGCCCCGTGCAACGCAAAGCACGTTCGGGGTGGCCGGCGATGATCTGGCTGGCTTTCCAAATGGACGGCGACCGGGCGACGACGTCACTGACATTGTCTTGCGCGTCGCCATGGGGCGTCTCTGTTACCCCGTGCCGATCAATGGCGTGCCTACCGACCTTGGCCTGTGCACACCCGCGAACGCGCCGGTGGGTAATGTTGCGTTCACGGATGGCGCACCCGTTAGTGCACGCGATCTGCAAAACGTGTTCCCTTACCTCAACACACCGCTGCCAGGGTCGCCCAAAGCTGCGCTTAACACCGCTGCCGCGCAACCAGCTCAACCGTGATCGGGAGACATCAAATGCACTATGCAAGCAAACTGAAGGCGGGGACAGCGCTGCTGCTCCCGCTGGCCATGGCAGCGTGCGGTGATCGCGCCGACACGACAACCGCGACACCACCGCCCGCTCCACCGCCGCCCGCAGCATCGATTCAAAGCAGGATCAGCACCAGCTTCGCTTCACTCTTCGATGCGAGCAACACGAGCGATGCGCGCAAACCGACGACAGCAGATCTGCCCGCCGTCAATCCGGCGACCGACCCGCTCGACAATTAAAAAATTGCGTGTGGCAGCCACATATAGGCTGCCACACGCATGTCGATCAGTTGCCGAATGTCAGGCTCGAAAATGTTGTCTGATAGTCTGCGACGGGGTTTCCGGGCGTCACTTCGGACCAGATTACGTTGAACTGCCATGATCCTGATTTTGGAAGGGCAAAGCTTGCGCGACCCTGGCTGTCGGTCCGCTTGATGCTGAGCGGTTTCGCGTCAGCGTCGAGATCGGTTAATTTTACCAAGGCGCCCGATAACAGCTTGCGGTTGAACAACACGCGGACGGGCAGAGCTTCTCCGCGTTTGATCGAAAGCGGATGCCGGTCAGGTACAATTTCAAGCGACAATCCAACGGGGCGGGTTACGCGCGCCACCGACGCTGCATCAACAGGTCCGACTTGAATAATTGCTTTGGCACGGCGGGAATATTGTTCGCGTCCATTGCTCCGTTGCGTGCCGGTTTTCTGACGATACGCGGCAATCGGTGTCACCCCCTCATCAGCCACATAATCATTGAAGCGGACGAATGGCAGATCGCTAAACGCAGCATTGGATTGAAACGCGAGGATATACGCACCGCGGCGCGCCAGTGGCAATTCGGCGTCGTTGCGGGGTCCGCCCAGCGTCAACACGGGTTTGCGGTCGATCATGCCGTCCGGGCCGATCGCGCGAAACACTATGACACGTTCGGGCGGTTGCGCCCAGCGTTCGCGTGCAGCGCCATGGCCAGCATAAATCATGACCGGCACCGTTGCCGGCGCGGAAAGCACAAACTTGGCTGGTTGCAGCCAGAAATCATGGGCAAAAACGGGCAGCGTAATCAATGCGCCCGCAATAATTGTGGTCATGGTTCGGATCATAGGATTTCAGCACCTCCTGCCCGGTGAGTTACGTAAGGGAACGCGGAAATGATGCTGGAAAAACGATCAGGTTTATCAGATGATTCTGCGCCGTCATGCCGTCGCCACGATTATCGCTGCCGGGACAATGATTTGCACGCCGGCGGCTACGGAGCCCAAACGGCTGATGGCTCGGCGGATGGCTTTGCGGGTGGTTTCATGCATCCCATTTCACGCCTCGACCCTAGGCTCGCGATGGTTGCCGGAGGGCTGTGGCGCGCGCTCGTTGGTCGATCGTTAATCGGTTTGTTCCCGGTTGTTTTCGCGATGGTGATGGCATTTGGTCGCGCGCCGAAGTCCACATCCATTCGCGGTGACCATCCGGGATGCTTGCAAAGACCTCGGGGCCGGACGAACGACGGTTTAAGCACTTGTGACTCAGCGCGGCGCAAAGCTTATTCAGCGCTTAATTCCGATCCTTTAGTTTAACGAATGGTGGAGCCTAGCGGTCTCGAACCGCTGACCTCAACACTGCCAGTGTTGCGCTCTACCAACTGAGCTAAGGCCCCATTCCGAGAGTGCGGTCTATGCCAGACCGCACGCCCTTGCAACGTCGCTTCGCAGCAAAGTCTTAAAATCAGACTTCCTGTTCGCCTTGTCCGGTGTCGACGCCCAGATCGTCATCGCCGCCCAGATCGACTTCGTCGTCGGGAGACTTTTCGGCATCTTCGTCAACGTCGATGTCCAAATCATCATCGCCCAGATCGGCATCGGCAACAACCGCTTCCTTTTTGGGCGCATCAAACGGCAGGGGCTGTTTCGATTTCAGGATCGATTCGGGAACCCAGATATTCCCGCAGGCGATGCAGGTAACCGGATCTTCTTTCGTCAGATCGTAAAAGCGGGCAGCACATTTCGGACAAGTCCGCTTCGTGCCCCATTCAGGCTTAACCATGGGCTTTTTTAGCTCCAGAAAATAAGGGAAATCGAAGGGCAAACCCTGCGAAGTTAAGCGCCCTTGCCATAGCGAATCGCCGCTGTCAAAGCCGCGCGTCATGAACCCCGTTCCCCGCGCCTTTTCCAAGTCCGGTCCGTTGACTGGGACCGTGACCGTTCCCGGCGACAAATCAATCTCGCACCGGGCGTTGATGTTGTCCGCATTGGCCGTCGGCGAGTCGGTCATCGAGGGGTTGCTGGAGGGTGAAGATGTCCTTGCGACCGCAGCTGCCATGCGGGCGATGGGTGCACAGATCGAGAAGCGCGGGCCACGTTGGCACGTCCACGGCGTTGGCGTCGGCGGGCTTCTCCAACCGGCAACCGCGCTCGACATGGGCAATTCGGGCACCTCAACACGTCTGCTGATGGGTCTCGTCGCTTCGCATCCGATCACGGCGACGTTCACCGGCGATGCCTCGCTCAGCAAGCGCCCCATGGGCCGGGTGATTGATCCGCTTTCGACGATGGGCGCAGACTTCTCCGCGAGTCCAGGCGGCCGTTTGCCGCTCATGGTGCGCGGCATATGCCCAGCGGTGCCTATCGAATACCGCCTGCCGGTCGCATCAGCGCAGGTTAAATCAGCGATCCTGCTTGCGGGGTTGAATACACCGGGCATCACCCGTGTCATCGAACAAGTCCCGACGCGCGATCACAGCGAGCGGATGCTGACGGGCTTTGGTGCCGACGTGAGCCGCGATGGCGATGTGATTTCGATTCGCGGCGAAGCCGAACTGAAACCGCAGAACATCGTTGTCCCCGGCGACCCTTCGTCCGCGGCCTTTCCGACCGTTGCCGCATTGCTTGTGGCTGGCTCGGTTGTCACCATCGAAAATGTCGGCATGAACGCCACCCGCAATGGCATTTTCAAAGTTCTGAAAGCAATGGGTGGTAACATCAAGTCCACCAACGAACGCACCGTCGGCGGTGAACCTGTCGCGGATTTGGTGGTGCGACATTCAGCGCTCATGAACATCGAGACCAGCCTCGCAATCGTGCCAAGCATGGTCGATGAATTCCCCATCCTGTTCATCGCTGCCGCCCTCGCCAAGGGCCGCAGCATCTTCCGTGGCCTCGAAGAACTCCGGGTCAAGGAATCGGACCGGATCACGGTGATGGCCTCTGGATTGCGCGCTATTGGTGCATCAGTAGAGGAACTGCCCGACGGTCTGATCGTTGACGGACGTGATGGCGATCCCTTTCCCGGTGGCGCGACAATTGCCGCAGAGCTCGATCACCGCATCGCCATGAGCTTCGCCATCGCAGGGCTTGTGTCGAAAGCACCGGTCACCATCGACGACATCAGCCCCGTCGCGACCAGTTTCCCGACGTTCGAGTCCATGCTTGCGGGCCTCGGCGCATGATCAGTCCGCTTGCCGCTGACATCATCGGCATCTGCGGCAGCGTCTTGTTCATCAGCGCATTCCTTTATGCCAACATTTCGCCTGCCATGAACAAAGTTTTATTCAACATATTCAATTTGATCGGGGCAATACTTCTACTGATTTCTCTATCCGTTCACTTCAATCTTGCGGCTGTCGTCCTGGAAGTCGCATGGGCGATGATCGCGATGTTTGGCCTCGTCACCGCCCTGCGGACAAAGGCATCATGATCATCGCGGTCGATGGCCCCGCAGCATCGGGCAAAGGCACCATTGCCCGCGCGCTTGCCGCCCATTTCGGCCTGCCGCATCTCGACACCGGCTTGCTTTACCGCGCCGTCGGCATCTCGGTCTTGCGCCACGGCGGCGACCCGCTCCACGAGCTCGATGCCCTGCGCGCCTGCGACTTCAGCGATGCGATGCTCGACGATCCCGAAATCCGCAGCGAAGCCGCCTCGCGCGCGGCCTCAGTTGTATCGGCGCATCCGGCTGTGCGGACAGCCTTGCTCGAACGCCAGCGCGCTTTCGCCCGCCAGCCCCGCGGCGCTGTGCTCGATGGTCGCGATATCGGCACCGTTATTGCGCCGGAAGCGGAGGCCAAACTCTATGTCACCGCCTCACCGCAAGTCCGCGCACAACGGCGTTACGACGAGCTCATCAGCAGCGGCGCCCACGTCACACTCGACCATGTCCTCGCTGACATCCAAAGCCGCGACGCCCGCGATTCGGGACGAACCGCAGCGCCATTGACGCGCGCGCTCGATGCCGACTTGCTCGACACGAGCAATCTGGCTATAGAGGTAGCCGTCCAGCAAGCGGTCGCACTGGTGGAAGCTCGGGTAACAGCTTAGAGCGCGTCGGTTCTGCCGGTCGCGCTTTTCGTCTTTTGTGCTTCTTTCAATCGATTGCGAGGCAGGATGCCGCACCGATATTCGGTCGATGCGGCAACTTCGGTCAAAGACCGCCGGATACAACCGGCAGGCCGGAAATACAGATACCAGGATACAAACCTTTATGGCCACTGCGGCACTTCCCACGCGCGACGATTTTGCGGCGCTTCTCGAACAATCAATCGGAGCCGACGGCGGCTTCGAAGGCAAAGTGGTCAAAGGGACCGTTACTGCCATTGAAAACGACATGGCCGTCATCGATGTCGGCCTGAAGTCCGAAGGCCGCGTTTCGCTCCGCGAATTCGCTGCGCCCGGCCAGAAAGCTGAATTGAACGTCGGTGACATCGTTGAAGTCTATGTTGACCGCGTCGAAAACATGCACGGCGAAGCGATGCTCAGCCGCGACCGCGCGCGCCGCGAAGCCGCCTGGGACACGCTCGAAACCGAATTCGAAAAGTCCGCCCGTGTCGATGGTGTCATCTTCGGCCGTGTGAAAGGTGGCTTCACTGTCGATCTCAGCGGCGCCGTGGCCTTCCTGCCCGGCAGCCAGGTTGACATCCGCCCCGTCCGCGACGTGACCCCGCTCATGGACATCGTCCAGCCTTTCCAGATCCTGAAGATGGACCGCAAGCGCGGCAACATCGTCGTTTCGCGCCGCGCCATCCTTGAGGAAAGCCGTGCCGAAGCGCGCACCGGCCTGATCTCGACGCTGGTCGAAGGCCAGATCATCGACGGCGTGGTCAAGAACATCACTGACTACGGTGCATTTGTGGACCTCGGCGGCATCGACGGACTGCTCCATGTCACCGACATGAGCTATAAGCGGATCAACCATCCGTCCGAAGCCATTGCTATCGGCGACACGGTCAAGGTGCAGATCATCCGCATCAACAAAGATACGCAGCGCATTTCGCTCGGCATGAAGCAGCTCGAAAGCGATCCGTGGGATGGCGCGGAAGCCAAATACCCGATCGGTGCCAAGCTATCGGGCCGCGTCACCAACATCACCGAATATGGTGCGTTCGTTGAACTCGAGCCCGGCATCGAAGGCCTCGTCCACGTTTCCGAAATGAGCTGGACCAAGAAGAACGTCCACCCCGGCAAGATCGTTTCGACGAGCCAGGAAGTCGATGTCATCGTCCTTGAAGTCGACAATGAAAAGCGTCGCGTTTCGCTCGGTCTCAAGCAGGCAATCTCGAATCCGTGGGAGCAATTCGCTGCTGACCATCCCGTCGGCTCCCAGGTCGAAGGTGAAGTCAAGAACGCCACCGAATTCGGCTTGTTCATCGGTCTCGACGGCGACGTCGACGGCATGGTCCACATGTCGGACATCGCATGGGGCATTTCCGGCGAAGACGCGCTCAACCTGCATCGCAAGGGCGAGACGGTCACGGCTGTCGTGCTCGACATCGATGTCGAAAAGGAGCGTATCTCGCTCGGCATGAAGCAGATGGAAAAGGGTGCCCCCGTTGTCGGTTCAACCGGCGCGGGTTCGGGCCTAGCTAAGAACGCGGTTGTCACAGTCACTGTCCTCGAAGTCCGCGATGGCGGCCTCGAAGTGCAGGCGGGCGAAGATGGCGCGACGGGCTTCGTCAAGCGTGCCGATCTTGGCCGCGACCGCGACGAACAGCGCCCCGAGCGCTATCAGGTCGGCCAGAAGTTCGATGCAATGGTCATCGGCTTCGACCGTTCGAAAAAGCCCAACTTCTCGGTCAAGGCCATGCAGGTCGCCGAAGAGAAGCAGGCGGTCCAGCAATATGGTTCATCCGATTCGGGCGCATCACTGGGCGACATTCTTGGCGAAGCGTTGAAGGCACGCGACGAAAAGAAGTAAGACTTTTCTAACACTTCTGCACGAAGAGTTGGAAAATGCAGACGCGAGTTGAGTGTGCGTATCACCAATGTTAGCATCGGGGCGGCTGATGGTCGCCCCGACTGCACAAGCCGGAGAGCACCATGATTCGTTCCGAACTGATCGATACGCTGGTCGCCAAAAATCCAGGGCTGGCCCCGCGCGACATTGAAGCCATTGTCGACTGTTTTTTTGAAGAAGTGGTTGCGCAACTGGCGCACGGTGGACGCGTCGAACTGCGCGGCTTTGGCACCTTCTCGACGCGTGACCGCGATGCCCGCACAGGGCGCAATCCGCGCACCGGCGCTGCCGTTGAAATCGATGCCAAGCGGGTGCCGCACTTCAAACCGGGCAAGGAAATGCGTGCGCGTTTGAATGTGTGACGCGCTAGGCGTTTACTCCACCGTCACCGACTTCGCCAGATTGCGTGGCTGATCGACGTCAGTCCCCTTCACGCACGCCACATGATACGACAGCAGCTGCACCGGCACGGCATAGACCAGCGGCGCGATCAGCGAGTGGACTTTGGGCATTTCGATGGTGGCCATGCAACCCTCACCCGCTTCGGCGATCCCCTCGGCATCCGAGATCAGAACGACCTTGCCGCCGCGCGCCATGACTTCCTGCATGTTGCTGACGGTTTTTTCGAAAAGCGGACCTGATGGCGCGATGACAATGACCGGCACAGCTTCGTCGATCAGCGCAATCGGGCCGTGTTTCATCTCACCTGCGGCATAGCCTTCGGCGTGGATATAGCTGATTTCCTTGAGTTTCAGTGCACCCTCAAGCGCCATCGGATAGTCCGGCCCACGTCCCAGATAGAGCACATCGCGTGCGGGCGCGATCAGGGGTGCCATCGCCGCAATGTCTTCATCATGACCAAGCGCTGCATTGAGTGCAGCCGGGGCTTCAGTCAGATGACCGACAACGGCAATCTCCTCCTCCCGCGACATCTTGCCCTTCACGACGGCAAGGTGCGCCGCGAAAGCTGCGAGGACGGCCAACTGACACGTAAATGCCTTGGTTGATGCCACACCGATTTCGGGGCCAGCATGCGTGGGCAACAACAAATCCGCCTCGCGCGCCATCGAACTCGTCGGGACGTTGACGACGACCGCAATCTTCTGCCCTGCCGCCTTGGCGTGGCGCAAAGCGGCCAGCGTGTCCGCCGTTTCGCCCGACTGCGAAATGAACAGCGCGAGACCGCCTGCTTCGAGCACCGGATTGCGATAGCGAAACTCGCTTGCGACATCGAGATCGACGGGCACTCGCGCGAACTGCTCGAACCAGTATTTCGCAACCATCCCAGCATAGTAGCTCGTGCCGCACGCAACGATTGTGATGCGCTTGATATCCGACAGGTCGAAATCCATTTGCGGCAATGCGACCTGCCGCTCGACCCCCCGCAGATAGCTGCGCAGTGTCTGGGCAACGACAGTGGGCTGCTCGAAAATCTCCTTCTGCATGAAGTGGCGGTAATTGCCTTTTTCGATTGCCGCCGCCGACACACCCGACGTCGTAATCTCGCGCGTCACCGGCTTGTTGTCCTTGTCGAAAATCTCGGCACTGTCGCGGGTAATGATCACCCAGTCGCCCTCGTCGAGATAGGCGATTTTTTGCGTCAGCGGCGCCAGTGCGAGCGCGTCCGAACCAAGATAGGTTTCGCCCTCGCCATAGCCGACAACCAGCGGCGAGCCGAGCCGCGCCCCTATGAGCAGGTCGGAATGTGCGCGAAATGCAATCGCAAGCGCAAACGCACCGCGTAATTGAGGGAGCACAGCCTTTACGGCGTCCTGCGGCGAAAGTCCGGCTTCGACTTGTTCGCTCACCAGATGCGCGACGACTTCAGTATCGGTCTCGCTCTCGAATTTGCGGCCCCTCGCGATCAACCCGTCACGCAGCGGCTTGAAATTCTCGATAATGCCATTGTGGACCAACGCAACTTCGGCGGTCGCATGCGGATGCGCATTGGCAGTGTTCGGCGCGCCGTGCGTCGCCCAGCGCGTGTGCGCGATGCCGATCAGCCCGGGCGCGGGATCAATGGCCAAGACCTTGACGAGGTTGCCGAGCTTCCCTTCCGCCCGTCGCCGGACCAGTGCGCCGCCCTCAACCGTGCAAATCCCCGCCGAGTCATAGCCACGATATTCCATTCGCTTCAGCCCATCCACGAGCCGGTCCGCGACGGAGTCTTTGCCAACAATTCCGATAATGCCGCACATTTATTTTGATTCCCAATTTGCTTTGTAGGGGACCCTGATTCCCGGCATTTCTGCCGGAAAATCCTTCGTATTTCGAGTAACCAAGATTCGCCCGGTCACCTGCGCCGAAGCGAGAATGATCGCGTCAGGCGATTTCAAAGATTTGCGCTGGTGACGAAGCGCAGCGGCACGGCGGGCAATTTCTTCGTCGATCTCGCTCATGGCGAAGAGACGCAGGAATTCTTCTGTCTCGGTCGCGGCATCGTCGGGCACGCCAGACATAACCTCGATCCATGTCATCCGGCTGATCCAGCCGCGGGTAATACTTCGCACTTCCGCCCACGCTGCAGGCCGGTTGTGCAGCATGTCGATGACGATGTTGGTGTCGAAAAAGCGCTCACTCACGCAGCGGTGCGTTTCTTTTTAGGCGGTGCTATGTCGCTGACGTCCGGCCACTCCTCACGCAACTGCCGCTCATATTCGAGGCCATCGACCGTCGAGCCATGCCGCTCCCAAAGCCCGAAATATTTTTCGAACCCCTCTTTGCGACTTTCCTCAAGATAATTGGAAACCGCTTCGCGCAAAACCGCCGCGCGCGACTTCCCCTCGCGCTTTGCGATTTCATCCAACTTGCGAACATCGTCCGCGGGGACATCAACAAGGAATCTACCCATAATGATATATTGATATCATATCATGATATCATGTCAAGAGCTTGCCTTCTTCGCCCCCATCACCGCACGAAACCGTTTTGCCCAACCCGCTTTCTCGCGTTGTTCGGGCCGCACCAGCGCCAGCGCATCCGCTGTCACATCCTTCGTCACCACACTGCCCGCGCCCACAATCGCGCCTGCCCCAATTGTCACCGGCGCCACCAACGCACTGTTCGAGCCGATAAACGCCCCATCCCCAATCACCGTCTGATATTTGAAATAGCCGTCATAATTACAGGTGATCGTGCCCGCGCCGATGTTCGCGCCTGCGCCGATAATTGCGTCGCCCAGATAGGTCAGGTGATTGGCCTTCGCGCCTTTGCCCAGATGCGCTTTCTTGGTTTCGACGAAATTGCCGATCTTCGCCTTTTCATCGAGCACAGTGCCAGTCCGGAGACGCGCGAATGGCCCTACTTCGCATCCGCTCGCGATGACCGCGCCTTCGATATGGCTGAAAGCGCGGATAACTGCCTTGTCCGCGACCGTTACGCCGGGCCCGAAGAACACATTGGGTTCGATGACAACATCACGCCCGATGACGGTGTCATAAGCAAACCAGACGGTCTTGGGTGCGATCAGTGTCGCGCCCGCGTCCATGGCGGCTTTGCGGCGGCGCTGTTGCCATTTGCCTTCCATCGCGGCCAGTTCGGCACGGCTGTTGATGCCGGCCACTTCGTCGGCGTCTGTTTCAACAACGACAACACGCCCGCCTTCGCCAAGCGCTTTGGTCGCAACATCAGGCAGATAATATTCGCCCGCCGCATTTTCATTGCCCACTGCTTCGAGCAACCGCCAGACATCGGCACTGCGCGCGACGATGACGCCGGAATTGCACAGTGTCACGGCGCGTTCTTCGGCAGTGGCATCCTGATGTTCGACCATCTTGATGACTGACGAGCTTTCGTCCGCGATAATGCGGCCATAAGCAGCCGTGTCAGCAGGGCGAAATCCCAGCACAGCCACCATTGCCCCATCGAGCGCCGCACAAAGGCGCGTCACCGTTTCGCTCTTCAGAAACGGACAATCGCCGAAGCACACCAGCACAGTGCCGTCAAAATCACTCAAGGCATCTTTCGCTTGAAGCGCCGCATGGGCCGTCCCCAGCTGCGGCTCCTGAACGACCGTTGTAACGCCAAGCGGGGCGAGCGCATTTTCAAGCTGTTCGCGCTTGTTGCCCGCGACAACGACTGTCGCCGCGGGAGACAACACCGCAAAACTATCGAGCAAGTGCATCAGCATCGGGCGACCCGCAATTGGATGCAGAACCTTATGCAAGTCCGATTTCATGCGGGTGCCCTGCCCCGCGGCAAGAATGATGGCGGCGATCTTGGTCATTCGCTGCCCCTAGCCTTGCGCCATTTGGTGAACAAGTGACGGATGAGCAGCGGCGATGGCATGCGGATCAAATGCGAGCGGATGTAGAAGGCGAAGCGAAGCAACTTGTGCGTCTCGCAGCCCCATCCGTCGCGCGCGGTAAGACGAGTGAGATAGAGACGGTCCACGAAACCGCGCGACGTGCATTCGTTGAAAAGAACATCCGACAATCGCAACACCCGTTTCGTCTCGGCCAGCAAACCATGCATCCGTGCCCGTGCCTCGAGACCATCCAACGGATACTCGTCGAGCAGGCACCGAATATCCCACAAATTCCGCAACCCGCCCGAAATATCCCCATCGGCAAACAGGTGCGCAGCGGCGTGTATCACCATATCCTCGGGGCATAACATACGCAGGCCATTCCCGAGTGCCACGCTATCGGCAATCATCGCCGCCGCATCAGGCTTCGGTCGCGCGGTTAGCGGCAGGATCGTGTGATGAATGTCGATCATCGCGTCACGATCGCGGTGGATCATCGGAGGGAGTTCATGCATCCACCTCCGGTAATAATGATCGTCATAGGCATCGACCTTGAGCCATTCCCAGCCTGCTGTCAGGATGGCGGCCTCAACCGCGTCCAGCCGCTCACGCGGCACCAATATGTCGAGATCACCGACGAGACGCCCCTGTCCCGCTGCCAATCCAGCAGCGATGAATGCGCTGCCTTTCAACAGCACGACCGGCACATCAAGCGGTTCCAACGCGCGCCGCGCCATTTCGATTTCCCACAGGGCGCGAACGCGACCCGCCTCGGCATTCAAGCGGGCATTGGTCAGCACCGCTGTGGCACCGTAGGGCACTGGCAATCCGTCAACCCGATGCGCCAGCGTCGCCAATAGCCGTTCGGCATGGGCAATACACAACAAGGCCGACCAACCCTCGCTGTCGAGAGCCAGCACGGACGCGGGATCGGCCAGGGCGCGCGCCAGAATCATAATGCCGCAACCATGTCGAGCGCGGTTGCCGTATCGGGATAGTCGATGGCTTTGGCGGGAACGCTGGTCACCAGTCGCGTGAGCGCTTCAAACCCGCGTTCGCCGAGCGCGGTGTAATTGGTCGAGGCCTGCGTGAGACGGACGAACACTTCGCCCGGCGCAACATCGCGCACCGCCGCTTCGAAACCGAAACGCGGAAACAGGATGAGGCGTGGCATTGCCTTCTGGTCCATAGCAGCGATAGCCGCAGGATCGGGTTTGAGATGGCGAATGTCACCCTTGGGAGTGCCAATCAGACGCGGGCCGAAACGGCCGTCAGGCAAGATCGCTTCGAGCGCAGCAATACTGGTGTTCTTGAGGCTGACCGGTCGCGGAAACGGGTGCATGGCCCCCGTCTCTGGTTCGAGCAGAACAAATTCGTCGCCCATAAATCGCCAGCCACTCGCGCCGAGGAGAGCTGATAAAGTCGACTTGCCCGACCCTGACTCGCCCGTGAGGATCAGCCCACGACCGTCCTTCTCGACACTAGCAGCGTGAAGCAACAGGAAACGGCGTTCGCCCAACGCAATCTGGAGATTCATGCCCATTTCAGCGGCCAGCAATCCCTGAGCGATGGGCAGCGGCAGCGCATCGGGCAGAATATGATCGCCCCGAATGGCGACCGAAGGACGGATCAAACGCCGCCAAGGGCGATCAGGTTCGAGGCGAACAGTGTAATTCGGGGCGTCCGACAAACGCGGATAATCCGCATACAACGCTTCCATCGCCGCAATCGGCCCGCGCCATGCCGATCCAATCCGGAAGCCGATCGGCCCGACACGCACATCGGAGACGTGCCTCATGACCGCGCAACGAGGCCGGTGGCGACCAATTCTTCGACGCGCTCGGTGAGTAACGCGCGGGTTTCATCATCGTCAGTGAGGCCGAGGCGGGTGACAAGACCCGCCATATCTGCTGCCCCCTCGCCCAACACCGCCAAAATCTCGGGCATCGGCTCAGCAACAACATGCGTTTGTCCGCTCGCGCGGTGGTAAATCGCGGTCAGGCTGTCGAGAGGGACGATCCGCAATCCCTCGGGCGGATCGGCGCGGTAAGCCAAGCCGGCCTCAGCGCCCCGGCATCTGCAACGAGGCATAGCAAGTGAAGCCGCTCTGGCCGTGCTGCAAGCGGCGGACATAGTTCATATAGGCCTGGCTCGCCTGCGGGTCTTGGCCGGGGAGCGTGCCGCCCGAAAGCGCGCGCTTGACGTCTACACCTTTCAGCGGTGCCGCTGGTCCGGGAAACGCCCCTGCCGTGCCCGGCGGGACCAGCGAGCCATCAGCCGCAATCATGTTTCCGGCGCGACCCGGATCGGGGACCGGGATCTGGCAATTGATCACCGATGCCATCGTCGTCGCGAGCGCAGGCCGCACAGTCATCACAGCGGACGCGCCAAGCGCGCCGAGTTGCAGCACACGCCGCCGGTTTGCGATACCCTTTTCGTCTTCCATTCGGCTTGCCCCGTTCTTCGTAAGCACTGCTATAAGCAAAAAAATCGCGGCTGGCGATTGCCGATGGTTAATCGACCTTATGTTGGTCACATATCCGGCGTAAAGCCTAACGGTGACCGACAGAAACCCATTGCGCATCATTATTTCGTTGCTGCTTACCGCAGGGCTGGCTTTGGCGGTGCTCCAGCTTGGCGACGGCATCTGGGCGGCAACGGCCGTTGTCATCGCCGGGTTCGGGCCAATGCTCGTTCTCTGGCTGTTTTCGGGGCCAGAGCCTCTGCAAGCAAGCATCGAACCCGTGCCAACGGACAGGATCGAATCAGCCGTTATCAATGCGATTGCCGAACCTGTCCTCCTCGTGATCGACAATCGCGTGCGCGCCGCCAATCCCGCCGCGTTGGCGCTGCTCGGCGGGCACATCGTTGGCGAGGACGTGCGGCTGGCGATCCGCCATCCGGCCGCCTCCGCCCGACTCTCGGCTGACGCGGCAGACGGGAGCGTCGAATTGCTCGGCATCGGCGGGCGCGAACAACAGGTCGAACTCAACGTCGCAACGATTGCGCCCGGCAAGCGCGTCGTCCACCTGATTGATCGCGCGGCGCGACACGCCGTCGAGCAAGCCCGCGTCGATTTCGTCGCCAACGCCAGCCACGAGCTACGCACACCGCTGGCCGCCATTTTGGGTTTCGTCGAAACGCTTGCTGATGACAATGCGGGTTCGGACCCCGATGTTCGCAACCGCTTCCTCGACGTCATGATGAAGGAAGCGCGTCGGATGCAGCGGCTCATCGACGATCTCATCTCGCTCAGCCGCATTGAGGCAGAGAAATATGTCATCCCCGATGAAACCGTTTCGATCCCCGCGCTTGTGCGCGAAGTTGCAGGCGAATTGCGCGATCAACAGGGCGACAATCCGACACAAGTGATTCTCGACCTTGAGAAAAGCGCTGCCGAAGTCACCGGCGAGCGCACGCAATTGTCGCAAGTTGTCCACAATCTGGTCGGCAATGCGATTAAATATGGCCGCCCCAATGCGCCGGTGATAATCGGCGTTAAAACCGACGGCACGCTTGTCCGGCTGACCGTCACCGATGAAGGCGAAGGCATTGCCCCCGAGCATCTTCCCCGCCTCACCGAACGCTTCTACCGCGTCGATGCTGGACGCAGCCGGGCAATGGGCGGCACGGGTCTCGGCCTCGCCATCGTCAAGCATATCGTCGAGCGCCACCGCGCCCGGCTCGAGATCAGTAGCGAGCTTGGCAAAGGGACGACCGTTTCTGTCATATTCCCCGCTGCCGTCAAACCCGCTGTCACATAAACGTCACCGAACTGAAACATGAAACAACCGAATCGCTGATAGGCGGCGAGGATCAGGGTGCGCTCGCACCGAACCGGGAGGGGAACCCCAACATGTCTCGTTCAAACGCAGCGATTGCTGCTATCGCAATACTTGGCCTTAGTGGATGCGACAGCACCGGCGGTGGCGGCGGCAACGCAGGCGTACGTGATCAGATCCGTGCAGTCGGTTCGTCGACCGTCTATCCGTTTGCGACGGCGGTGGCCGAACAGTTCGTCAACAAGAACACCGGCATGAAATCGCCGATCATCGAATCAACCGGCACCGGCGCAGGCTTCAAGCTGTTTTGCGCAGGCGTTGGCGCGGGTCATCCCGACATTGCGAATGCGTCGCGCGCGATGAAAAAATCCGAATATGAGAGCTGCGCAAAGAACAAGGTCACCGACGTGGTCGAACTCCAGATCGGTCTTGACGGCATTGCTTTTGCCGAAGGGAAAGCGGGGCCCAAGCTCGCGCTGACTCCGCGCGATGTTTACACCGCGCTCGCCGCCAATCCATTCGGCAAGCCACAGACTGCCAAGACTTGGAAAGACGTCAACCCTGCGCTCCCCGCCGTGGCGATCAAAGTCTATGGCCCGCCCTCGACCAGCGGGACGCGCGACGCGCTCGCCGAATTGATCCTGACCAAAGGTTGTGACAGCGACACCGCGATGAAAGCGCTCAAGGAGAAAGACAGCGACGCGCACAAGAAGACTTGCACAACGATCCGTGAAGATGGCGCGTTTGTTGACGCGGGCGAAAACGACAATCTGATTGTTCAGAAGCTGCTCGCCGATCCGCAGGCGCTGGGCATTTTCGGTTATTCCTTCCTTGAAGAAAACACCGAGAAGCTATCGGGCAATACGATTAACGGCATTGTGCCGACTTACGCCAGCATTTCGGACTTCACCTATCCCGGCGCACGGCCGCTGTTCATTTATGTGAAGAGCGCGCACTTGAAAGCGATCAAAGGCTTGCAGGGCTTTGTCAGCGAATTCGCGAGTGCTTGGGGCCCTGACGGTTATCTGAAGAAGCGCGGCATGGTGATTGCGCCTGCCGACGTCCGCGCAGCAGCGGACGTCCAAGCCAAAGACATGAAGCCACTCGATCCGACGACATTGAAGTAAATCCGGAGCGTTCGGCGTGTCGCTGACCACAACGGTTCTGCTGATCTTTGGGCTGGGCGTGATCGCCTGGTTCACGGGTCGAGCGAAAGCAACGCATTTTGTGACGGCGGGAGGGTCAGCATCGAGCCGCCCCCATTCGCTGCCCGGCTATCACGGCTGGTTTGTGGCGGTGGCGGCGATCCTGCCGGCATTGTTGTTTGCCACAATCTGGGCGGGGGTTACGCCGTCGCTGGTCATGCAGCGCGTCGCCATCAGCGAAACCGCACAAAGCCTGCCCTCCGAACCAATGGAGCGCGCCGCGATCCTCGGCGAAGCGCGCGGCTTGGCAACAGGGCAACTGGAAAGCGCGTTCAATCCACAAGCCGAAGCGCTCGCCCCCGTATTCCGCGATGCGCAGCGCAGTTTCGCGTGGATTGGTGCCGCACTCTCGCTGGCGTTGGCGCTGGCGTTCGGGGCCTATGCTTACACGCGACTGAAACACGACTTCCGCGCAAGAACGCGCGTCGAGCGCGTCGTGATGGTGACGCTATTATTGGCATCACTCATTGCGGTCCTCACGACCGCAGGAATCGTCGCGTCGCTGGTCTTCGAGAGCTACCGCTTCTTCTCGCTCGTCAATCCGGTCGACTTCCTGTTCAACACCCGCTGGAGCCTGCAAGCGGCAGCCGGTGGCGACGTCAAAGCGCTCGGCGCGGTGCCGCTATTTTGGGGCACAATTTTCATCGGTGCAATCATCGCGATGATTGTCGCCATCCCCATCGGCCTAATGAGTGCGATCTACCTTACGCAATATGCGCGGCCAACCACGCGCAAGTGGATGAAGCCGCTGCTCGAAATTCTCGCGGGCGTGCCGACGGTCGTTTACGGCTATTTCGCCGCGCTTACGGTCGCCCCCGCTGTGCGCCAGTTCGCGACAGCACTCGGCATTCCCGGTGCGAGCTCGGAAAGTGCGCTGGCAGCGGGGCTCGTCATGGGGATCATGATCATCCCGTTCGTGTCGTCGATGGCCGATGACTCGGTTGCCGCTGTTCCCCAATCAATGCGCGACGGCAGCCTAGCAATGGGCGCAACAACGTCCGAGACAATCCGCCGTGTGCTTGTTCCTGCCGCTCTTCCCGGCATTGTCGGCGGTGTTCTCCTCGCCGTCAGCCGCGCCATCGGCGAGACGATGATCGTCGTGATGGCGGCAGGGCTTGCCGCAAACCTGACGCTCAATCCTTTTTCCAGCGTCACAACCGTGACGACCCAGATCGTGCAGTTGCTGACGGGTGACAGCGAGTTCGACAGCGCGAAAACACTCGCAGCGTTCGCACTCGGGCTTGTGCTGTTTATCGTTACGCTGCTGCTCAACATCGTCGCGTTGCGTGTCGTGAAGAAATATCGGGAAGCGTATGACTGAGCCGCTTGCCCGCACCCCGACCGACTGGAAGTCCGCCGAGATGCAGGGGCGGATCGCGCGACGCTATCGTGGCGAGCGGATCTTCCGCTTGTTCGGCCTCGGCGCAATCCTGCTGTCCGCCGGATTCCTCGCGTTCCTCCTCATCACGATGCTGTCGAACGGCGCGCGCGGCTTTACGCAGACGCAGATTGCCGTGCCATTTGACCTCCAGAAACTGGGTATCGACGCCAATGCGGCCCGTGCCGGGGTCGGCCTTGTCGAAGTGCCCGCCATCGCTGCCGATGCTGCGTTCGGCAAAGGCGCTGGAGCCGCGCTTTCGCAGAACGGCTGGCTCACCCTGCGCGATGCGATTGCGCGTGATCCCTCGATTCTGACGCGGCCGACGACGATCAAGATACCCGCTTCGTCTGCCATTGCTTTTGCCGACCGTGGCGAGGGGACGCCAGAAACGCGGACGCTGTTCAAAACACTCAACGACAAAGGCGCGGTAAGCACGGGCTTCAACAGCCAGTTCCTGACCGGCAGCGACGCGACCGACCCCACGCAAGCCGGCATCTGGGGCGCATTCAAAGGGTCGCTGCTGACGATGGCCGTCACGCTACTCCTCGCCTTCCCTATCGGCGTGCTGTCGGCGCTGTATCTCGAGGAATATGCGCCGCGAAACCGCTGGACGGACCTTATCGAAGTATCGATCAACAACCTTGCCGCCGTGCCCTCGATCATCTTCGGCCTGCTCGGCCTTGCGGTCTTCCTCGGCATGTGGGGGATGCCACGCTCTGCGCCGCTGATCGGCGGGATGACGCTCGCGCTGATGACGATGCCGGTCATCGTTATTGCGGGCCGTAACGCGATCAAGGCCGTGCCGCCATCGATCCACGATGCGGCGCTCGGCATCGGTGCCTCGCGGATTCAAGTTGTTTTCCACCACGTCCTCCCGCTCGCTCTCCCCGGCATCCTCACGGGCACCATTATCGGGATGGCGCGCGCACTCGGCGAAACCGCGCCCCTGCTGATGATTGGTATGCGTGCTTTCGTCGCGACACCTCCCAGCGGTATTACAGACCCCGCCACGGTGCTGCCCGTTCAGATTTTCCTGTGGTCTGACGAAGTCAGCCGGGGTTTCATCGAAAAAACCAGCGCGGCTATCATCGTCCTGCTCGTCTTCCTCCTCGCGATGAATGCCGTCGCGATCTATCTCCGCAACAAATTCGAAACCCGCTGGTGAACTCAACAATGACCCACAAAATGACAGCCCGCGATGTAAACGTCTGGTATGGCCAGAAACAGGCGATCAATAATGTCTCGATTGATGTCGATCAGGAGAATGTGACGGCGTTCATCGGCCCCTCGGGATGCGGCAAATCCACATTTCTGCGCACCATGAACCGGATGAACGACACGGTGGCCAGTGCCCGTTTCGAGGGGAAAATCACCCTCGATGGCGAGGATATTTATGCCTCGTCAATGGACGTGGTCCAGCTGCGCGCCCGCGTCGGAATGGTGTTTCAAAAGCCCAATCCCTTCCCTAAATCAATCTATGAGAACGTCGCTTATGGCCCGCGTATCCACGGGCTCGCCTCGGCCAAGTCCGATATGGACCGCATCGTCGAAGAGTCGCTGAAACGTGCGGGCCTCTGGGAGGAAGTGAAGGATCGCCTCACCGAAAGCGGCACCGCGCTGTCGGGTGGCCAGCAACAGCGCCTGTGCATCGCTCGTGCAATCGCGGTCGATCCCGAAGTCATCCTGATGGACGAACCCTGCTCGGCGCTCGACCCGATTGCGACGGCCAAGATCGAGGAACTGATCCACGCCCTGCGTGGTCGTTATGCCATCGTCATCGTGACCCATAACATGCAGCAGGCGGCGCGCGTGTCGCAACGAACCGCATTTTTCCACCTCGGCACGCTGGTCGAATATGGGGTCACGTCCGACATCTTCACCAATCCGAAGCAGGAACGCACTAAAGACTATATCACCGGCCGCTACGGCTAAGGACACCGACATATGACAGACCACACAGTCAAAGCATTTGACGACGACATCGGCGAGCTGCGCGGTCACATTGCTGACATGGGCGGGCGCGCCGAAATGGCGATTACGCTGGCGATGCAAGCGCTTGTCAAACGCGACCTCGACCTCGCGCGCAAGGTTATCGCCGAAGACAAGGCCATCGACAGGATCGAGACCGAAGTCGAAAAACTCGCCGTTCGAATCATCGCCTTGCGGGCGCCGATGGCCGACGATCTGCGCGAAGTTATTGCGGCGCTGAAAATCGCCGCTGTGCTCGAACGCATCGGCGATTATGCCAAAAACATCGCCAAGCGCACCGGCGCTCTCGAAGGACGTCGCAAAATCGAGCCGATCTCGCTGCTACCCAGCATGGCGCAAGTCGCGACTGAAATGGTTCATAACGCGCTCAATGCCTTTGCCGCGCGCGACGCGGCGCTCGCCGTCGAGGTCAACGAACGCGACAAGGTCGTCGACGATTTTTACAATTCGATCTTCCGCACCCTCGTCACTTATATGTATGAAAACCCGCAGAGCATCAGCAATGCCGCACATTTGCTGTTCGTCGCCAAAAACCTCGAGCGCGTCGGCGACCATGCCACCAATGTTGCCGAGATGGTCTATTTCGCCGCCACCGGCGAATATATGGCCGAGCGCGAACGCGGCGACCCTTTTGCTGAAGATCAGGAAGATTGATGATGACACGCGCAAAAATGCTTCTGGTCGAGGACGATGCGGCGCTCGCCGAACTGCTCGTCTATCATTTCAAGCGCGAGGATTTCGACGTCGCGCAGACCGCAGATGGCGAGGAAGCGCTGCTCATGGCGCAGGAAACGCCGCCTGACATCGTGTTGCTCGACTGGATGCTCGAAAGCCTGTCAGGCATTGAAGTGTGCCGCCGTCTGCGCCGCATGCCCGAGACGGCCAACGTCCCGATCATCATGCTGACGGCGCGCGGCGAAGAGGAAGACCGGGTGCGCGGCCTTGAGACCGGCGCAGATGATTATGTTACCAAGCCCTTCTCGCCGCGTGAGCTCGTTGCGCGCGTTGGTGCTGTCTTGCGCCGCGTCCGCCCCGCGCTGGCGGGTGAAGCGATGATCTATGCCGACATCGAAATGGACACGGTCGGCCACAAAGTGAAACGCGGCGGCGCGATGATCCCGCTCGGGCCGACCGAGTTTCGCCTGCTCAAGCATTTCCTTGAGCATCCCGCGCATGTTTTCTCGCGGGAACGCCTGCTCGACAGCGTCTGGGGCCATGACAGCGACATCGAGCCACGCACGGTTGATGTGCACATCCGCCGCCTGCGCAAGGCCATCAACGAAGGCGGCAAGCCCGACATCATCCGCACGGTGCGATCAGCAGGCTATGCGCTGGATGCCGACGGGCGGCTTTAAGCGGTAAAGCGTTCGCGCCGCGCCACGACCCGAGAACCCGTTTCGCCTACGCAGCGTTCTTCCTTTACCTGCGCAGTGGCGCGGAAGAACAAGGAGTCGCGCAATGAAGATTTTGGCTTTCACAGCAGCTTTGATGCTCAGCGGCGCGGCCTTCGCGCAAGCCACGCCCCCGACCGAACCCGCGCCGCCCGCAATGCCTGCGCCCGAAACGCCGCCGACGGGTGAAATGCCAGCGGCTCCTGCCGAGCCCGCAATGCCAGCTGCCCCTGCCGCACCGGCTATGCCCGAAACGGTAATGCCAGCACCGGCACCAACGATGGCACCGATGGCGGCTGCACCGGCGCCCGCCGCACAAGCCGAATATCCGCGCTGTTCAGCGACAGTGACCGACCAGTGCATTCAGGGGTCTGCGCGTGAACGTAATACGAAGCGTGCGCGTCGTCGCTGAGCAAACGGCGTTGACGTAAACGGAAACCTTGGGCAACGGCGGGTGGACTACGCCCGACACCCAAGGATCCGTTTATGACCATCAGTTTCGAAAACCGCGTTGCCATTGTCACCGGCGCAGGGGGCGGGTTGGGCCGTGCTTATGCGCTCGAGCTGGCGAAGCGTGGTGCAAAGGTTGTCGTCAATGATCTGGGCGCGGCGCGCGATGGCACTGGCCACTCGGACGCTGCCCTGCAAGTTGTTGAGGAAATCAAAGCTGCGGGCGGCACTGCCATGTCGAACGGCGGCAGCGTCACCGAATATGACCAGATGGTTGAAATGGTGACCAAGGCCAAAGCCGACTGGGGCCGAGTCGATATTCTCATCAACAATGCCGGCATCCTCCGTGACAAGAGCTTTGCGAAGATGGAGCCCGCCGACTTTGATCTCGTGGTTAAAGTCCACCTGAGCGGCAGTGCCAACGTCACCAAGGCATGCTGGGAAACGATGCGCGAGCAAGCCTATGGCCGCGTTTTGATGACGGCGTCGTCGACCGGACTGTTCGGTAATTTCGGACAAGCGAACTATGGCGCGGCCAAGCTCGGCCTCGCGGGGCTGACCAAATCGCTTTATCTCGAAGGCGCGAAATACAACGTCCGCGTCAACACGATCGCGCCGGTCGCGGGCACGCGGATGACCGAAGACCTGTTCCCCGCCGACGCGTTCAGGGCCTTCGCGCCCGAGAATGTGGTGCCTGCCGCGCTGTATCTGGTCAGCGAAGACGCGCCGACAAATATGATTATCGGTGCGGGCGCAGGTGTGGTTCAGGCAGCCTATGTGACGCTGACCCCGGGCGCGTTGCTTCCAGCCGATGACCGGACACCCGAAGCGGTGGCGGCGCTGTGGGGTAAAATCATCGACCGCACGGGCGAGATCGTGCCGCAATCGGGAGCCGAGCAGTCGATGCTGATTGCGAAGACAATGGCGGGCGGTTGAACCTACCCCGCCACCAGTTTCATCAACCGCCGCTCGACAGGCGCAAGCACCGGTCCCAAGTCATGCCCGCGTTTCAATACAGCACCGCCCTCCCCGACCAGCGCCCATTCGCCCTGACGGTTACGCAGCGCGGGCCGCTTTTCGATCCGGACTTCGGGCCGTTCGGTGGCGCGGCGGAAGGCGCTGAAGACCGCGGCATCCCGACCAAGGTCGATGGCATAGTCTTTCCAATGCCCGGCAGCGACCATCCGGCCGTAAAGATCAAGGATGCGCGAAAGTTCGAGGCGGTCGAAGCCGACTTGCAAGGTCGTCCGCGGGAACGGCGCAACAGTTCCCATCAGGCAGAACGCGCCTGATCGGTTTCGGTGAACGCCGCCAGTTTTGCACGCAGTGCTTCGACTTCGCATTTCAATATCTCGAGCTGTTGCGTCGCGGGATCGAATTTCTCGCTGCACGGGGTGCCATAGGGCATGAACGCCTGTTGATATTCGGATGCGCCCATGAGCGTCGAACGCGCCGGAATGCCGACCATCGTCGCGCCTCCGGCAACATCCTTGGTGACGACCGAATTCGCACCGATGCGCGCGCGTTCGCCGACCGTCACAGGCCCGAGCACTTGAGCGCCCGATCCGACGATGACCCCGTGGAGCAAAGTCGGATGCCGCTTGCCAGCAATGCCATTGGCCGGATTGGTCCCGCCGAGCGTGACATTCTGGTAGATCGTCACATCGTCGCCGATCTGCGCGGTCTCGCCGATCACGGTGAACCCATGATCGATAAAGAAATTGCGCCCGATCGTCGCGCCGGGGTGAATATCGATGGCAGTGAACATTCGCGAAATGTGGTTCACCACCCGCGCGACGAAGAATAGTTCACCGCGGTAAAGCCAGTGCGCGAGGCGATGAAACATCAACGCCCAGACGCCTGGATAGGTCAAAATTTCCCAACGCGACCGCGCGGCAGGATCGCGCGCCTTGATCGAATCGAGATAGGCGATCAGCCCTGCAAACATCGCCCGTCTCCGTAAAGCGTAGCCCATGATTTAGGCATCGGAGCGCCCGATGCAACCCGTCGCTGAATAGCCTCGCTTTACCAAGGACATAGCGAAATATCTTGCGTGCCGTCGGGTCTCGACCTCTAACTCCACGCATATGATCGACTTTGCCGCACTGGATTGGTCCGCTGTCCTGCCATTCATTGCGATTGGTTTTGGCGCGCAGTTGATCGATGGTGCCCTTGGCATGGCGTTTGGCGTCATCGCGACGACGGCGCTGCTGCTTCTGGGCATCCCACCGGCACTCGCGACCAGCTATGTGCATGTGATCAAAGCATTTACCGGCGGCGCGAGCGGCGTCAGCCACATGATACACAAAAATGTCGACTGGAAATTGTTCGCTCGCTTGTCGGCAGGCGGGGTCGTCGGGGGCATTGCCGGGGCGCTGCTGCTCTCGCATCTTCATATGAACGACGCGAATTTCGCGCGACCGTTCGTGTTCGGCTATCTGGTTCTGATCGGGCTTTTCATCCTGTGGCGCGGCATTGGTTACAAGATCGCCCGCGAGCGGCGCGCCAAGGTCGTGGAGCCAGTGGCACTTGTCGGTGGCTTTCTGGACGCGACCGGCGGCGGCGGCTGGGGGCCGGTGGTAACGTCCAATTTGCTCCTGCAGGGCAATAATCCGCGCATGACGGTCGGCACCGTGAATACGGCGGAGTTTGTTCTCGCCGTTGCCGTATCGATTACCTATCTGCTTTCCCTCGGTATCCGCGATCTGACCGCGCCCGTCATCGGCCTTTTGATCGGCGGTGTTGCCGCAGCTCCACTCGGGTCGCTGCTCACCCGCCACATTCCTGCGCGGCAAATGATGATTCTTGTGGGGGCATTGCTGACGGCGATCAGCATTTTCGGACTGTATCGGGTGCTGGCTTAAGTCCAGCGCGTGGCAGCTTCGCTGTCAGTTTCCCGCACATCAACCCAATCTTCGCGGCCATCGGCAAAGGCTTCGCGTTTCCAGAACGGTGCATCGGTTTTCAATCGGTCGATGACGTAAGCACAGGCCTCAAGCGCCGCTGCGCGATGCGCCGATGCGGTGCCGACAAAAACAATGCGGTCTCCGGGATGGAGCGTGCCCACCCGGTGAATGATCGTGACGGCAGATAAATCCCAGCGCGCCGTCGCTTGCTCTGCCAGTTCCGTCAGTGCGCGCTCGGTCATCGCTGGATAATGATCGAGCGTGAGCGACAGCAAGCCGCCATCGCCGCGCACGACCCCGATGAACGTCGCGATTCCACCAACGCCTTGGCCGATCAATCGGTTGGTTTCGACCCCGACGTCGAAGTCGGCTTCGCTGATCCGAACGATGATCATCCGCCTGTCACTGGCGGGAAGAAAGCGATTTCCTTGGCGCCGATGATCGACGCATCGAAGTTGACCATGGTCAGATCAACCGCAGCACGGAGGCGATCATGCTCGGCAAAGGCGCGTGCATGGCCGTCACTTCTCTTCTCGAGGTAGGCGGCAAGCGCAGTGACTGTCGTCACGTCATCGGGGATAGCGACAACTTCTTCGCCAAATCCCACGGCATCGCGCACCCAAGCGAAATAAAGGATCGTCGCCATCGGTTCAGTCCATATGCTTGATGCCGACGCGGAGATAATCCCAGCCGGTCACAATCGTGAGCGCCGCCGCGGCCCATAGCGATCCGACCCCGATCTGTTTGATCCACACGAGCGTAGGCAACGCTCCCGCCAAAATCAGTGCCCCTAGTGCGATCATTTGCAAAGCGGTCTTCCATTTAGCGAGTTGTGATACAGGCAACGACACCTGCAACCCGGCAAGAAACTCGCGCAGTCCCGATACCGTAATCTCGCGCAACAGGATGATGATCGCGGGGATGATATGAAGCCCGCTGATCGATGCTGCTTCATGCCGCGTGCCGACCAGCATCATGATGACGGCGGCAACCATGATCTTGTCAGCAATCGGATCGAGGAACACGCCGAGCTTCGACACCTGGCCATTGGCGCGCGCAAGATAACCGTCGAAATAGTCCGTGATCCCCATCAGGCAATAAAGCGCGAAGCCGAGCGCATAACCAAGCTCCCAGCCCGGAAACCAAAGCAGCGCCACGAGCAACGGCACCGTGACGATGCGCGAGAGCGTCAAGATATTGGGAAGGCTCATCATGTCGAACCGTGCGTTATAGCGTTTGGCGGCTCGCGCAAAGCTGTCTATGGCGCGCGCAGTCGCAACGGGCCGGGAACGCTTTCACCTTGATGCAAAATACGACCCACCTGCTGCGTGCGCGGCGTTTCCTGCCGCTGTTCGTCACACAGTTTCTCGGCGCGATGAACGACAATCTGTTCAAAAATGCGATGGTCCTGTTCGTTGTCTACAACGTCTATTCGGACCCGAAGCAGGAAGAGCAGTTCAGCGGCCTCGCCACCGCGCTGTTCATCATCCCGTTTTTTCTGCTGTCGGCGGTTGCCGGACAGCTGGCCGATGCGCGCGACAAGGCAAAGCTCGTTCGGATCGTCAAGGCGGCTGAGATTGGCATCATGCTCGTCGGTGCCGCAGGGCTGCTGATTGCAAACATCCCGTTGATGCTCACCGCGCTCGTGGCGATGGGCGTGCATTCGACATTCTTTGGCCCGATCAAATATGCAATTTTGCCGCAGCATCTGGAGCGTGATGAAGTGCTCGGTGGCACCGGGCTGATCGAAGCTGGCACCTATATCGCAATTCTGGCGGGGACCATCCTTGCCGGGTTTATCAGCGCCCATGTCGCCGCGATTGCTGTGGTCGTCGTTGCTGTAATCGGCTGGTTCAGCGGTCGCTATGTCCCCCCCGCCCCGCCCGTCGGCACGCCTGAGGCCATTGATTTCAACATCTTCCGCGCGTCATACAGACTGATCTACGGCACGATGCACATCCCGCGCCTTTTCCTTGCAATCATTTCGATCAGCTTCTTCTGGACCATCGGCACAGTGCTGTTCATCCAGTTTCCGCCGCTTGTCAAAAATGTGCTGACGGCGGACAAGGAAGTGGCGAGCCTGTTCCTCGCGATTTTTTCGGTCGGCATTGCCATCGGGTCGATCGTCATCAACCGTCTGCTAAAAAGCGAAGTTTCGGCACGCTATTCACCCATGTCGGTCATCGTCATGGGCGTGTTCGTCGTCGCTTTTCATCTGATCGCGAAAAACTGGATTCAGGACAATAACGGCGAACTTTACAAAATCGGTGAGTTTTTGAGCCATCCCGGCGCGATTCCGCTCACCTTATCACTTCTCGGCATTGCGATTGCGGGCGGCATGTTTGTGGTACCGCTCTATGCATTCCTGACCACGACCGTGCCGATCAGCGAAACCGCGCGCACCGTGGCGGCGAATAATATCGTCAACGCGGGCTGTATGGTCGCGGGATCGGCATTGGCATTGGGGCTCAGCGCCGTCGGTGTCTCTGCGGTCGATCAGCTGCTGATGACGGCGGCGATGTGCATCATCTCGGCTTGGCTGGCGTGGAAGCTCCACAAGGCCTGTGTCGCGGGTGATTGTCCCTAAAGATATGCTCCTGCGCAAGCGGGGATGTTTCGACACGAGCTCGGGGGTGAGTTCGCTTTCGCTCCTGCCGCCCCAGCCCGCTTACGCAGGAGCATGCAGAATTAGCGGCGACGAGCGCCTCTGATCCCGCGTCCCACGCCTTGCGGCTTGTGGAATCCCTTTGCACGGGTGACATCGACCGAACGTGTCACATTTCCGCCCGACCGAGAAACGCTGACGTCGCGATTGTAAACCGTGCGACCGTCGCCGTTGACGATATTCTGATTTGCGGTGAAGCCGGTGGGGGTTTTGGCGCGGTTACCCGACAGCGCATAGGTCTGTCCGTCGCGTCCGGTTGCGGTGCCAGTGGTCGTTGACCCCGTATCAGTGCGCGTGCGGTTATAGTCGTAACTGCGCGTCCGCCCTGCAAAACCTGTCTGCGAGCCGGATACCGAAGCGCCTGTACCCGTGCGTGTGCGACTGTAATTGCTGCTCGCCGTCGCGCCATCGCGGGCACGGACAACATCAGTTTGGCGAGTCAGTGTCCCCGCCGCTTTGTCGCGGACGGTTGTGCGTGTGCTATCAAATTTGGGGCCATCGACCGTTACGGTTTTGGTGACGGGTTCGGCAAAGGCCGGCGTGAGCGCGAGTACCGCAGCACTGGCGATAAGCAACATGGTTTTCATGGCGATAAGCTCCGTGTTGAACAATACGGTGCCCGAAAGCGGCATCCGACAATTCAACGCGGCAGGTCGGAATTCCCTTCGATTGCGGGATCAAGCGGGGCCGGTTTCATCGCGGCACGGCGTTGTTCGGCGCGGGCACGGATGACGTCCATGGCCTGGGGATTGGCGGCACGAAATGCGCGGCGTTCGGCCTGACGCGCCAGCAATGCCGCGTGCAGTTCGGGTCGTTCAGCGAGGTAGGCCTTGCGTTCGATCAAGGGCAGACGGCGGAGTTCGCGAACCTCGGGATTGGCCTGAATAAAGGATTTTTCCTGGGCCAGCGCCTGCTTGATCACTGGCACAAGTTCTGGATTCTGGCGGATGAACGCGCGCCGGGCGATCCGGCGTTCGGTCCGCCGTGCCATGGCGTCGACAACGGCGGGCCGGATGGCTGACGGATTGGCGATGCTGCCGGGATCATTGAGGCCGGGATCAGCGCGCTGCGTCGGCGCCACGGCAGGTTTTGGCGCGACGGCCATTTTCGCGGTGGGCTTCGGCTTGGCTTTGGGAATCGGTGCGGGGTCAGGTGCGGGCGCAAGCATCGCGGTCAACACCGGCACACGAATGCCGGCCGCGCCGAGCAAGCCGGATGCCACCGCTGCTGCGCTGACCATCCCTGCCGCCACTGTTCCAATGACTGCCCGTCGCGCCAGTCGCCAGCCGCCGCGCCGATCACGTGTCGACGGACGTGATATAGGTGCGGTGACGGCCATCATCCGGTCGGCAAAGCCATCGCGCGGCGCGGGCACATCAAAACGGTCGAGCGATGCGCGCAAATCGGGCGTAAAATCATTGCGGCTCATAACATGTCCCCTGCGTCATCGCTGGTCAGCGCGCGCTTCAAGGCCCCGCGGGCGCGCAGCAACAGCGATTCAAATGCCTTGATATTCATCTCCAGACTTTCCGCCGCAGCCGCATTCGGCTGATCCTCATAATAGGTCAGCACGATTGCCGCCCGCTGGTTGTCGGGCAGCGCCGCGATTGCCGCGACCACCCGTTGCCGTTCCTCCTCCGCCTCGATCAACGCCGGTGCCAAAGGCGCGTCATCCGCACGCTCGGGCACGGCCTCGTCGCTGGCAAAGCGCCGCCGCCGCAACCGGTCGAGACACAGGTTCATCGTCACCCGCGTCAGCCAGGCACCGATGCCTGATCCACCCGCCTGCCACCGACCGGCATGTTGCCAAAGGCGGGTCAACGCTTCCTGTGCGACGTCTTCGGCTTCGACCGGATCACCGGTCATTCGATACGCAATCCGGTGCAACGTCCGGGCATGGCCATCGACCACAATGCGAAACGCAGCCGCGTCACGGCGCACCACACGCGCCATCAAAGCGTCATCGGGCGCGCATTCCATATCAACATCGGCAAACGCTGCACTGGCCAAGCCGGACTCCTTGTCTATATCCGGACCTTATACGCTCGGCGTTGAAAAATCCTTCGGCTCAGGAAAGAAAACCGAAAAACGCGAGGAACGCGGCGGTGAAGCTCAGCATGAAAAACTTCAGGTCGCCCATCGATGGCTCCTGAACATCGGGAACCAGCGTTTCGGGGGGAAGCAGGCGACGGAACGGATGCCGTGCGGCTTCATTGGTGAGAACAAGCGACCTTTTCATCACCAATTGTTAACGCGGCGTTGACCATCATGGCGATGGGAAAAGGGGGTTAATGAATGTCCGGTTTCGGGATTCCAGCCGATTCAGATCATTGCCATCCCGCCGTTGACGTGAAGCGTCTGTCCGGTGACGTAAGCCGCTTCGTCCGACGCGAGATAAACAACAGCGGCGGCAACATCGGCCCCCTCGCCAAGTTTACCCGCTGGAATACGCGCGGTCAGCGCTTCCTTCTGGGCATCGGGCAAACCGTCAGTCATCGGCGACGTGATAAACCCCGGCGCGACGCAGTTTACGGTGATGTTGCGGCTCGCCAGTTCTTGTGCGAGCGCCTTTGACATTGCAGTCAGACCGCCCTTTGAAGCGGCATAATTGGCCTGGCCGGGATTGCCGGTCGTGCCGACAACGCTGGTGATCGTGATGATTCGGCCCACCCGCGCTTTCATCATAGGCTTCGATGCCGCGCGGATCAGGCGGAACGCGGCTTCGAGATTGATGCGGATCACGTCCGACCACTCTTCGTCCTTCATCCGCATGACGAGATTGTCACGCGTTACACCCGCATTGTTCACCAATATGTCGAGCTTCCCGCCGAGTGCTTCGATCGCGGCGGGGATCAGCCCTTCAACCGCCTCGGCATCGCCAAGGTTGCAAGGCAGGATGACGGAATCGGGAATTTCAGCAGCCACCGCCCTCAACGCGTCTTCGCGCGTGCCCGACAACGCAACGGTCGCCCCTTGCGCCGCCAAGGCCTTTGCGACCGCCGAACCGATGGCCCCCGACGCGCCCGTCACGAGCGCCGTTTTTCCGGTTAGATCAAACATCACAAATCCTTCAGCAAGGCCTCAATATCGTCCATCGACACGACCGAGCGCGTTGCCACGTCGGGATTGATGCGCTTGATCATCGGCCCGAGGACTTTGCCGCCGAATTCGACAAACTCGGTCACCCCCGCATCGGCCATCGCAATCACGCTTTCGCGCCAGCGGACCATGCCGGTGACCTGATCGACAAGCAGGCCACGGATCGCGTCGGGATCGGTCACCTGCGCCGCCGTGACGTTAGCATATAAGGGCACGAGCGGAGCCTGAACCCGCGCGTCGGCCAAGGCCTTTGCCATGACGTCGGCCGCCGGTGCCATCAGCGCGCAGTGGAACGGTGCCGACACAGCGAGCGGCAGCGCGCGTTTTGCCCCGCGTTCCTTGGCCAGTTCCATCGCGCGCTCGACAGCGGCAGCATGACCGGAGATAACCACCTGTCCCCCGCCATTGTCATTTGCCGCCGCGCAGACGTCACCGTGCGCCGCCTCGGTCGCAACTGCCGCGACGGCGTCGAAATCAAGGCCGAGGATGACGGCCATCGCGCCCTCGCCCACCGGCACCGCCGCTTGCATTGCTTGCCCGCGCGTTTTGAGCAGCCGCGCCGTCGTCGTCAGATCAATCGCACCCGCTGCACACAGCGCCGAATATTCGCCGAGCGAATGCCCCGCGACAAACGCCGCTTTCTCCGCCAGGCGGACATTGCCTTCGCGCTCGAGCACGCGCAATGTCGCGATTGCATTCGCCATGATCGCCGGTTGCGCATTTTCGGTGAGCGTCAGCGCATCCTCGGGCCCGTCCGTCATCAAACGATACAGCTTTTGCTGCAACGCCTCATCAACCTCGCCAAAGACTTCACGCGCAGCGGGGCTGGCATCTGACAGTGCCTTGCCCATGCCGACGGATTGGCTGCCTTGTCCGGGGAATATAAATGCTCGCACGCCATTCGCTCCGCAAAAGTGGATTTGCAGGTAGGGCACCGTCCCCCTGATGCGCAAGCGCGCGAATTATGATATGTGACCTTTAGCAATCAGGAGAACGGCGATGACTCGCATGCTCTATGTGTTGTTTGCGTTTGCAGCATACGCGGTTTTTCTCGCGACATTCCTTTACTTAATTTCCTTTGTCGGCAATCTGCCCTTCACCGCCGTCACCGTTGATCGCGGTGGCTGGGTTTTGAGCCTTGGTGTGGCCATTGTCGTCGATCTCGCGCTCATCGCGATGTTCGGCGTGCAGCATAGCGTCATGGCGCGGCAGGAGTTCAAGCGGGCATGGACCAGAATCGTCCCTGCCACCGCCGAACGCAGTGTCTATGTACTTGCGTCCAGCATTACGTCGATCATTTTCTTCGCCTTGTGGGCACCGATTCCGCAGGTCGTCTGGGCCGTAACGGGGACTTTCGCTTACCTTATCTGGGCGTTTTTCGCGCTTGGATGGGGTATGTTGCTGCTCAGCACTTTTTTGATCAACCATTTCGAATTGTTCGGCCTCCAGCAGGTCTGGCTCAACATGCGCAACCGTTCGCCTGAAGCACCGCAGTTTCACACGCCGTTGCTGTATCGAATTGTCCGACACCCGCTCTATCTCGGCTTTGTAATCGCCTTTTGGGCAACGCCGGTGATGACTGTTGGACACCTAGTGCTCGCTATCGGCATGACCATTTATATTGTCATAGCCATCGGTTATGAGGAGCGCGACTTGGTCAGCATGTTCGGTGACCAATACGCTGAATACCGCCGCCGGGTCGGCATGCTTATTCCCGGCGTCGGGCGGCGCTGATCGGCTGCGCTTGCCTTTCCCGGGCCGATCCGCCATAAACTCGCCCTCGAAGAAAGCCGGAGGGACTGCGCATGGGGCGTATGTCAGCGATCGGCATGGAAGGACGAACAAGCATGGCTCTGTACGAGCATGTGTTTCTCGCGCGTCAGGATCTGGCTCAGGCCCAGGTCGATGGCCTCGCGGAAACCGCAACCAAGATTATAACCGACAATGGCGGCACCATCGTCAAGACCGAGACTTGGGGCCTGCGTTCGCTGGCCTATCGCATCGCGAAGAATCGCAAAGCGCATTATGTCATGATCGAATTCGACGCGCCGACCAATGTGCCGATCGAGCTCGAGCGCCAGACGCAGATCAACGAAGATGTGATCCGTTACATGACGCTCCGCGTGGACGGTCATGAAGCCGGTCCTTCGGCGATGATGCGCCGCAACGAAACGCGTGATCGTGAGCGCTCGGAACGTGGCGAACGCCCGCGCCGTGACCGCGACGACCGTGAAGCCTTTTAAGGAGCTATAGACATGGCCCGCCCATTTTTCCGCCGCCGCAAAAGCTGCCCCTTCGCAGCAAAAGATGCGCCACAGATCGATTACAAGGATGTCCGCCTGCTTCAGGGATTCGTCTCTGAACGCGGCAAGATCGTCCCCAGCCGCATCACCGCCGTCAGTGCGCCCAAGCAACGCGAACTCGCCCAGGCGATCAAGCGTGCCCGGCACATCGGCCTCCTCCCCTATATCGTGAAGTGAGGCCAGTAACATGGAAGTGATCCTCCTCGAACGCGTCGAAAAGCTTGGTGTCATTGGTGATGTTGTCACCGTGAAAAACGGATTTGCGCGCAATTTCCTCCTCCCGAACAAGAAGGCGCTGCGCTCGAATGCGGCCAACCTGAAACTGTTCGAAGCCAACAAAGCCAAGATCGTCGCCGAAAACGACAATCGTCGCGGCGAAGCCGAAACACGGTCAAAAGACATCGACGGCAAGTCGGTGACGCTGATCCGTCAGGCATCGAACACCGGCCAGCTTTACGGCTCGGTTGCCGTGCGCGACATCGTCGAAGCACTCGACGTTGAAGGCATGCAGGTCCAGAAAACGCAGGTCGTGCTGAACAAGCCGATCAAGGCGATTGGCCTGTATGACGTTCGCGTGCAGTTGCACCCCGAAGTCGCGGTGTCGATCAAGGTCAACGTGGCGCGCAGCCCCGAAGAAGCCGATCTGCAGACGCAGGGCGTCGATGTCATGGCATCGATGTTCGAAAAGGACGAGGCCGGATTTACCGAAGCCTATGATCCCAATGCAGAGCCGGGCGAAATCGCGGTCGATGCGCCGGTTGTCGCCGACGAGGCACCGGCAGCCTGAAACGAAAGGACGGGGTGATGTTCAGGCTGATCCCCGTCCTGTCGCCTGACCAGATCGTCGAGTTGCGCGCGATTGCCGCCGCGGCGAATTTCGTTGATGGCCGGATCACCAATCCGCACTCGACCGTCAAAAACAATCTTCAGCTGCACGATCCGGCGACGCATCAGCAATCCGCCGACATTCTCCGTGGCGCGCTTCTCGCCAGCGACGAATTCCGGAACGTCGCTTTCCCTAAGGCAATCGCGCCGCCTATGCTCACCCGATATGAATTGGGCATGGCCTATGGCTTGCATACAGATACCGCGCTGATGCACCTCCCGCGCGGTGTCATCCGGGCTGATCTCAGCTGCACCATCTTCCTCAGCGATCCCGCCGATTATCAGGGCGGTGCCCTGAGTATCACGCTTGGCAATGCGCGGGTTGGTTTCAAAGAAGCAGCGGGCGTCGCCATCGTCTATCCGTCAACGACCCTGCACGAAGTTGAGCCCGTCACGCACGGAGAGCGGCTCGTCGGGCTGACGTTTATCCAGAGCAGCATTGCCGATACGGCCAAACGTGACCTGTTGTTTGAGCTCAACGAAGTCGCCGCGCTTGAGGGGCTTGATATGGCACCTGAAAATTATGTCCGCCTGCAAGCGGTACAGGCAAACTTGATGCGTCGTTGGACTGATCCGGCTTAGTACCCCATCAACCCCAGCACTTCTTTCCGGCTGCGGTGGTCGTCAAGGAAGCACCCCATCAACCGGCTCGTCGTCATTCCCACACCGTGGGTGCGGACGCCGCGGCCGGTCATACAGCCATGCTGGGCTTCGATGACGACGGCGACACCCTGCGGTTGGAGATTTTCCCAGATGCAATTCGCAACTTCCGCGGTCAGCCGTTCCTGAACCTGCAAGCGCCGCGAATAGCCATTGAGCACGCGCGCCAGCTTTGAAATGCCGACCACCCGGTCCTTGGGCATATAGGCAATCGACGCCTTACCGACGATCGGTGCCATATGATGTTCGCAATGCGACTGGAACGGAATGTCTTTCAGCAGGACGAGTTCGTCATAGCCACCGACTTCCTGAAACGTGCGCGACAAATGATAGCCGGGGTCTTCCAGATACCCCTCGCAATACTCGCGCCATGCTCGCCCGACCCGCGCCGGCGTATCTAGCAGCCCCTCGCGATCAGGATCATCGCCGGCCCAGCGCAAGATCGTTCGGACAGCGTCCTGAACTTCCTGCGGCACGGCGAGCTTCTGTTTTTCGGGCGAAGGTTCGATGGAGTGATGATGATCAGCCATATCTCGCCCTACGCCGACTGCGCTCCGTTGCAACTAAAAACTGTCAAAGGTTTTGGACACCCGTCACTTGCCCTTACGGCAACGCAGATTGGTGCAGTGCGCAATAGGTAGCAGTTTGAAACTTGGCGGATTTTCGCCGATTCTTTCATTGACGCTCGCGTCAAGCGGACGCACATAGACATCAACAAGCGCACCAAGCGCTATCCGCCGCAAAGCCCGGCAATTTTTTAGGGGAGCAAACCATGCGTAAAATTCACCTCATCGGCACGTCGCTGCTTGCTGTCACGATGGCCCATCCCGCCTATGCGCAAATCGCGCCACAGGCCGCCGAAGAAGCCGACGTCGCCGAAGCCGACGAAATCATCGTGACTGCCACCAAGCGCGAACAGACTTTGCAGGACGTGCCGATCTCGGTTTCGGTGACGAGTTCTGACACTGTTGAAAAAGCACAAATTCGGGATTTGATTGATCTTCAGTCCGTTGTGCCTTCGCTGAAGGTGACACAGCTCAATGCCGCAGGGCAGACCAATTTCACGATCCGCGGCTTTGGCAACGGCAACGGCAATGACGGCATCGAAGCCTCGGTCGGCGTGTTCATCGATGGTGTTTATCGTGCACGCACGTCAGCGGCGCTCGACGATCTTCCCGAAATCGAGCGCATCGAAGTTCTGCGCGGCCCACAATCGACCCTTTTCGGCAAAAACGTGTCCGCTGGTGCGATCAGCATCATTACCAAGCGTCCGCAGTTTGATTGGGGCGGCAAGGCTGAAATCAGCCTCGGCAACTATGGCCTGATCAATCCAAAAGCGACAATTACCGGGCCGATCTCGGACTCGCTCGCCTTCCGCCTGTCGGGCAGCGTAAATTCGCGCGAAGGTTATTTCAACAATCTGACAACGAAGAGTGACGTCAACAACCGCAATCGCTGGTCACTTCGCGGCGACATCCTGTTTCAACCTTCAGCAGATTTCGCCCTTCGCATCATCGGCGATTATAATGTCATTAAAGAGAGATGTTGCGGCGTATCGTCAATTTTTAATGGTACTGACACTCTTCGCATTGCCGCTGCTACGGGCAAAGCGATTTCAAACACCTCACAGGTTTTTCAGCGTAATGTCATTTTTGACGTCAACCCCGACAACCGGTTGGTCGGCAAGGGACTTTCAGGGCAGATCGACTGGAACGTCGGATTTGCGAAGCTCACATCAATCACGGCCTATCGCAATCAGGTCAATCAATCGAACCAAGACGTCGATTTTACTGCTGCAGCTCTCATAACAAACAAGGCTGCGAATGAAATATCGACTTTCACACAGGAATTCCGCCTCGCTTCGGATGGAAGCGGCCCGCTGAACTGGCTTCTCGGTGGCTTTTACCAAGATGAAAAAGTCGACACGTCGCGTGACATTCGCTATGGCAACGACATTCGTGCTTATGTGAATGCGATCACCGGGCAAACAGCGACTGCACCCGGCCTTGTTACGGTGCTTGAATCCCTCCAAAACCTGACCAACCCGTCGATCATTCCCGGGCGAACTTATTTCCAAGCCGGACAAGGCCTTTCTGACGCCTATAAGTTGAAGCAACGCTCGTTTTCGCTATTCGGGCAAGCGGATTACAAAGTGACGGACCGGCTGACGATTACCGGTGGCCTTGCCTACTTGAATGATCGCAAGGCAGCCACGTCAAACGTGGTGTTGAATGACCCTTTCTCGTCGCTTGATCTCGATAATGTAACGGGGCTGACGTTCATTCCGTTGGCGACACCGTCGCTTGCCGGCATTGTCGGTTGCCTGTTTCAAAAAGGATTTGTGCCGACAAGTCCGAATTTGCCCGCAAACACATTTGGCGGCTCCCTCGGTGCCCGGCTCCCCGGCCCCGGCTCGGCACCATGCCCGATCTCCCGTGCTGGGCAAAATCCATTCAACTTGAACATCGCTCAGTTCTTTTACCGTGGAACACCCAACCGAGCGCCGGTCAATTTCCCGAACGCCAACGAGTCCGGCATTTATTCTGGTAGTAAACTCACATATGCCGCCCGAATTGCGTATGACTTTGATTTTATCAACGCTTACCTGAGCTACTCGACAGGATGGAAGGCAACCGCTGTCAATCTGTCATCTGACAGCCGGCCGCCGCTCAATGGCGTCGGTCGTTCGGCGAATCCCGAAGAAGTTACCGTTTATGAAGCAGGCCTAAAGGCTAAGTTCCGGGGCGGGTATTTCAATCTCGCCGTGTTCCAGCAGTCGATCAAGGGGTTTCAGTCAAATGGCTTCACTGGCCTTGGCTTCGCGCTCGTAAACGCCGGGAAACAATCGGTAAAGGGCTTTGAAATCGATGCTGCCTATCGCCCTGCGCCGTGGCTCGCTCTCACTGGGGCAGTCACTTATCTGGATGCGAAGTATGACTCGTTCACCGGCGCGCCATGCTTCAGCTTCGACACCGTGCGCTGCCCGGTCAATGTCGCCACTGGCCTCATTCCGAACTTCAGGGATTTGACCGGCAAGAAACCAGCTGCCGTTCCAACATGGAGCTTCTCGACATCGGCGACGCTCAATCACGATTTCGGAAACAGCCTAAGTGCTTACCTCCGTGGAGAATTTGATTTTACGAGCAACACGTATCTGACCGAGACAGTGCCCGAAAACCTGGCAACATGGGGCCAGAGCAATGTCAATTTGAGCCTTGGTGTGGAAGACAGCGAAGCCCAGTTGGAAGTCGCAATCTGGGCGCGCAATCTTACGAACGATCGGTCGCTTATTGGTGCCTTCTCGACAGTTGCGCAGGATGGCAGCTTCAGCGGCTACCCCAACCAGCCACGCACTTATGGCGTGACCATCCGCAAGACGTTCTAATCCCTATCCCTTTGATGGGTCGCAGAATCCCGGCATGGCGACATGCCGGGGTTTTTCATGTCCAGCGATAATGACCCGTGAGCGGATGCGCAAACAACGCGTCTTCTTCCTGTGCGCCACGACCAATGTTGTGGATCACCAGCGGCCGACCCCCTGCCCCGCGCCGATCAGACACAATGCCGGTATGCGGCAAGCGGCCATCGATCATGCTTGTGAAAATATCGCCGGGTGCCCAGTCGGCGGCATTGCCCGTCACCGGACGCGCTGCCCCTTTGCGGGACAGGAACGTCTGGAGATTGGGCACGCGGCGATGGTCGATATTCGGGTCGGGCCGCCGCAATCCCCATCGTTTCGGATAAGCGCCAAACGCACGCTTCATATCGGCATTCATCAGTGCCTGAAGGTCCGCGCCAAAGGCATCGCGATAGGCGCGAATCAGCACATCGGTGCACACGCCTTTCGCGCGGGGCACGTCACCAAGCGGAAACGCCAACCGCGAATAAGCGGGATCATACGTGAGCGTCACGCCCACCTGCCGCCGCGCTGCCACGACCAGTTGTGCCGCGCGCGACGATGGTTGCGCACGCCCCGCGACGGGCAACGCCGCTAACCCACCAATGAAAATCCGTCGTGAAACGAGCATCTTACGCCCTTTCTGGTGCCCCGGGAGAGACTCGAACTCCCGACCTGCGGTTTAGGAAACCGTTGCTCTGTCCTGCTGAGCTACCGGGGCATCGTGCCTCGATATGGGGACATGCCGCGCGGGTCAATTGCCCCGAATCGACTGGTATTGCGCCGTTGCAAACGATTTCGTAACCTCATGATAATAAACTTTGGACGGTGATTCGATCCAGGGGTCGCAATATGGAATCTGATTTTCGCTATTATTCCCGGCGGGCAGCCGAGGAAGCATCCGCAGCATCACGCGCCGTGACCGATCAGGCGCGCGAACGTCGTCGCGATCTGGCCGATAAATTCTGGCAAAAAGCACAGCAGTTGCAGCTTCAGCTCAACGGCTAATTCTTGCGCGTTAACCCGCGCATGGCATCATCCAATCCGCCCAGCGTGAGCGGATACATGCGGTCATTCATCAAATCCTTCAGCAGCGAAATCGACTGTGAATATCCCCAATGCGCTTCGGGCACGGGGTTCAGCCACGCCGCCGCCGGATAGGTCGTGGTCAGCCGCTGCATCCACGCCGTCCCCGATTCCTCGTTGAAATGCTCGACCGACCCGCCGGGATGCGAAATCTCGTATGGGCTCATCGACGCATCGCCGACAAAGATCAGCTTATAGTCATGGCCATATTTATGGAGCACATCCCAGGTCGGTGTGCGTTCGGTAAAGCGCCGTTTATTGTCCTTCCACACACCTTCATACGGACAATTGTGGAAGTAGAAAAATTCGAGATTCTTGAATTCGCTCGTCGCCGCGCTGAACAATTCCTCGCACAGTTTGATATGCGGATCCATCGACCCGCCAACGTCGAGGAACAGCAACAGCTTCACCGCATTGTGCCGCTCGGCGCGCATGTGGATGTCGAGCCAGCCCTGTCGCGCCGTGCCATTGATCGTCGCGTCCATATCAAGCTCGTCGAGCGCGCCGTCGCGGGCGAAGCGGCGCAGGCGACGCAGCGCAATCTTGATGTTGCGCGTGCCCAGTTCCTTGGTTGAATCGAGATTTTTGAACTCGCGCTTGTCCCAGACCTTGAGGGCTTTCCCGTGTTTCCCCTCGCCGCCAATCCGTACACCTTCGGGGTTATAGCCGCTATGACCAAACGGTGACGTGCCGCCGGTTCCGATCCATTTATTGCCGCCTTCGTGGCGCTCCTTCTGTTCTTCGAGCCGCTTCTTGAGCGTCTCCATGATCTCGTCCCACGATCCCAGCTTCTCGATCGCTTCCATCTCTTCGGGTGTCAGGAACTTCTCGGCGACCGCGCGGAGCCATTCGGCGGGAATTTCGGCACCCTGCTCGCCGAAGGTTGTGGCGATACCCTTGAACACTTTGGCAAAGACCTGATCAAAGCGATCGATCAGCCCTTCGTCCTTCACGTAAATCGCACGCGAGAGGAAATAAAATTGCTCGGGCGTGCGCTCGATCACGTCGCTGTTGAGTGCTTCGAGCAGCACGAGATGCTCTTTCATGCTGGCCGGAATGCCCGCTGCGCGCAGCTCGTCGAGGAAGTTGAAAAACATGGCATCGCTATGCCGCTGCTTTACGTTCACGGCAAGCTGGCCTGTGGTTAACGCCTTCTCAACCGCTTTGCCCCTACGCCCGTTGCGAACCACAGGGCCAACCCATGTATCAATCGCGTATCGAAGCTGCTGATTCCCGCCTGATGGACCGGGCCGCTGACCAGTCGGGTGCGCTGGCGATTGGTTGCACGGAAGCAGCAGGTCAAATTCAAGCGGTTGCCGCCAGTGTTACCGCCCAAGCCAAGGTGCTGACCGAATTGCAGGCAGTCATGGCAAGCCTCGAAACCGACCAGCGCCAGGTCACCGACGCAACCGACGAAGCGCGGATGTTGTCAGATAACGCCCGGGCACGCTTGAAGGATGGAGCGGCGATCATCGCGTCGTCGATTGCCGAGTTCGGCGAACTCACTGCCATGGTCACACGTCTTGGCTCGCAGCTCACTGGCTTTTCGTCGGCGATGGAGCAGGTGCGGCGTACGACGCAAGTGATCGACGCGATTGCGCGGACGACCAATATGCTGGCACTCAACGCCGCCATCGAAGCCGAAAAGGCAGGCGATGCCGGACGGACATTCGCCGTCGTCGCTGCCGAAGTCAAAAAGCTCGCGCATGACACGCGCAGCGCCATCGACGAAATCGGCGTGACCATGGACTCGCTGACGGGCGAGGGCGACGTGTTCGTGTCCGCCATCCAGAACGGCATGGCGCGCAGCCGCGCCGCCGAAGCCGGTTTTGCCCGTATCAATGACACGATTGCCGAAGTCATCGATCTCGTCAGCCAGGTCGACCGTCAGACTGATGACATTGCCCGCTCGACCAGCCTGATCCATGACAGTGTCTGTCGCGTTGGCGATGAGCTCAATGGCTTTGCCGATGCGGCCGGGGCCAATCAGGAGAAACTTGGGGGTGCTATCGCCCACATTGGGTCGCTTGAAGTTGGCGCAAACCAGATGCTCGACATGATCGTGCACAGCGGCTTTGCCCCGAACGACCAGCGCTTCGTTGATATTGCGCTGGCCGCAACCGAAACTGTCCGAACGACAATCGAAGATGCAATCGCAACAAAAGACGTTCCGCTGAGCGATGTTTTTGACACCGACTACCACCCTGTCATCGGCAGCAACCCGCCGCAATTCGACAATCGATTCAACAAGGCCGCAGACAGGATCATCCAACCCCTTCTCGATCAGATCGTCGGGTCCAACAGCCATATTACCGGCGCGGTGATTACCGATATGAATGGCTATCTGCCGACGCACATATCGGCCAAGTCATTGCCCCAACGCGCCGATGATCCCGCATGGAACGCGCTCAATTGCCGCAACAAATGCAATTTCATGGATGATGCCACCGCGCGCGCCGTCGCGTCCGACGCCGATTTCATGTTGACGACGTATCGCCAGAACCTCGGGGCAAACGGTTACCGCACAGTCAAGAATGTCTTCGTCCCGCTCTATTTCGGCGGCAAGCGCTGGGGTAATCTCGAAGTCGCTTACACAATCGACAAATAGGCGGTTTCGCGGCAAGGGGTCGCTCGCTTGGGGGACCGCATGGACCAGATGCAGACGAAACGGTTTCAGGCGATGCTCGCTATTGAGGCGCCCGGCGGCGGCATCTCGGCGCGCCTGAAACGGTTGCGATTTTCATGGGCCGCAAAGCGCCATGCCACCGCCTACGCGCCCTTGCTCGCGGCCCCATCAGCCAGCGTCATGGGACAACTGGTTGATGACCGACCCGAGATACTGAGCTTTGCCCGCGCGCCGTACCTTTGTTCGGGCTGGCGCGTCGATGAACGGCTGAACCACTTCACGGCGCATATTGCCACGCTTGCCGCGCATTCCCCGCTTGATTTCCAGATCAGCCAGTCAATCGAACTGATGCCGCTTCTCGAAATCAGTGACGCGCTGCATGTCGTTATCGACAAGCCGATGTGGTTTCACCGCGAAGGCGCGCTAGCCATCAACCTGTTCGACGGCAACACGCGGTTGTTCACGCTCGTCTTTGCGTTCGAGCCAGCCACAACCGGTCTGCGCGCGTTGATCGGCGGCATTCAGGGCCGCAATTTTGACGACGCGCTCGACCGCTATCGTGACCTGACCAAGGCGGCGCACGGCATCCGTCCGCGCGACTTGATCATCGAACTTTTCCGCATGGTCTGTGCGCAAGTAAACGTCACCGAAATCCACGCCATCTCGGATCGCGGCCGCCACAATCGCCACCGCTATTTCGGCCAACCTATCATGCGACCGTTGGCGCTGAACTATGACGAAATCTGGCGCGACCGTGGCGGTGAACCGATTGACGCGTGGTTCTTCAAACTCCCCTCGCGCGGCGAACGGCGGGCCGACGCCGATATCCCGCCCAAAAAGCGCAGCATGTATCGCCAGCGTTACACAATGCTCGACGCGATTGAAGCTCGGATGGCGGCGGCGTGGGCGGGGATGACGCCGGTGGTCAGGCCGGATGCTGACTAAGCGTTCGCGCCCTGTCGTCGTGCCATGAACGCCAGCTTTTCAAACAGCATCACGTCCTGCTCGTTCTTGAGCAGCGCCCCATGGAGCGGCGGAATTGCTTTTGACGGGTCGCGCGATTGCAGGACATCGAGCGGCATATCCTCGGCCAACAGCAGCTTCAGCCAATCGAGCAACTCACTGGTCGAGGGCTTCTTCTTCAAGCCCGGCACGTCGCGGACATCGTAAAAAATATCCATCGCCTTGTTGACGAGGATTTTCTGGATGCCCGGAAAATGCACATCGACAATGGCTTGCATCGTGCTCCTGTCGGGGAACTTGATATAGTGAAAGAAGCAACGCCGCAGGAAAGCGTCGGGCAATTCCTTTTCATTGTTCGACGTGATGATGACAATCGGGCGTTCCTTGGCCGCAATCGTTTCATGCGTTTCGTAAACGTCGAACGACATGCGATCGAGTTCCTGAAGCAGATCGTTCGGAAATTCGATGTCGGCCTTGTCGATCTCGTCGATCAGCAGGACGGGAAGCACCGGCGACGTAAACGCCTCCCACAGCTTGCCCTTGCGGATATAGTTCGAAATGTCGTGGACGCGTTCGTCGCCAAGCTGGCCATCGCGGAGCCGCGCCACCGCATCATATTCATAAAGCCCTTGATGCGCCTTGGTCGTCGATTTCACATGCCATTCGATCAGGGGGGCGCCCATCGCCTTGGCAATTTCGTGCGCGAGAACGGTCTTGCCGGTGCCGGGTTCGCCCTTGACGAGGAGCGGACGGCGCAACGTCACGGCCGCATTGACCGCAACTTTCAGATCGTCGGTGGCGACGTAATCGGATGTGCCCTTGAATTTCATGCGTGCGGCCTTTGACGTTAACGTCAACCGCGTTAGGCGAGCGGGTCGCCAAAGAGCAAGTGCTTAATAGTCGCTGCGGGCGACGGCGCGGGCTTCGAGCAAATCCCAAAGGCCGCGGTGCTGCGCGACAATCTGTTGCGCGCCGAACAGCATCGCCCGGTCGGCGGCAGGTGAGTTGTCGGCTGTCCGGATCACCGAGGCGAGCACCGCGGCATTGGGCAGATCGGACTTGTCGATATCGAGCGACAAGCGCCGCGCTGCTGTTTCCAGAACCGGGCGCACGGCAGCCCAATCGGCAATCAACGCCAGCGCCGCGCCGAATGCACAGCCCGTCCTTTCCGATTGGGCGAGCATGTCAATCGCATGGTGCTGGGCAAGGACGGCTGTTTCTGTGTCCGCCTGTCCCGGCGTACTCGGCAAGGGGCCGACCGCGACAACCAGTTTCGTCAGCAGTGCGCGCTCATGCGAAAAAGCATCCGCAGCATCGCTCAAGAAAGCGCGGGTCGAAGCATTGGTAACGCGCTCAATCGCGTGATCGACCACACCGGGATGACGGCCATGGAGCAAGCACAGCAAGTGCACGATGTCGGCAACATTGCGCGCGGCCTCTGGCCCTTGCGTCAATACATCGGACGTTGGATGGCGATGCGACGCGCTTCCTTCCAAACGAACGAGCGCCAAAAGCGCATCGGCGGTATCGCGGGATGTTCCCGTTGCTAGTGCCTGTCCGTTCATGCCGGTCCTTAAATACTCGATGCCTAAATACTCGAAGCGCGTGCGAGTTCCGCACTTGTCACCGAACCGGATAACAAAAGCGCGTAAAGACGTGGTGTATGCGGCGTTAGGGAAGTATCAGGACTTCCTAATAAATCAGGAAGCGTCGACGTTCCTCGATCCACGCAGCTTCATCAGGCACTGTGATGGCGTCAAGCTCGGCAGGCGTCGCGGCGGGATTGTCGACCCACTCGCGCAATGCGGGGCCCCCATTGATAATATCAATCGCCAGCTTGCCAAAGGCGTACTCATAAGGAAAATCACGCCAAATCAGATAGTTAGGATAAATATTTCGAATGGCCTTGAACGCCAGTGCCTGCGCCCGCCATGGTCGATATGCGTGATGTTCGTAATGTTTGCCCTCGGGGTGAAACTGAACCCCATGGCAAAGCTGCCCGGCATGCTTGTGGAACGTCGGTTCGAACCACACTTCGCGCATTGCCGCGCCCTTAAGCCATTGCGGGGCAAGCCGCTGCATCTCCGCCATCACTGCGCGGGCATCGATGTCGGGCGCACCGAACAGCTCGAGCGGCCGAGTCGTCCCCCGCCCCTCTGACAGCGTTGCGCCTTCCAGCATCACTGTCCCGGCATAAGCTCGCGCCATGGGCAGGTTGGGCGCATTCGGACTTGGGTTGATCCACAAACGATCGGCCGGCCAGCCAAAGCCGGGCGCAGCGTCAGGCTGATAGCCCTCCATTTCAATGACATGATAATCGACATCGAGTTTGAAATGGTCGATGAACCAATGCCCCAGCTCGCCAAGCGTTAGCCCGTGACGCATCGGAATTGGCCCAGCGCCCACGAAACTCTCCCAGCCGTCGCGCAACGTCAGCCCTTCGACCGGTCGCCCTGCTGGGTTGGGCCGGTCGAGCAACCAGACCGCTTTCTTATGCGCCGCCGCCGCTTCGAGGATGTAACGCAGCGTCGTGATGAACGTATAAATCCGGCAGCCAAGATCCTGAAGATCAATCAGGATCGTGTCGAACGTGCCCATCGATTGCCCCGTCGGACGGCGCACTTCGCCATAAAGACTGAACACCGGAATACCGTGAACGGGGTCGGTAAAGTCGGGCGACTCGACCATATTGTCCTGCTTGTCGCCGCGCAGGCCATGCTGCGGCCCGAATGCCGCCGTGATGTTGATGCCGCTGGCGATCAGCGCATCAAGCGAATGCGTCAGGTCTTCGGTCACTGAGGCGGGATGCGCCAGCAGCGCGACGCGTTTGCGGTCGAGAGGTTTGCGCAACGACGGGTCTGCCAACAGGCGATCGATACCGAATTTCATGTCGGGCTTGCTGCCGGAAGCGCCAGCGCAAAGCAATCGGGATGATGGAAATCAGGTGCACCGGGCGGATGCGCGAGCGCCCAATAGGATTTGGTGCCGTCGGTCTCCTCAATGACGGCGGATAGCGCGAGTTCGATGACGCCTTCACGCCAAGGCGCCGGCAGGCTGAAAACGGCTTCCAGCGCAATGTGACTCTCGCTGGCATCAACCCCAATTTCGGGTGCTGCATCTAGGATCAAGTCTGTCATGCCTGTCCGATGGGAATTAAATCGATACGCAGCCCATTGCGATGAAATCGAGAAATTCAGCTCAACATAAGCCGATGCTCCCGGCGCGCGCGCGAACGCCTCGAAGCAAGTCGTTTGCCACAAGCCATTGGTCCGCACGGAATCGGCAGGACGAGGTATCGCCAAGTCATCGAGCGGCGCTTCGACATGGTAGCGCAGCCACACACTTCCGTCTGCCGACCGCTCGGCTTGAACCTCAATCGATTCAATCCGCGTCGAACGTGTATCGGCATGCGGCTGCAACGCCATGCTCGTGCTACCCAAATCACATTCCCCTTGCTAAGCGCCAGCAGACTATGACCAGCTACAAATCCGATCTGCTCCGCCTGCTCGATACACGCGGCTATATCCACCAGATGACCGATGCAACCGGTCTTGATGCGCTTGCGCAGATCCAGATCATTCCCGGCTATATCGGATTCGACGCGACCGCGCCGTCGCTGCACGTGGGCAGCCTTGTTCAGATCATGATGCTCCGCCGCTTGCAGCAAGCGGGGCACAAGCCGATTGTCCTCATGGGCGGCGGGACGACCAAGGTCGGCGACCCTTCGGGCAAGGATGAATCACGCAAGCTGCTGACCGATGCTGACATTGCCGCAAACATTGCCAGTATCCGCCGGGTCTTTGAGCGCTTCCTGACGTTCGGTGACGGGCCGACCGATGCCGTCATGGTCAACAATGCCGACTGGCTCGACGCGCTCGAGTATATCCCGTTCCTGCGCGATGTCGGCAAGCATTTCACGATCAACCGCATGCTGACGTTCGATTCAGTCAAACTGCGGCTCGAACGCGAACAGCCGCTGACCTTCCTCGAATTCAATTACATGATCCTCCAAGCTTATGACTTCCTCGAGCTGTCACGCCGGTCCGCGTGTCGCCTGCAAATGGGCGGCAGCGACCAATGGGGCAATATCGTCAACGGCATCGAACTCACGCGGCGGATCGACAGCGCCCAGATGTTTGGCCTCACCACCCCGCTGATCACGACGGCCGATGGCGGCAAGATGGGTAAGACCGCAGCGGGCGCAGTGTGGCTCAACGAAGATGCGCTGCGTCCCTATGATTACTGGACGTTCTGGCGGAACACGCAAGGGGGCGACGTCGGCAAATTCCTGCGGTTGTTTACAGACCTGCCGCTCGACGAAATCGCACGGCTGGAAGCGTTGGAAGGCGAGGAAGAGAACGACGCCAAGAAAATCCTCGCCGATGCCGCGACTGCACTTGCGCACGGCGATCAGGTCAAGGGTGACGCATTGCCCAGTTACGCCATCGCGACGGACGCCATCAACATTGTCGATGCGCTCATCGCCCTCGGCTTTGTGGCATCCAAAGGCGAAGCCCGTCGCCTGATCGCAGGCGGGGGTGCGCGTGTTGATGGTGAAAAGGCTGGCGAGGACTCACTGATCACGCCCGGCGCGGAACCGATCCGCATTTCGGCAGGCAAAAAGCTCCACGGCCTCATCATAAGGTAATCAAAACTTTAACCGCGCCTGTTTACTCAGGCGACGCAATCGGCGCGCATAACCGCGCGATGATGGCCAGTGCACCCGACCTCACCACGCAGATGCTCGACAATGAACGGCGCAAGCGCGACCGCGCCTCGGTGGCGCTCGACACGCTGATGTGCGACCGCGAGAACAACAGCTTTGGTGTGCAGATCCTCAACCTGTCCAACGGCGGCTTGATGGCAATCACCGAAGCGCCCTTGTGCGAACGCGATCCCGTCCGCGTTGACCTGCCCACCATCGGCTGGATCCGCGCGACGGTTGTCTGGGTGCTCGCCGACCGAGTCGGCGTCCAGTTCCGCGATCCGATTGATCCCGATGAACTCGCGGTCTTCTGCAAGTTGTTCGCTTAGCCCGACCTGAGCAGCGCAACCGCGGCGTCGCGTTCGAACAGATAGAGCGCGGTCCGCGCTGCCTGACCCCGCGGGCCATCCAGTCCGCCATCGCGATCTACCAGCAAGCGCGCGTCATCGGTGGCGACGGGGCTGAATTCGTGGACCTGCTCTGCCGTTGCCAGCCTGAAGCGTGCTTCGCCTGACTGTTTCGTGCCGAGCACTTCGCCGCCACCGCGCAAGCGTAAATCCTCCTCGGCGATGCGAAAACCATCGTTGGTTTCGCGCATCAGCGCCAACCGCGCGCGAGCAGTCTCGCTCAAACCGTTCCCGCGCAACAACAGGCAGACGGACTTTTCCGCACCCCGCCCCACGCGCCCGCGCAACTGGTGCAATTGGGCAAGGCCAAAGCGTTCGGCATCCTCGACCATGATCAGCGAGGCATTGGGCACATCGACGCCGACCTCAATGACTGTCGTTGCAACCAAAACCTTCAGAGCACCCCCGGCAAACGCTTCCATGACGGCGTCTTTTTCCGGCCCCTTCATCCGCCCGTGAACCAGCCCGATGACATCCCCGAAACGCAACTTGAGCGACGCGGCCCGGGCTTCGGCGGCCGCGCGGTCGGCCATTTCGTTTTCTTCAACGAGCGGGCATACCCAGAACGCCTGTTTCCCTGAGGCAATATGCCGCTCCAGCCCCGCAACCACTTCATCGATCCGCTCGACCGAAATCACCCGCGTCTCGACTGGCGTTCGTCCGGGAGGCATTTCGTCGATCCGGCTGACGTCCATTTCACCATAGTTGGTCAGCGTCAGCGTACGCGGAATCGGCGTTGCGGTCATTGCCAGCAGATGCGGCGGGGTTTCGGCTTTGCTTGTCAGGAGGAGCCGTTGCGAGACGCCGAAACGATGCTGCTCATCGACCACCGCCAACCCGAGACGTTTGTATGTCACCGCTTCCTGAAAAATTGCGTGCGTGCCGATCAGAATGTCGATGCTGCCATCCGCCAGCCCCATCAAAGTCGCCTCGCGCACGCGCCCCTTGTCACGACCCGTCAGGATCGCGATGCGGACATCAACGCCCGCGAGTAACCGCGACAGGCTGTCGAAATGCTGGCGCGCGAGGATTTCGGTCGGCGCGAGCAATGCGCCCTGTGCCCCAGCCTCGACGGCAATCAGCAGTGCGTGGAGCGCGACCATCGTCTTGCCGGAGCCGACATCGCCCTGCAGCAAGCGCACCATTGGCGTCGCCTGTGCCATGTCGCCTTCGATCTCGCCGATTGTCCGCCGCTGCGCGCCGGTCAGGTCATAAGGCAAGCGCAAGGCATCGCGATGCCGCCTGTCCCCCGCCAATGCCGTCCCACGCCGCCGCCGCGACGATGCACGCACCAGCATCAGAGCCAGTTGGTTCGCGAACACTTCGTCATAAGCAAGCCGGTCACGCGCCGCCGCATCCTCGGGCGTATGGTGCACTGTCTCGACCGCCGCGCGCCATGACGGCCACTGCCTTTCGGCCAACAAGCTCGGTTCGATCCACTCGGAAAGCACGGGCGCGCGGGCAATCGCCTGTTCGGCCAACTGCCCCAACCGCCGCGTCGTCAGCCCTTCGGACAACGGATAAATCGCTTCCTTGAGGATGACTGTTTCGCCGGGATCGAGGATCTGGTCGGGGTGCACCATCTGGCGCTCTTGGCCGTATAGTTCGAGCTTCCCCGTCACGAGCTTCGCCTCGCCCAGCGGCAACAGCTTGCGGGCATAGCTGGTGTGGCTCCCGAAATAAGTCAGGCTCAGATAATCACCAGCGCTGTCGACAGCCTGCACCCGCAGCGGCCCGCGCATTCCGCGCTGCTTATACTCGACCGGCGTGACGACAATCCCGATCTGCGTTCCCGGCACCGCATCATCGAGCCGGTCCACCCGCGTTCGCACCACCGATCCGGTCGGCAGATGGAACAGCACGTCGATGACTCGCGCCAGCCCCAATCGCGCGAGCGGCTTGGCGAGCGCCGCGCCAACGCCTTTCAAAGCCTCGATTTCGGCGAATAGCGGATTGAGAAGGTCGGGTCGCATGGTTAGGGGGTTCCTACACCAACCTCCCCGCGTTTGTCGCGGGGGGGCATTTTGCATTGGAGATAATCGTTTGGATCGCGAAACTCGCCTCAAACGCCTGCGCTTCCGCAGCTGGCATCGCGGCACCAAAGAAGCCGACCTTATGGTCGGCGGATTCTATGATCGATTCGCTGCCGGTTGGGACGATGTCGAGATTGCCTGGTACGAAAGCCTGATGGACGAAGAAGACGTCGACATCATGGCGTGGGCCATCGGCACAGCCACAGCGCCCGAACGCGCATCGGGTCCGATGATGACCGCGATGCAGCGGCTCGACTACATCCCGATTTCCGGATGACCGACATATCCACGATCAAGTCAGCGTTGGCCCCGCTGACGCTCGCGGGTGTGCCCGATGGATTTCTGCCGTCGCTGATGGCCGACCTGTCGCGGACTGCAAACACGCGCGCTGTCCTCATTGCGGCGGATGATGCCGCTATGCGTGCTGTTTCGGATGCGGCGGCTTGGTTTGCACCCGATGTCGAAATTCTGCAATTCCCGGCTTGGGACTGCCTACCCTATGACCGCGCATCGCCTAGTTTGCGGGTGACGTCCGAACGCATGGCAGCGCTGGCAGCATTGCAGGCGAAGTCCGGCAAGCCGCAGTTATTGGTCACAACCGTTAACGCGGTGACCCAGCGCACGCTGACCCCGTTTCGCCTGCGCGCGCTGACCGCCCGGCTTGCCCCCGGCGAACGGATCGACCGCGATGCACTGACCGCGCTCCTCTCGGCCAATGGCTACATCCGCAGCGAAACTGTTGCCGATGCCGGCGATTTTGCTGTGCGTGGCAGTCTCGTTGATCTGTTTCCGGCGGGTATGCCGCACGCGCTCCGCCTTGATTTCTTCGGCGACGAGATCGAAAGCATCCGCAGCTTCGATCCCGCCGACCAGCGCACGATCGCCAAAGTCGATAGCTTTACACTCCTCCCGGCGTCCGAATCGCTGCTCGACGAGGAGTCGATCAAGCGCTTCCGCACCCGCTATCGCGAAACCTTCGGTGCAACCGCGACCGGCGATCCGCTTTATCAGGCGATCAGCGAGGGCCGCCGTCTGTCGGGCATGGATCACTGGTTGCCACTGGTTGAGGAGCGGATGGCAACGCTGTTCGACCATCTGACTGACAGCGACATCATCGTCCGCGATGCCGGTAGTGTCGGGGCCGCCGAGGCGCGTTTCGAAGCGATCACCGATTATCACGCCAACCGCGTCCGTGCTGCCTCAGCCGATTCGGGCAGCTACCGACCGTTGCCGCCCGAATCGCTCTATCTGACGGCAAAAGATTGGGACGCCGCGATCACCGCCCGTCCTATCCACCTGACAACCGCGTTTCAGGAACCCAACTCCGCAAAGGTGATGAACTTCGCCATCGAAGGCCCGCGCGATTTCGGACCCGAGCGCAGCCGATCCGAAAATGTTTACGACGCACTTGCCGACCATGTGAAGAAACTCGGCAAAACCGGCCTGATCCTCGCCAGCTATTCGACCGGATCACGCCAGCGCATTTCCGGATTGCTCACCGACCACGGCATTACCCAAGTGGCGATGGCCGAAAGCTGGCTCGACGCGCAGGCCGTTGCTGCCAAAGGCACCGTCGCGCTGGTCGTTGTGCCGCTCGACCACGGCTTTACCGCCCCCGCTGTCGCTATCGTCACCGAACAGGACCTTCTCGGCGACCGCCTCGTCCGCCGCAACAAGCGCAAGAAAAGCGCGGACGCCTTCCTGTCCGAACTGGCGATGCTCAGCCCCGGCGATCTGGTCGTCCACCGCGATCACGGCATCGGGCGTTACGAGGGACTGACATCGATCCCCGTCGGCAAAAGCCCGCATGATTGCGTTGCGCTGACCTATGCGGGCGGCGACAAGCTGTTCGTCCCCGTCGAAAATCTCGACGTCCTGTCGCGCTTCGGATCGGACAGCGAAGGCACGTCGCTCGACCGCCTCGGCGGCGAAGCATGGCAGCGCCGCAAGTCGAAAATGAAAGAGCGCATCCGCGCCATCGCGGGTGATCTGATCGCGGTTGCGGCCGAACGTGCGTTGCGTGCCGCCGACGTGATCGAACGCGACGGCAGCTTCAACGAATTCGTCGATCGCTTCCCTTATCAGGAAACCGACGATCAAGACCGTGCGATCGAGGACGTCCTCGGCGATTTGTCGAGCGGCACCCCGATGGACCGCCTCGTCTGTGGCGACGTCGGCTTCGGCAAAACCGAGGTCGCGTTGCGTGCGGCATTTACGGCGGCAATGGCGGGACATCAGGTCGCGTTGATCTGCCCCACGACATTGCTCGCGCGCCAGCATCACCGCACGTTTGTCGAGCGCTTTCAGGGATTCCCGCTCAATGTCGGTCGTCTCTCCCGACTTGTTCCGCCCACCGAAGCAAAGACGACCAAGGACGGTATGGCCGACGGGCGGATCGACATTGTTATCGGCACCCATGCCCTTCTGACAAAGGGACTCGATTTCAAACGCCTCGGTCTCGTTATTGTTGACGAGGAACAACGCTTCGGGGTCACGCACAAGGAACGGCTGAAAGCGCTCAAGACCGACGTGCATATGCTGACGCTTACCGCCACGCCGATCCCGCGCACCTTGCAGATGGCGATGTCAGGCCTGCGCGAGTTGTCGGTCATTCAGACGCCGCCCGTCGACCGTCTCGCCGTGCGCACTTATGTTATGCCGTGGGATCCAGTCGTATTGCGCGAAGCCTTGTTGCGTGAACATTACCGCGGTGGGCAGAGCTTCTTCGTCGCGCCGCGCATTGCCGATTTGCCCGACATTGAGGAATTTCTGCGTAAGGAAATCCCCGAGGTCCGCATGGTCACCGCGCACGGGCAAATGTCGCCCACCGAAGTCGAAGAACGCATGTCAGCGTTTTATGACCGCAAATATGATGTGCTGTTGTCCACGACGATTGTCGAATCGGGCCTCGACATCCCCAGCGCCAACACGCTCATCATCCACCGCGCCGACCGTTTCGGCCTCGCGCAACTGTACCAGCTTCGCGGTCGCGTCGGCCGATCAAAGACCCGCGCCTATGCCTATATGACCACCGCACCGGGTCGCCAGATGACTGAGGGCGCAGAAAAACGCCTCAAAGTCCTGAGCGATCTCGATAGTTTAGGTGCAGGTTTTCAACTTGCGTCGCATGATCTCGACATTCGCGGTGCGGGCAATTTGCTGGGTGACGAACAATCGGGGCATATCCGCGAAGTCGGCTTCGAACTCTATCAATCCATGCTTGAGGAAGCGATCATGGAAGCCAAAGCGGGCGGCATTGTCGCGGCGCGTGCAGCCGACCTGTCTCCGCAAATCACAGTCGATGCGCCAATCCTCATCCCTGAGGATTATGTCCCCGATCTCGACCTGCGCATGAGCCTCTATCGCCGGATCAATGACCTGATCGACGCGGGCGCTATCGAGGCCTTTGCCGCCGAAATGATCGACCGATTCGGCCCCCTGCCCGAACCCACCGAAAATCTGCTCACACTGATGGGCATCAAGCTCAACGCCCGCACCGCGCAAATCGCCAAGATCGACGTCGGGGCGAAGGGCGCGCTGGTCAGCTTCTGGAATGACCAGTTCCCGAATATCGATGGCCTCCTTGGCTACGTCGAACGCCTCAAAGGCATCGCCAAACTGCGCCCCGACATGAAACTGAGTATTTCGCGCGAGTGGGATGGTCCCAAATCCCGCCTCAACGGGGCACTGCAGTTGTCGAAAGGGCTGTCGAAACTGCTCGCCTAAACCGAGACCAACCGCACCAATTCCTCGACACCCACTGGCTGGGCGAACAGAAAGCCCTGATAATAGTTGCAGCCTTCAGCAGCGAGCAAAGCCAGCTGCTCTTCGGTCTCGACCCCCTCAGCGACCACCGCCAACCCCAGCGAGCGGGCCATGTCGATCACTCCGCGCACGACAATACGGTCGCGCGTCGAGCCTGAAATATCGGCCGCAAGATCCTTGTCGATCTTGAGATAATCGAGCGGCAACGCCTTCAGATAAGCAAGGCTCGAATAGCCCGTCCCGAAATCATCGATGGCCACACGACAGCCGCCTGCACGCAGGGCCGCCAGCACCGTCGCGGCCCCGCCAAGATCCTCGATCAACCCACTTTCGGTAATCTCAACCGTCAACCGTTCGCGCGGAAAGCCGCTTGCGTCGATCATCGCGAAAAAGCTGTCGACAAATCCCGCACGGGCAATGTCACTTGCGGTCAAATTGATCGCCAGCCGCAGTTTGCTCAACACGTCGGGCCATGCCGCTGCCAGCGTCGCTGCGCGCTGCTGAACATGGGCCGACAGCGCTGTCAGATAATCCGACCGTTCGGCGACTGCGAACAATGTCTGCGCGCCCAGTTCGCCATGATCAGGATGCTGCCACCGCGCGAGCGCCTCGACTCCGATCATGCGGCCGCTGGCAATCGAGAGTTGCGGCTGGAACAGGATTTCAATCTCGTCGCGGTCGAGCGCATTGCGCAAATCAGCCTGCAAGCTGACATCGAATAATGCCGCACCCTCATCCGCTGCACTGAGCGCGCGAACATGCGACCCTTCGGAGGCCCGCGCCTCTGCCAGTGCCGCCCCTGCCCGCCGTAAAAGCTGCGTCGCGTTATCACCCGCTGCACTTTCGACGATTCCGATCCGACAGCCGAGCGAGACCATATGCCCGTCAGCGAGAAACGGTCGCTCGATCCTTTCAACGATGTTGTTCGCCAGAGCCTCGCGCTCGGTCGCGCCAAGCCCGTCGAGCGTCACGATAAACTCTGCGCCGCCCATCCGCGTCAGGAACCCGCGATCGCCGCCATGATCGCGCACCAGTGGCTCGATCCGTTCGGCAACCGCATCGAGCAACACATCGCCCGTCCCGCGCCCGAACGCCGTGTTGATCATATCGAAGCGGGTGAAAGCAATCAGCAACAGCCCGAGCGGCGCTGGATCGTCGGCGAGCCGCGCGGCAATCCGTTCACGCGCGCCAACTTCGCTTTCGACCGCAAACGACAAATCACGCGCCACGCGCCGCTCGCGCCGCCCGCGCAACCGTTCAACGTGACGGTCAGCGAGTCGGAGCACGCGGAGAAGGTCGCCGTCGACAAAGGGGCGTGGCAGGTAATGCGTTACGCCGCCTGCAATAAGACGATCCAGCGACGCATCGCCGGGCTCAGACAGCACCAGGGTCGCCGCACGCTGCAAAGTCGCCGCGCCCGTCAGCGCATCCAGCCCGACTTTATGATGGCCGTCGAGGTCTATAATGCACACCGCCGCCCCGCTGGTCACAAATCGCGCTGCCGCGTCCACCGCACCATCCGACACCAGAACTTCATAACCAAGCGCCGATAGCGCGCTCGCCAAAGCCTCGCGGCGCGTCTCCGCCACGAGGAAGACCGGCGTGCTCAAGGCTTCGGCTGTTGGAAATCGCGTCAAGCATGCACCCCGTTTTGTCTCTGCTAGCCCGCCAGCACGCCGCCGCCAACTGGGCAATTGCTGAAACGGCTTCTTGCGCCTAGCTAGGGCCGATGGATGCAGGCATTTCCACCGGCCCAACGATGAACGACGGATTTGGTCGCCGCATCGATTATGTGCGCTTGTCGCTCACGGATCGGTGCGACATGCGCTGCCGTTATTGCATGGCCGAAGACATGGTTTTCCTGCCGCGCAGCGAAGTATTGAGCCTTGAGGAAATTGTCGACCTCGCGCACCGCTTTGTCGCGCGTGGGGTGAAGCGCATCCGGCTGACGGGTGGCGAACCGCTCGCGCGGCGCGGGGCTTTGCAGGTGGCGGCCGGAATCGGACGTCTCATTGGCAATGGTCTGGACGAACTCACTTTGACCACCAACGCAACGCGTCTCGCCGAGTTTGCCGAACCGTTGCATGATGCGGGCATCCGCCGGATCAATGTCAGCCTCGATACGCGCGATTCCGAGCGGTTTCGCTACATCACGCGACAGGGCGACTTGGACCGCGTTCTAGAGGGCATTGCAGCCGCCAAGGCAGCGGGGCTGACCATCAAGATCAATATGGTGGCCCTCAAGGGGCTCAACGAGGACGAAATCGAATCGATGTTGGTTTGGTGTGGTGAGCAGGGCTTTGGCTTGTCGCTCATTGAAACCATGCCGCTCGGCCAGATTGATGATGACCGGACAGATCGTTTCCTGCCGCTGACCACGGTTCAGGACGCGCTGGCAGCGAAATATACCCTCATTCCCAGCGACAAGAAGACCGGCGGGCCAGCACGTTACTGGACAGTGCCCGAACTCGGCGCGACGCTCGGGCTTATCTCGCCGCTCACGCGAAATTTCTGTGACAATTGCAACCGCATCCGCGTCTCCGCTTCGGGCCAGCTTTATATGTGCCTCGGTCATGAGGACAAAGTCGATCTCGGCGCGGCGCTCCGTTCGGGTGATCCCAAAGCGGTCGATGATGCGGTTGATACCGCGCTGCGCCTCAAGCCGCGCCGCCATGATTTCGATCTGTCGACGCCTGCCACAACCCGCCACATGAGCGTGACCGGCGGATGAGCGTTGCCGAACCCAAGCGCGCTCTGTTGGTCTCGCCAACCGACGCCGCTGCCGAAGCCGCAAAAGCGTTGAAGGAGCGACGCGACTGGGTTTCTTTGAAGGATGCCGACATGGTCGTTGCCCTCGGCGGCGATGGCTTCATGCTGCAGACGTTGCATGCGATGCTCGAGGCACGCCGCATCTTGCCGGTTTTCGGCATGAATCTCGGCACAGTCGGCTTCCTTATGAACGAATGGCGCGAAAAAGGGCTCGACCAGCGCATCGAAACCGCAAAATTGTTCAACGTCACCCCGCTGCGCATGGAAGCCGAAACCATTGAAGGCGAACGCATCACCCTGCCGGCGATCAATGAAGTCTCGCTGCTCCGCGAAACCCGCCAGACGGCCAAGTTCGAAGTCACGGTCAATGACCGTGTCGTAATCTCAGAACTGGTCTGCGACGGCGTCCTCGTCGCGACGCCCGCCGGGTCGACCGCATACAATCTATCGGCGCATGGCCCGATCCTCCCGCTTGGTTCCGCCTTGCTCGCGCTGACCCCGATCAGCCCCTTTCGCCCTCGGCGCTGGCGCGGCGCCATCCTGCCCGAAACCGCCACCGTAAAGTTCCGTGTGCTTGACGCCGTCAAGCGTCCGGTCTCTGCTGTCGCTGATCAGCGCGAAGTCCGCGACGTCAGCACTGTCAGCATTTCCATCGACCGCACATCGATGCTCAAACTGCTCTTCGACCCCGAACATGCGCTTGATGACCGTATTGCGATGGAACAATTCATTGTGTGACTTGCAATTGCGGCGAACCCGATGCTAGGGGCCGCGCCTGCCTATGTTCCCCGGTAGCTCAGCGGTAGAGCGTTCGACTGTTAATCGAATGGTCGCCTGTTCGAATCAGGCCCGGGGAGCCATAGCCAAAGGCCCGTGTGAATGAACCCGATTTACACTGCGCTTGGCACCACGATTTTCGAGAGAATGTCGGGCCTCGCGCGCGAACTGGGTGCGATTAATCTTGGGCAGGGGTTTCCCGACGGGAACGGCCCACTCGACGTCATCGAAGCTGCCGCGCATGCGCTTTTGCACGGGTCGAACCAATATCCACCAATGGCAGGGCTTCCCGTCCTGCGCGAGGCCGTAGCCAAGCATTATTCGGTGCATCAGGGGCTCGACTTCTCACCCGAGGAAGTCATCGTGACATCGGGTGCGACCGAAGCATTGGCGGCAGCAATATTCGCGCTGGTTTCGCCCGGCGACGAAGTGGTGATGTTTCCGCCGATCTACGACGCCTATCTCCCACTGGTTCAGCGCGCGGGCGGCGTCGCGCGGTTCGTTCGCCTCGAGCCACCCGAATGGAAGATCACGGCTGATGCACTGGCTGCCGCCGGTAGCCGCAAGACAAAGCTGGTGATCCTCAACAATCCGCTCAACCCGACCGGATCGGTAGCAACGAAAGACGAACTCGCGCTCGTCGCCGACTTCTGCATCGCGCATGACGCCATCGCTATATCGGACGAAGTCTGGGAGCATGTCATTTTTGACGGGGCCGAACACGCGTCGCTCATGTCACTCTCCGGCATGCGCGAACGGACTGTCAAGATCGGATCGGCGGGTAAGATATTCTCGCTGACCGGCTGGAAAGTCGGATGGATGTGCGCCGCGCCGCCGATTGCGGACGTGCTCGCCAAAGCGCATCAGTTTCTGACGTTTACGACGCCGCCCAACCTGCAAACGGCCGCCGCTTATGGTCTTGGCAAAGACATAAGCTATTTCAGAACGATGCGCACCGATTTTGCGAAGTCACGTGATCATCTATCCGCCGGTCTGACCGCGCAGGGCTACGCCGTGTTACCCAGCAAGGCGACATATTTCCTGTCCATCGATCTGACCGCGTCGGGCATCACCCAAACCGATACCGACTTCTGCGAATCACTCGTCCGAAACCATGCCGTCGCCGCGATCCCGGTCTCCGCATTTTACCCGCAAGACCCCGTAACGAACATCGTCCGTCTCTGCTTTGCCAAGGATCAGGTAACGCTCAATTCAGCGCTTGAGAGAATGCCCCGCTCGGTGATGTAACCGGTCACCAGCCGCGCCGGCGTCACGTCAAACGCCGGATTATACCCCGTTGATTGTGTCACGCGCATGTCACCATTCTCGCCTGTGACATGGGTGACTTCGAAGTCATCGCGCTCTTCGATCAGTATGTCCGCCCCCGTCGCGGTCTGCGGATCAAATGTCGTATAGGGCAGCGCGACATAGAACGGCACATCATTGTCGTGCGCCGCCAACGCCTTTAGATACGTCCCGATCTTGTTGCAGACGTCGCCATTCGCCGTCACGCGGTCGGTGCCGACGATCACCGCATCAACCTGTCCGCGCATCATCAAATGCCCCCCGGCATTGTCCACGATCACGCTGTGCGGCACGCCATGCTCGCTCAACTCAAATGCAGTGAGTAGCGCCCCTTGGTTGCGCGGGCGCGTCTCGTCGACCCAGACATGCACAGGAATGCCTGCATCATGCGCGAGATATATCGGCGCGGTCGCTGTCCCGTAATCCGCCGTGGCGAGCCAGCCGGCGTTGCAATGCGTCAGGATATTGAGCGGGCGGTCTGGATGCGTGGCGTGCAGCGCTTGCAACAGGCCTAGCCCGTGTTCCCCGATAGCGCGGCACAGCTCGACGTCCTCGTCACAAATCGCATCGACGCGGGCAAAAGCAACCGCCGCACGCTGATCCTCTGGCAACGCCAACACCGCGTCGCGGACTTCATCCAATGCCCAGCGCAAATTCACTGCCGTCGGACGTGTCGCCAGCAACATGGCATGGTTCCGCGCCAGCGACTCGTCCGACGGGTCCGCCGCCAGCGCCATCGCCAGCCCATAAGCTCCCGTCATCGCCAGCAAAGGCGCACCGCGCGTCCACATCTCGCGGATCGCCTGCGCCGCCGCTTCGGGGGTGCGCAGTTCGACCCAGACTGTGGACCAAGGCAACCGTCGCTGATCAAGAATACGCGCGCCTTTGCCGTCATCAGTCCGCATGATCGACCGCGTCTGAATTCCGCCAAGTTTCACAGTACGACCTCGTCAAAGCTCGCAATGTCGCCAGCGTCACCTTCGCGGTCGATCAACATCGCCTGCATCCCTGCCTCGCGCGCCGCAGCAATCTCGGCGGGGGTATCCGACAAAAACAATATGTCCGGAGCGCCCATCCCGATGGCATCGGCAATCTTCGCATAAGACGCCGCGTCGCGCTTCGGCCCAGTCGTCGTGTCAAAATAACCCGAAAACAACGGCGTCAAATCCCCCGCCACACTATGCCCGAATATCAGCTTTTGCGCGGCCACCGACCCCGACGAGAACACATAGAGCGCCAGCCCCGAATCATGCCAGCGCCGCAGCCCTGCCACGGCATCAGGATAAACGTGGCCGTGAAGGGTGCCGTCTGCATATCCTTCGGCCCAGATGCGACCTTGGATGTCCTTCAGCACCGGTTCCTTTGCATCCGCATCCATCCAGCCAAGCAACTGCGCCAGATCACTGCCATGTTCAGCGACATAATCGGCCATCCGCGCGCGGGCATAGGGGAACAGCGTCTCGGTCACGAAGCTGATGCTCGACGTCGTCCCTTCAATATCGGTCAGGATAGCGCGGACAGGCATTCAAGCAGGCTCGTGGCGCGGAAAGCGGTCCGATATGTCATCGCCGGTAAATGCCGCGACCCAGCCATCGGGATTCACGAACAAGCGGATCGCGGTAAAGTGCGGCGCGGCCCCCATGTCGAACCAGTGCTTCATGCCCGCAGGGACCGACATCAGGTCGCCTTCGGTGCACAACACATCAAACACGCGGCCCTCATGATGCAGCGTGAACAGCCCCGTCCCATCGACAAAAAAACGGATTTCATCCTCGGCATGGGTATGTTCGGACAGGAACTTGGTCCGCATTACCGCGCGATCGGGATGGTCGGGCGTGACGCTGACGACATCGACGGTCTGGTACCCGCCTTCGGCCTGCAACACGGCGATCTCGGGCGCATAGGCAGCCAATATGTCGTCGCCGCACGCGCGCGTCGGCCAGCGTTCGAAACGCACCCCGATGTCGCGGAGCGCTGATGCAATAACGGCACCGTCTTCGGTCGCTAAGATTGAATTGGAAGAATCATCCTCACGAAAAACCTGCAAGCGGCTCATATCCTGCTCCTGAATTGCGCCTCGGCCAGTTCGGCCATGATCAGCCACTCGACGGCTTCGATCACGCGTTCGGCCTCCGCCATGTCAGTGCCCCAACCGTAAAGCCCGTGCCCCCGGATCAGATAGGCGGGCACGGTGCCCAGCGCGGGCGACACCGCACGCCAGATTGCGCTCATGTCCTGATTGTTCTCGACGATCGGCAGCATCACCCGTGTGTCGTGTGTCGTAATGCCCGGCAACGCTTTCAGCATCTCATGCCCGGCGATCGACCATTCCGCCAAATCGGGATAGGCCCGGGTCAGCGCCACTGCAGTTGGTGAATGGCTGTGCAGCACGGCCCCGACTTCAGGAAACTTCGCATAGATCGCCAGATGCAGCGCCGTTTCCGCCGATGGCCGTTTGCCGTCGAGCGACACGCCCGCGATGTCCACGCGCATCACATCGTCATCGGTCAATCGCCCCTTGTGCCGTCCCGAAACCGTGACCGCAAAGCTGCCGTCATCCAGCCGACACGAATAATTGCCGGACGTCGCCGGTGCCCAGCCTTTGCCGTCCAGCCAGCGTCCGGTCGCGACAATTGCGCACGCTGCGTCGAGGAATGAAATGCTGGTCATAACGCTGCGGGGATTGCCGTGTCTTGCCGCTTTGCGCTAGCCCCTTTGGTGTGCTCAAAGTATTTCACCCCTCGACTCCGGTCGCGACGATCCTCGATGCGGAAACCAGCGCGGCGTTGCCCCCGGATACGGTGTGGATCGACTTGTTCGAACCGACGCACGCCGAGGAACAACTGGTCGAACGGATCATCGGCCATTCCATCCCGACGCGCGAAGAAATGGAAGAAATCGAGCCATCGAGTCGGCTGTATGAAGAAGGCGGCGCCGTTTATATGACGGCAACTGTCCTGGCGGGGCTTGAGGAAGACGATCCCGTTGCCGCACCGGTCTCGTTCGTCCTGACGCCAAAATATCTTATCACGGTTCGCTATGACGACCCAAAACCGTTCCGCACGTTCATCAGCCACATCGCGCGGCAACCCGAACTGCTCAGCACCGCGATGCAGACGCTCGCTCGTCTGCTCGATGCGATCATCGACCGGATGGCCGATTCGCTCGAACAGATTGCGAGCGAGATCGACATTGTCTCGAAGCATATTTTTCGCCGCTCGGCATCGGAACGCGGGCGACGCATTCCCGCATTAAAACTCGAAGCGCTGCTCGTGCGCATCGGCAATTGCCAGAATCTACTTGCCAAGGCGCGCGAAACGGCTGGCAGCACAGCGCGACTGCTCACCTTCCTCGCCAGTTGCTCGCATTTTCGTGGCGATCCCGATCAGCGCGAACAATTGCGCAGTTTCAGCGAGGACGTTGAATCATTGATCGATCACGCGGGATTTCAGTCGAACAACATCACCTTTCTGCTCGATGCGTCGCTCGGCCTGATCAACATCGAGCAGAATGCGATCCTCAAGATTTTCTCGGTCGCGTCGGTCATGCTGTTGCCGCCCACACTTGTCGGTGCGGTCTACGGCATGAATTTCGACCACATGCCCGAGCTTAAATGGCATTACGGTTATCCACTCGCGATGCTGATCATGATCGCGTCCGCAATTTTGCCTTACGTTTATTTCAGGCGGCGCGGTTGGCTTTAACCGGGCCAGAAAACATCAACACCCCGTCGTCGACTCTGCCCAGCTTCAGCGACGCGTAATCGCGTGCATAGTTATGGTGCACTTTCCAGGGATGGCGGACGCCCTGTTTCGGGACAAAGTCTTGTGCGCGCGTCAGATAGCCTGATGTCAGGCCTAAGAAATTGCCGCCGGGCACCTCGGTCGGATCGAGCTTAGGCATCACCGAGACATAGCCTCTCCGGTCCATATAATTGATGATACGACAGGCATGCGCGCTGCTCAGGTCGGCCTTCAACGTCCATGACGAATTGTTGTAACCAATCACATAACTGAAGTTTGGCACGCCTCCGATCATCATCCCCTTGTACAGCATTGTTCCCGGCATATCGAACGCCATGCCGTCGAGAAGCAACGTCGCCCCTCCCAGTAACTGGATTTCGAGCCCGGTAGCAGTGACAACAATATCTGACTCCAACACGCGGCCAGACGTCAACTTCAGGCCCGCAGTCGTGAAATTGTCGATGGTGTCGGTCACGACCGAAACCGTGCCCTCTTTTATCGCATTGAACAGGTCGGCATCAGGCACAGCACACAGTCGCTGGTCCCATGGATTGTAACGCGGGGTGAAATGCATCTCCACATCGTAGTCGGGGCCAAGCGCGTCGCGGACCATGCCCACAAGCCGCATTTTTGCCATCGCGGGGTTTCGCCGCACGAGCCAGAACAGCGTCATCCTGACAACGACGTTCTTCAATCGGATCGCGCGATACGCCAGCCCAGTCGGCAGCAATTTGCGCAGTCGCGTCGCAACCGGATCTTTCGATGGCACCGAGGCAACATAAGTCGGCGAGCGTTGTAGCATCGTTACATGTGCGGCCGTTTTCGCCATCGCCGGCACTAGTGTCATTGCCGTCGCACCACTACCGATCACGACGATACGCTTGCCGGTATAGTCGAGGTCTTCTGGCCAGAATTGCGGATGGACCACGGTCCCCTTGAACGCCTCCATTCCCGGAAACTTGGGCGCATGCCCTGCGTCATAGCGGTAATAACCGCTGCACATCATCACCCAGCCAGCGGTCATCCGCGCGCCGTTTGCCAGTGTAAGCGTCCAGTGTGCCTCGGCACTGGACCAGTCGGCGCTGACGACCTTGTGGCCATAGCGGATGTGTTTATCGATGCCGTTTTCGTGCGCGGTTTCCTCGATATAGCCGCGGATAGACGCGCCGTCGGCAATCGACTTTTCGCCGAGCCACGGTTTGAAATTATAGCCGAGCGTGAACATGTCCGAGTCCGAACGGATGCCCGGATAGCGGAACAAGTCCCACGTCCCGCCCATTGCGCTGCGTCCTTCGAGAACCGCATAGGATTTGCCCGGACAGCGGGTCTGCAAATGCCACGCCGCACCGATACCTGAAAGGCCCGCGCCAACGATGATAACGTCAAAATGCTCCATAAGGCGCAGTTTCCGCGCGATTGACGTTCACGTCAATTAGAAAGCGTTTTCCACAGCAACTGAATTGCCACGTAAAGGATCAACACACCCGTCGCACGCCGTACCACTGCTTGGCTGAGAATGACGATCCCCGCCCAACTACCGATCTGCCCGCCGACCAGCACGGCAATCGCCAGCGGCCAATAATACACGACCGTGCCAATTGCGCCGGCGTCCCCGAGTTTGATCCCCTGGCCCACGATCCCCGCGACTGAATTGATCAAAATGAACAGACTTGCCGTCGCCGCAATCGCTCGCGCATTCCCCCAGCGCATCAGGTGGAGTAGCGGCGCGAGAAAAATCCCCCCGCCGATCCCGACCAGTCCGGACAGATAACCGATGCCGCCGCCGAATAGTGCATCTATCACCGGATTGGCCGGACGGTCCGCAGCCGCGAACTCCGGCTCGCGCTGGAGTAGCAACAGCAGCCCTGCAACGAGCAAACTGAACCCCAGCAATGCCATAAACAGCGGTTGCTTGATCGGCGTCAGTCCACCCAACAGTGCCAGCGGCGCCGATGCGACCACCAGCGGCACCACGCGCCGCCAGGGGATCAAACCGCTCCGCGCATAGCGGATCGTCCCACCGGTCACCACGATGACATTACATGCCAGCGAAATGAACGGCAGGATGCGGTAGTCCGTTCCCGCCAGCGCCAGCAACGCAGTATAAGTCGACCCGCCCCCGAAACCGACACTGGCATAAAGCAGCGCAGTCGCGAAGAAGGCGGCAATCAAGCCCAACGGATTATGCTATCGACCCGTGGCAATGCTTGTATTTTTGCCCGGACCCGCACGGGCACGGGGCATTGCGGCTGACCACGCCGACCCAACTGTCAGGATCTTCGCCCAATGTTTCCTGCGGATCGGGCTGAACAATCTGCAACGGCGGCAGGCGCGTGGTGATCAGGCCCATCCCTGACATATCGTCATAGCTGTCGTCCTCGCCGGTCAACGGATCGATGTGCGACGTGAAGATGTCGGGCATCTGCGGCAGCGCGTTGATGGGCTCCTGCATGAACTGCGCATGCGCGAGCACCTTGGTCACATCCTCGCGGATCAGCGTCAGCATGCGTTCGAACAGCGCGAAGGCTTCCTGCTTGTACTCGTTGATCGGCGTTTTCTGGGCATAAGCGCGCAGATGGATCACCTGGCGCAAGGCATCCAGCGTTGCCAGATGTTCCTTCCAGTGATGGTCGAGATTCTGGAGCATCACGCTCTTCTCAACCTGCGCCCATGCGCCGTCGGGTAAGTCCGCAGCCTTGGTCGTGATCGCCGCATCCGCCGCGTCACGCATCCGATTCTCGATGTCCTCGGGCTCAACGCCTTCCTCGTTCATCCATTCGATAACCGGCAGGTCGAGACCGAGAATATCCTGCGCGCGCTGTGCCAGTCCGTCGCGGTCCCATTGTTCGGGATAGCTGTTCGGCGGACACGCATCGCCGACGAGCGCATTCACGGTTTCCGCGCGCATATCGGTGACGACATCGTCGACCGCATCGGCGTCCATGATGTCACTGCGCTGTTCATAGATAACCTTGCGCTGGTCATTCATCACGTCGTCATATTCGACGACCTGTTTGCGGATGTCATAGTTGCGCGCTTCGACTTTTTTCTGCGCGGTCTCAATGGCTTTGGACAGCCATTTCGATCCGATCGCTTCGCCATCATCAAGACTGTTTTTCATCATCCGCGCAAACATCGTGTTGTCGCCAAAAATGCGCAGCAAGTCATCGTCAAGGCTGAGATAGAAGCGCGACAGTCCCGGATCGCCCTGCCGCCCCGTCCGCCCGCGCAGCTGGTTGTCGATGCGTCGGCTTTCATGGCGCTCGGTGCCGAGGACATACAAGCCGCCCGCGGCCAGCACTTCGGCTTTTTCGGCAGCAATTTCAGCCTTGATCCGCGCGACGTCCTCGTCCGTCGCGCCATCGCGCAGTTCGTCCGAGATACGGAACTCAAGATTCCCGCCGAGCTGAATATCCGTCCCGCGACCCGCCATGTTGGTGGCAATCGTCACGCGGCTTTTTCGTCCCGCCTGCGACACGATATGCGCTTCCTGCTCGTGGAACCGCGCGTTGAGCACCGAATGCTCGACACCCTCGGCATCAAGAAATTCACTGAGCAATTCGGACTTTTCGATGCTCACCGTGCCGACCAGCACCGGCTGGCCCTTTTCGGCCTTCTCGCGCACCGATTTCGCAATCGCCCCGAATTTGTCCTGCGTATTCTTGTAAAATTCGTCCTGCTCGTCAACGCGCAGCACGGGCACGTTGGTCGGGATCGACACGACGTTCATCTTGTAAATGTCAAAGAATTCCGCCGCTTCGGTTGCCGCGGTTCCGGTCATGCCGCTCAATTTGGGGTACATGCGGAAATAATTCTGGAACGTGATCGACGCCATCGTCTGGTTTTCGGGCTCGATCTCGACCCCTTCCTTCGCTTCTACGGCCTGATGCAAGCCATCGGACCAGCGCCGCCCGTCCATCATCCGCCCGGTAAATTCGTCGATGATGACGACCTTGCCGTCCTTCACGATATAATCGGTGTCGCGCTTGAACATCACGTTCGCGCGCAGCGCCTGGTTCAGGTGATGCACGACCTGCGTGTTTTCGAAATCATAAAGGTTCGCCCCTTCGAGCAGTCCGGCGTCCTCGAGCATCCGCTCGACCTTTTCCGTCCCGTCTTCGGTCAGGATGATCGACTTCTGTTTTTCGTCCATTTCATAGTCGAAGGGCACAAGCTGGCTGACGACCGCGTGAACCTGCTTATACAGTTCGGACTTGTCGTCGGTGGGTCCGGAAATGATTAGCGGCGTCCGCGCTTCGTCGATCAGGATCGAATCGACTTCATCAACAATCGCAAAGCCGAACGGTAGCTGCACCATCTGCCCGCGCTCATATTTCATATTGTCACGCAGATAATCGAACCCGAATTCATTATTCGTGCCGTAGGTGATGTCCGAATGATAGGCGTCGCGGCGCTCCTGATCCGAAATGTTCGGCACAATAACGCCGACGCTCAGGCCGAGGAATTTATAGACCTGCCCCATCCAGTCGGCATCGCGCCGCGCCAGATAGTCGTTGACGGTAACGACATGGACGCCAGTGCCGGGGAGCGCGTTGAGATAGCAGGCCAGCGTCGCGACCAGCGTCTTGCCTTCGCCGGTGCGCATTTCGGCGATCTCGCCGCGGTGGAGCACGATCCCACCGATCATCTGCACATCATAATGGCGCTGGCCGAGCACGCGCACCGCGGCCTCGCGCACCGTGGCGAACGCTTCTGGGATCAGATCGTCAAGCTTCTCGCCCTCCTCAAGCCGCGCGCGGAACAGCACCGTCTGGTTTGCCAGTTCCGCATCGGTCAGCGCCGACACCGTGCTTTCGAAGCCATTGATTTTGCTGACCAAGCCGCCAAGCGACTTGACGTAACGATCGTTCGACGATCCGAAAATAGCCTTGGCAATACCGCCGAGCATAGGGAATTCCTGTTGATTTAGAGAGTTTCGTGAAGGGCCCTGTGTTCCTGCGAAAGCAGGAACCCTGCTTGGAGAGTGC
>JANLSJ010000044.1:0-73105 GCA_031362355.1 Sphingomonas sp.
GTAGCCACGACAGAGTCTCCTGTCCAAGCCAGCCCGCAACGACGAGCATAATACCGCCGCCAATGCGCTTTCTTGAGAGAATCCCCATTCCCCCCCTATACCACTACTAGACCTAACTGACGCAAGGGGATAACTCCCAAATTTTTGATGATGACATATCTGTAGTGTCCGTTGAAAGTCCTTTAATGAACCAATCACATCTCAATAATGGTCAAAAAGTTCTTTCATATGTCGATAATGTATCGATTATTCATCCTAATAATCTCAGAATAAACGCTGGATCTCTGACTTTTTCTCGGGATAAACTTGATAATCCATTGAAAGTTAATCTCAAAATATATTGCGATGAGATGGCTGCGGAGAATCACATCGGTGAGCTTTTATCAGACGGCACATTTGTCTATAATCCAAATATGCTGCCCGTAGTATGACCACTTCCCCCCTCGCCACCCCCTTCCCGACCCTCGCCGCCATCCCCGGCGTAAGCCCGCGAATTGCGCGCGCTGGTTACAAGAACTGGGGCCGCTGCGACCTCACGTTTGTCGAACTCGCGCCCGGCACGAGCGTTGCGGGGGTGACGACGAACAGCAAATGCCCCTCGCCCGAAGTCGAATGGTGCCGCGCCGCGCTGACGCTGGGCCACGCCCGGGCGCTCGTTGTCAATGCGGGCAATGCCAATGCGTTCACCGGCGCGCGGGGCAAGCAAGCCGTCGAAGCCATCGCCGCACGCGTCGCCAATCACTTGTCCTGCCAGCCCTCGGACGTGTTCGTTGCCTCGACCGGTGTCATCGGCGTCCCGCTCCCCATCGACAAGGCCGAAGCGGGCCTCACCGCTGCCTTCGCCGCCGCGCCCTGCTCATGGGAAGACGCGACCAACACCATCGGCACCACGGACACGTTCCCCAAAGCCGCGCAGACGCAGGCCATTGTTGGGGGCAAGACGGTCACGCTGATCGGCATCATCAAAGGCAGCGGCATGATCGCGCCCGACATGGCGACCATGCTCGGCTTCATCTTCACCGACGCCGCCGTCGCCCCCGCCTTCCTTCAGACAGCCCTGTCAGACGCCAATCGCGCCACCTTCAACTGCATCACAGTGGACAGCGACACCTCGACCAGCGACACCGTCCTCGCCTTCGCCACAGGCAGCGACAATCCCCTGAGCAGCTATGACGACCCCGGCGGCGACGCTTTCCAGGCCGCGCTCACTGATCTCTGTCGCCAGCTCGCGCACCTCGTCGTCCGCGACGGCGAGGGCGCGACCAAGTTCATCACCGTTGCGGTCACCGGCGCGGAAACCGACAAAAGCGCGCACCGCATCGCGATGAGCATCGCAAACTCGCCTCTCGTCAAGACGGCAATCGCAGGCGAAGACGCCAACTGGGGCCGCGTCGTCATGGCGGTCGGAAAGGCAGGCGAACCCGCCGACCGCGATACGCTGTCAATCAGCTTCGGCGGCGTTCAGGTCGCCGCCAATGGGTTGGTGGTCGAAGGCTATGACGAAGCCCCGGTGGCCGCGCATCTGAAAGGCAGCGAGATCGACATCGGCGTGGATTTGGGCCTCGGCGAAGGCCGTGCGACAGTCTGGACCTGCGACCTGACCCACGGCTACATCAGCATCAACGCGGATTACCGGAGTTAAGCTGCGCTCGCCTGTGAGCTACCAAGCTCCCCCTCGAGCCAGCCTTTCAACTGCGACTTCGGTGCTGCCCCAACTTTGGTCGCCGCAGGCTTGCCGTCCTTGAACAGGATCATCGTCGGGATGCCGCGCACGCCATATTTCGAAGGCGCGTCGGGGTTATCGTCGATGTTGAGCTTAGCAATCGTCACCTGCTCGCCGAGTTCGTCCGAAATCTCCTCCAGGCTCGGCCCGATCATCTTGCACGGCCCGCACCATTCGGCCCAGAAATCGACAAGCACGGGGCCGCTCGCTTCGAGGACGTCGGTGGCAAAACTGCTGTCAGTGATCGCGATGGTGGCCATGTGGGAACTCCTTGTTGGCTTGGTATCTAGGGCGTCGTTCGTCCGCGCTCAACCGGCGGTGACCAAATTGTCCTGTGCGGTGGCAAAGCTGGGCTTGTGCGTGGCGAGCAGTTCGGGCGGCAAGCGGTGGAGAAGTGGCCCCTCGCTATAGAGCAATGAGGCGCGGATTTCGCGGTCGGGGAAAATACCTGCAAGCACCGCTGCATAAGCGGCCATCTGGCGCTGATGCTGGACGGGAATATCGTTGGGCATCGATGGCACACGCCGCCCGGTCTTGAAATCGACAATTTCGACGAAAGTATCAGTAACGCACAGCCGATCCACGGTCCCCGCAATCACGATTCCATCGACCACCCCCGCCACCGGCGCTTCCGCCAGCGCGTCCGGCGCGAAAATATCGGCAAACCGGGGATCGTCGATCACCCGCAATGCCACGTCGACCAAATCCGCATCCGCCCCCTCGGCGGCAAGCCAACGCGCCCCCGCCGCGCGCCGATCAACAGGATCAAGCGCAGGCAATCGTTCAAACAAGGCATGCAAAACCCGCCCCCGCTCGGCCGCTGCGGCCATCGCGGCACTCGGCGGCGGGTTGGCAACATCGTCCTGACCGATTGACGAAGGCGCGAGCGGTCGCGGCGGACGCGCTTCTTGAGGGGCTGGCTCATTAAGCCAACTTGGTACCGCAGATCCGTTCAACCCGAGCGCAGTCGAGGGACTGTCCGCATCGGGAACTATGTCTCGACTTCGCTCGACACGAACGGGACTGGGTTTGTGATATCCGAACCGGGAAACCGCACCCCAATTATTATCATCGGTCTTTACGGCGTCGAGCTTCATGAGCGCCTGCTCGACCGCCGCATGCCAGCTTTCCGACGGCACCACCCCCCTCGCCCGCGGCCCGAGCGATCCAGCGATTACCAGTCGCTCCTCGGCGCGCGTCATTGCGACATAGAGCAGCCGCCAATGCTCCTTCTTCGCTTTGTCATCAATCTCGTCCATCGACGCCGCCAACGATGCGACCAACGCACGCTCCGCGCCGCGCGGTTTGGGGATCGGCAGGTCATTCACCACGCCTTCGATGGTCCATTTGAAATTGCGATCCTGCGCCATTTCGGGATCGGCGCAGGCATCGGCGAGGATGACCAGCGGCGCCTGAAGCCCCTTTGCGCCGTGCACTGTGATAACCCGCACAGCATCGCCCGCCGCGCCCGCATCGCGGACAACTTCGGTTTCGCCGCGATCAAACCAGTCGAGAAATTGCTGGAGCGAAGCCGTGCCCTCGCGCTCATATTGCAGCGCCGCGTTGAGCAGCTCGTCAATGGGGTCGCGCGCTTCCTCACCCATCCGCGCGAGCAATTTCTTGCGCCCCTGCAGAGCGCCCGACAACAGGTTTTCGACGAAGGCATAAGGCGTGATATTATCCGCAGCACGCAGCATATCGCCGAGCGCGTCACGAGCATCCCCCGCCGGAACAGCATCCCACAACACGCCAGCCCGCCCGTTTGCGACAGTGAACAAATCATCCTGCGACCAACCAATCAACGGCGACACGAGGAGGTTTGCCAGATTGAGGTCATCCTGCGGCTGCGCAGCAAAGCGCATCGCGGCGAGCAGATCCTGCACGGCGAGCGGCGCCTGCAACTTCAACCGGTCGACGCCCGCAACAGGCACGCCTTCCTCATGCAAGCGTGCCACCAGCAACGACGCAATGTCGCTGCGTCGCCGCACGAGGATCATCACGTCCCCCGGCGTCAATGCGCGGCCCTTGCCCGCCAACCACATTGGCTCGGCGAGCCATGCCTTCACCTGCTTGGCAAGTTTCGTCGCGAGGTCGCGCGTGGCGCTGGGTATCCAGCCTTCTTCGCTCTCGTCTTCAGTGTCATTCTCGGCGGTGACCGGTGGCAGCAGCAACACTTCGCCGGGGCCGCCCTTGAAACTACGGTGCGATGCGGAAGCCTCTTCCAACCCCAACGCCTCGGCCCCCAATTCACCGAGCAGGGCATCGACCACATCGAGCACCGGCGGCGATGAACGGAATGACTGGTCGAGCGACAACTGTAGTATTTCTTGATCGGAATCAGCTGCATAGCCAGAGAACAGCTTGCCAACTTCACGGTAGACAACGGGATCGGTGCCCTGAAATCCGAAAATTGCTTGCTTGAAGTCGCCAACCGTAAACAGTGTCCGCTGCTTGTCGCCTTTCGCGCCCTCACCCGCCCAAAACTCCCCGGCGAGCGCCGCGACAATCGCCCACTGATCGGCATTGGTATCCTGCGATTCATCGACCAATATATGGTCGGTCGCCTGATCCAGCTTGTAGCGAATCCAGTCACCCATCCCTGACTCGACCAGCAGCTTTCGTGTCAGCTGAATCTGGTCATCGAAATCGACCAGTCCGAGCGACCGCTTGGCATCGGCATAAGCGCGTGCATAGCGCAACGCCGCGCCGAGGGACGAAGTCACGTCAGCCGCAAGTTCGGCGCGCGCCGCGAGGCCGGTCAGCGCACTGCACCACGCATCGAGCCGCTCGACGAGCGCCGGAAAGCCGAGGTCCTTCGGCCCATTTTTGCGAAAGCCCCCAGTCTGCGTTTTCCAGACAAGCAACAGTTGAGGCAACTCGCGCGCGCGTTCGTCCGGCTTGCCCAAAAGCCAGCCCGAGATGGTATCGACGGCGGCATCGCCGGTCTTGGTCGTCCATTCGGAATACATCCGCGAGAGTTCGATCAGGCCATCCCGGTCAAACGCGCCATCAGCGCACGCCTCGACGATTTGGCTTGGATCATAGTCAAGCGGCACATCCATCGCGCGACGCACTTTGGCCTCTAGCCCCAGTCCCAGTATTTCAAGCGCATCGACCGCACGAGCCGCACGTTTCAGGAACCCGACGGCTTCGGCCTCGCCCATGCGCAAACTCAGCGCCTGCAAGTCGCCGAGCAACCGGATATCGCCTTCACGCTCCGCCCGAATGACCAGTTCCGCGAGCACGGTCTGCACCAGCGCCGCTTCCTCACGTCCCTCAAGCGGACGAAAGCCCGGCGCAATGCCTGCCTCCAACGGAAACCCCGCGAGCAACGTCTGGCAAAAGGCATGGATCGTCATGATCCGCAGGCCACCGCCGCGCGATTCCAGAACCGTCGCAAACAATGTCCGCGCCTTGGCAACTTGCTCAGGCCCGAAATCCTCATCGAGCGCGCGCAACTCCGCTGCGAGCTCGGTGTCTTTGATCTGAACCCAATGCGCCAGCCGCGCATGCACCCGCTCCGCCATTTCCGCCGCGCCCGCCTTGGTAAAGGTCAGGCACAGGATCGCATCGGGTTTCACCCCGCGCAGGAGCAGCCGCAACACACGCGCCGACAACACATAAGTCTTGCCTGTCCCCGCTGATGCCGACAGCCAGACATGCTCTTGGGGGTCCGAGGCATCGCGCTGCTCGGCTTTCAAGACCGCGTGGGGTTCGACCTTCTTACCGCTCACGGCCATACCATTCGGCGAGCCGCATGAGGTGGTCATATTCGGTGTAACGCGCATATTCGGGGTGGAGCTTGGCCTTGAACGGTTCATCGCCCGTCAGCCATAAGTCCGCGGCGTCACTGAACGTCTGTGCCGCCGCCGCCACGAAATTATCCGGCGTCAATGATGTGCTTTTGCTTTTGACCGGCGATGTCCGCTCGCCAAAGCCGTCCTTCTTGTTTTTGCGCAACGTCCAATATTCGAATTCGGTCGGCGTGCCCGACACACCTTCAAAGCCGCCCCGTTCGGCGATCAGCCCGAGCAACCCGAGTTGCATCGAAAACCCGGCCTCGACCGCCTTGGCACTTGGCGGCGCGCCGGTCTTGTAGTCGACAATCGCCAGCGCCCCATCGGCGCGGTCAATCCGGTCGGCAATGCCTTTAAGCTTTACGCCCGCGATCTCGATTGATCCCTTGATCTCGCTCGCGATCACGTCGCGACCGGCCATCTTGTCCGAGGCAACTCGTCCGGCGATCCAGTTGATCGCTTCCGTCAGACGCGGCTGCCACATTGCACGGGTGACGGGGTGCATCCCGGCATCGTCAAACAACGCCGCCACCCGCGCGACCAGCTTGTCAGGATGCAGCTTGTCGTCGCGGAACCACTTGTCGAAAATGTCGTGAACCATGCTCCCGCGCCATGCCGCTGTCGGTTCGGCATCGACATCGTCAAGCGGCGAGACCCGCAGCATCGTCTTGGCGTAAAATGCAAAGGGATCAGCCTTGAGCCGGTCGACATCTGTCACCGAAATCACTTTCGGGCGAAGCGCGGCGGGTGGCGAGGGTGCCGGTCGCATCGCAAGCTGGGCGGGTCCGTCAAGCGCGTCAATCGCCTGCGCTAGCGCGACAATCCGTTCGTCGGCGTCAATGCCGCCAAGCATCGCTTCAAGCCGCAACACAAAGCGCGAGGATATGGTCGGCGACCGCGCATCGCGCCTGGCACGGGTCAGCAACACCTCGCGCCCGCCCAGCGCTGTCGCCAGATCGTGGGCCGCAAGCCCCACGCGCCGGTCAAGCCCGCCCAATCCCAGTTCGATCCGCACTTTTGGCGCGAGCCAAGGATCGGGCGTTGCGCTGGCGGGCCACACGCCCTCGTTCAAACCGCCGCAGATCAGCAGGTCCGCAGACTGCAACCGCGCCTCGAGCAAGCCCCAGATTGAAATGCGCGGATGCCCGCCCTGTGGCGGCCGCACCGCGATTTCGCCGAGAAGTTGTTCGAGCATCGGAACGAGTGCCGCTGCGTCAAAGTCGAGCGGCCCCTCAACTGCCGACGCGGTCAAATTGGTGACGAGTTCAGACGCGGCCCGCCCCGCTGCGCCACCCCACACCGCGTCACCGGCCAGCGCCTCGATTGTCAAGAGCATGGCATCCAGCAAGTCCGCCAATTTCGGATTCGGACCTGCAAACGCCGCTTCGAGCGTTGCGAACAGCGGCGCAACATCAGCCCACCATGCCGCTGCCGTCGCCCTTACACCGCGCACCCGGTCGTCACCACCTGCCAGATACGCCGCCAGACCCGCCAGTCCCGGCGCAGGCCGTGGTCCGCGTAACGCGAGGTCGAGGCTACGCGCACCCTTCAACCAGTCGAGCCGCCCGTCGCCCATCATCACGAGCGGGTGCTTGAGCAGCGACAGGAGTGCCACCGGGGCGAACCGCTCGACGGCAACACCAGCCACCGCAAGAATCAGTGTTCCTGCTGGTGTCACACTCAATGGTCGTCCGCCCGAGTCATCGGCATTCACGCCCCATCGCTTCAGGTGCGCAACTACCCGTTCCGCCAGCGCCCGGTCCGGCGTGATCAGCGCCGCCGTCCGACTGGGCGTCTCCAATGCTTCACGCAAAGCAATCGCAATCCCCTGCGCTTCATCGGCAGGCGTCGCGAACTCGGCCAGTCGAACGCCGGACAATTTCCGTTGCGGCGCGGGCAGGCCATTCCATTTCTTGGTCGCAAAAGCAGGCGCAAAGGCATTCGACACGGCGCGCGCGCGGACCGCCTGCCGCGCTTTGCCGTCGCCCCAGCGCCAGCGCGCGACGTCACTGCGCGCAACATCCATCCGGTCGAGCAGAATGCGCAAATGATGCTGCGGGTGGCTTTCGATATTGTCATTCGCAACGGCGTCCCACTCGTCGCTCGGGCTGGCCAGATCGACACCGGGGAGTACGACCAACCCGTTCGGCATCCGCGCCACGGCCCTTAGCAGCTCGGCGACGGCTTTCGCTGACGTCGTAATCCCCGCCGCGACAACAAACCCTGTTGGCGGTGCATCCCTCCAAATCTGAGCCTGTCGGCGCAGCAGGATATTGCGCCGCTCGACAAGATCGATCCGCCCGAGCCGCGCGAGTTCTTCGGGCCAACGATCCAGCAGCATCGCAATCAGGTCGAGCGACTTCTGCCAATGGATCGACAGGTCATTGCCCACCTCAAGTTCGGTCAACGCCTCGGGCGAAATATCCTCGGCCAGCAGCGTATCGAGCGTCGCCGCCAATTCGGTCGCCAGCCGCAGCGCTTCGGCCGCGTCGACACGCGCTCCGCTTTCGGAACGAACCTGCTGCACCATCCGCGCCACGACGAAACGGCGGACCAGCGGATCAACGGCGGCGGGCACCGCCTCTCCCCCTGCCGGATCGAGCGCAACACCCATCGCATCGCCGCCAACATCACCCACTGCCACCAGCCGGGGCAAGAGCAAGCCCGGCTCCGCCCGACGAACGAACGCATCGGTAATCGCCCGCACCGCGCGGTTGTTGGGGACCAGAACCGTCCCCCGTGCTAGCATCATCCGGTCACGCCCGAACTGCGCCATCAGGCCCTTGACCAGCGCATCGGCAAAGTTCCGGTGAACCGGGATTGTGAAGACCTTTGGCCCTCCCCGATCAGGCATCGGCGAGAATCGCCTCCGCTTCGACGATCGCGCCGGGGTGCCCGACGTCGAACCACAATCCTTGATGAACCACACCATAGGCACGCCCCGTCGCAATCGCGCGGTCCCAGAAGATATTGGTCGAGAACTTCGCTGACGGCGGATCGATGATCAGCCGTTTCGACAGCATCTGCAAGCCGGTCCACACGAATGGCGCGATCCGTCCCTGCTTGCGGCGACTGATCCGCCCGTCCGCATCCATGTGGAAATCGCCGCGCCCCTTGTGGCAATTTGCCCTCGCCTGCGGAACCATCAACAGCAGCGCGTCCATCTTAGAGTTATCCCAGCGCTCGGCCAGCACGGTAAACGCGTCAGTTGGGCCGTTGACCCACAAATTGTCGCTGTTCACCTGCAGGAACGGATCAGCATTGATCAGCGGCAACGCCCGAATTAGCCCGCCACCTGTCTCGAGCAAAACGCCACGCTCGTCCGATATGGCTATGTCCATCCCGTGATGGTTGCGCTTCAAATGCGCTTCCATGGCATCGGCGAGGTAATGGACATTGACCACCGCACGCTCGACCCCCGCCGCTGCTAGTCGCGACAAGGCGTGATCGATCAGTGGCTTGCCCGCCACCGACACCAAGGGCTTCGGCTTGGTCGCGGTCAGCGGGCGCATCCGCTTGCCCAACCCCGCTCCCATAACCATCGCCGTTTTCGGCACCTTGGTGCTGTTCGGCAATTTCAGGAACAACGGACGCTTGGCTGTCATGCCGCGTCCCACGCCTGCCCGCGCTTGTCGGCGGGAATGTTTGCTGCAAACCAGTCTGCGATTTCAGCAAGTGCCGGATGCGTCAAGTCACGCTCGAGATAGCCCCAGACACGCGGCAGAAAGGCGAGATACCGCGCCTTGCCGTCGCGCTTCCAGAGCCGCGTAAAGATGCCGATGATCTTTGCATTCCGCTGTGCACCCAACACCGCATAAGCCGCATCGAACTCCGTGCCGGGCCGTGCCGCCGCCGTATAGACCGCGCGCATGTTTGCTTCGAGTTCAAGCGACACATCACGCCGCGCATCCTGAAGCAAGGACACCAGATCATAGGCCGGATGCCCCGCCAGCGCGTCCTGAAAATCGAGCAAACCCAAGGCATCTTCGCCACTGCGACCCTCGATCAGCATGATGTTTTCGGCATGATAATCGCGCAGCACCGTAACAACCGGACCCTCGATGCGGTCAAACGCCGTATCCCACGCCGCGCTGTAACTATCGACATCGACTGTCAGTTCGATTGCAGGGCAATACCATTCTGTGAACAGCCCCGCTTCGCGGTGCAGTTCCTTCCGCGAATAAGGTGGCAAATCCGCAGCGGGCGATTGGTGCAGCCGCGCCAGCAACGTCACGACGTCGGCATAGATCCGCTGCTCGCTCTCTGGCGCGGCATCGACAACTTCGCGCATCCGCGCGTCACCGAAGTCCTCGAGCAAGACAAGGCCATGTTGAAGGTCGCTTGCGAGAATAGCGGGCGCAGCGAATCCCAGCCCGCTCAAATGCTCGGCAATCGCAATGAACGGTCGCGGGTCTTCATTCGGCGGCGGCGCATCCATCAAAACGGCCTGTCGCCCCGGCGCGATTACGCGGAAATAGCGCCGGAATGACGCGTCCCCCGCAAGCGGCAGGATTTCGGCCCCCGCCCATCCGGCTTTTGTCAGAAATTCGGGTGCCGCATCGGGCGGGGTCATTGGAACGGACATCGCGCTTTCCATGACGCCGGGACTTTGGCTGTCAAGCGCCGACCGTTCGCTTCGACGCTCAATTCTATGTGCAGCGCGTCGGACCACAGGGCACTGCCCATCCGCTCGGACCATTCGATGACGAGCGCCGCATCACCGCGCGCGTCAACCAAGCCCAGTTCTTCAACGTCATCGGGATCGTCAATCCGGTAGAGATCGACATGCCACACTGGAATGCGAACCTTAGGCGGCGCATAAGGAATGACGATCCCAAAGGTCGGTGACGGCACGTCGCCTGCATAGCCAAGCGCGCCAAGCAATCCGCGCGCGAAACAGGTCTTCCCGGCACCGAGTGGACCAGACAATGCAATAACGTCGCCGGTCTGCATAAGGCCGCCCAGTAAAGCGCCCGCCGCCTCGGTCGCGGCTTCGTCGGCAAGCCACATCAACGCGGCAGCTCTATCTTGGTCGCCGTGCCCTGCCCCGCTTCGGCCATGCGGGTGAACGTCCCGCCATGCGCTTCGACAATTTGGCGAACCTCATGCATATCGCCTGCGGGATCGCCGGGCCCGTTGTCGGACACAACGATCATCGCGCCATTGGGGGTGCCGCTGGCATGGAGGAGGATGCGCCCCGCGGGCTGGGTGGCGGCGATGGCCGCTTCGAGCAGCGCTGAGACGGCCGCGCGGAGGCGCTTGGCATCACCCTCGACACGGCCGACACCGACTTCAAAATCAGTAACAAACTCCTGATTTTTACTGGAAGCCGTAACGTCAAACTCGGCTGCAACGACATCCAGAATCTGCAGAAGATCAACCGTCTCGCGATCCACGCCGACGAGCCCTGCGGCATCCTGCGTTGTATGCAACACTTCGTCGATGAGCGACCCCAACGTCCCCACTGACTCCAGAATCGCCCTGACATAATCCTGCGCGGACCCAGTCAGCGTGCCCGAATAGCCCTTGTCGAGCATTTCGGCGAACCCGCCAATCGACGTCAATGGTGTACGCAGTTCATAGCTCATGTTGGCGACAAAGGCGGTCTTGACCTTGTCCGCCGCCACCAGCGCCTCGGCGCGCTCTCGCAAGACCCGCTCAACCCGGCGACTATCGGTAATGTCGAGCATCGTGAAAAGTGCATTGCCGTCGGGCAGCGGAACCGCCGCAAATTCGAAATGCCGCCCGTCCTTGAACGCAACCCGCCCACCGCGAGATTTTCGCTCGACTGTTGCGGCGCGAACAAGATCGCGGATAAGCGCGGCCCGCGCCGGATTGGTTAGCCGTGACGCCGCATTTTCAGCCAGTGTATCGACGCGCGGGTGAGACGCCAGCATCTCGTCGCTGAACCCCCACACGTCGCGGAACTTGTTGTTCCACAAATGCAATCGCCCGTCGGAGGCGAACACGCCGACCGCTTCGAACAGATTGTCGAACGTCGCCTCACGGACGCGCAGCAATGTGTCACGCGCGCTCGCCAGCTGGATCTGCTCAGTGCGATCCTCGAAAACGAGCAACAGCCCGCCATCGGGCAACGGCTGCGCAAGCACCCGCAAATGCGCGCCACCCGGCAGCAACCACGCTTCTTCCTCCGCCCCGCCGACAGCCGTAAACCACCGCCGCCGCTCGGCTTTCCACGCCGGAAAATCGCGAGCCTCGGGAATGCGACCCGCCTCGCGCATTCGATCAAGCACGCGGTCGAACTCGGGCCGGTCGGCAATCCATTCAGATTTGATGCCGAACATCCGCTGGAAAGGCAGGTTGCAGAAGCTTAACGCCCGATCTGCATCAAACTGCGCCACGCCCGCCGAGAGCCGGTCGAGTGTATCGCGCTGCGTATCTGCAAAACGCCGGAACGCAGCCCGCGCGCGGTCGAGCTCGTCGTTGTCAAGCGCGTAACCCGCGACGCCAGACTCACCCAAAGGCACATCGACGACGCGCATCGAGCGGCGCTGGCCGTTGATTGTGGCGGGGACATCGCGGGCACGCATCATGCCCTCATCCCGGGCGGCGGCAGCAGCGGCAAGCGGACTGACCCCAGTCCCCGGCTCGACCAGTTCAAGCCCGCGCGCGATCACATCGTCCGCATCAACCGCATCAACCGCATCGACATAGGCGCGGTTGACGAGTGTCAGGAGCAAGTCCGGTCCGCGATGCCACATCGGGATCGGTGCCGCCTCAATGAGCTGCGACAAGGCAGCAAAGGCCCGGGCAAGCCGCGTCACCTCTCCGCCCAGCCGCCCGATTTCCGCCTGACTTTCGGTCGCATCGAACACCCAGACGATCACTGATCCGCGCGCGGCAAGCCCCGTCGCCGCGGGACTACCGCGCAACAACAGCGTCCGGTTCGATCCGACGGCGCGCATCGACAGCGCAAAGGCCTTGCCCGTGCGCTGCGCTGCCGCCACTTCGGCCACCAAGGTCGCGGCATCTTCTTCGGAGAGGCCGGCATCCTTACCCGCGAAATCAGCGATAAAGGTCGGGACGCGTTGCAAGCCCAGCCAATCGGCCAGCCGCGCCTGCGCCTCGACACGGCCATCGGGGCGAACGACCAAGGCCAATGCCGGTGCTGACTCCAACAGCGCCGCTAGCCGATCCGCCTGATCGGTCACAAACTCGGCGCGCTTGCGCATCTGCAGACCGGTGACCACTGCCCACGCGGCAGCACAGAGCCAAATCGCGAGGACAACCCCCGCGACGGTGGCTTGCGTCGTCGTTAATGTGAGCATGAGGGCAGGCCGTCGGTCATCGCGACTGCCTTAGACGGCGTGAGGGCAGGATTGGAAGCCACTTCCCATCCTACCCTCAATATCAGACCCTAATAGCGATAATGATCCGGCTTGAACGGGCCGCTGGTCGACACACCGATATATCCAGCCTGCTTTTCTGATAGCGTCGTCAGCTTCACGCCGAGCTTTTCGAGATGCAACATCGCGACCTTTTCATCGAGGTGCTTGGGCAGGACATACACCTGATTCTTGTAATTCTCGCCTTTGGTCCAAAGTTCGATCTGCGCCAGCACCTGATTGGTGAAGCTTGCCGACATGACGAACGACGGATGGCCGGTCGCACAACCGAGGTTGACCAGACGACCTTTGGCAAGGATCAAAATCTGCTTGCCGTCAGGAAATTCGACGAGATCGGTGCCCGGCTTCACTTCGGTCCATTTGTAGTTGGACAGCGCCGCAATCTGGATTTCCGAGTCAAAGTGACCGATGTTGCAGACGATCGACATCGGCTTCATCGCCTTCATGTGATCGGCGGTGATGACGTCGGCATTGCCCGTCGCCGTGCAGAAAATGTCTGCGCGTGTCACGGCTTCTTCCATCGTGACGACTTCGAATCCTTCCATCGCCGCCTGCAATGCACAGATCGGATCGACCTCAGTGACCATAACGCGCGCGCCACCGTTGCGCAGCGACTGCGCGCTACCCTTGCCAACGTCACCGAACCCGGCAACGCAAGCAACCTTACCGGCGAGCATCACGTCAGTTGCGCGACGGATAGCATCGACCAGCGATTCCTTGCAGCCATAGAGATTGTCGAACTTCGACTTGGTCACGCTGTCATTCACGTTGATCGCGGGGAACGGCAGTTCACCCTTCTTGGCGATTTCATAAAGGCGGTGAACGCCGGTCGTGGTTTCTTCGCTGACGCCTTTTAGTGCGGCGACGGTGTCGGTCAGATAACCTGGCTTACGGGCGACAAAAGCCTTCAACGCACGCTGCATTTCGACTTCTTCTTCATTTTCGGGCTCGGGCATCGTGTGTCCGGCTTCCAGCTTGGCACCCCAGAGCGCGAACATCGTTGCGTCGCCGCCATCATCAAGGATGATGTTGGCCGTCTGGCCGGGGATCGCGCCGTCCCAGCAGAAAATGTCGCCGACATAGTTCCAGTAATCCGCAAGGCTTTCGCCCTTAATGGCGAACACCGGCACACCGCTGGCGGCAATGGCTGCCGCGGCGTGATCCTGCGTCGAGAATATGTTGCAGGTTGCCCAGCGGCAGTCGGCACCAAGCGCCGTCAGCGTTTCGATCAGCACCGCCGTCTGGATCGTCATGTGCAGCGACCCGACAATCCGCGCGCCCTTGAGTGGCTTCGACGTACCGAATTCGCGACGCAGCGCCATCAGGCCCGGCATTTCGGTTTCAGCAATGTCGATTTCGCGGCGACCGAAGTCAGCGAGGCCAAGGTCGGCAATAACGTAATCGGCGTTGTTCAGCACAGCAGCAGTGGCCACGGGGTATCTCCGGATCAGGTTTGAATTGATCGCGCCCTACCGTCGTCACCGCCCAAAAGCAAATATAAAGATTTCTTTATATGTTATCGCCGCGCGTAACTGACGTTGCACTGGCCCCCATCCAGCAGCGGCTGCACACCCGCTCGTTCGGCCAGCGCCGCGAGCGCCTGAAAGCTCGGGCGCTCACTCACGGCGGCGTCGGTAATCGAACTGAGATCGTTACAGCTCAAACCGTCCGCGCCCGCACCGTAGCGATTGGCAACTTTGGTGACATAGCTGTCATACGCGTTCAGCGCCCGTCCTGCACCGACGCTTTCGGCAAAATGTGCCCGCAGGGTATTGTTTACGTGCGTCAGCGCCGGACGGGCCTGCACGACAAATTTGTTGTAACGCGCGAGCATATTGCCGCTGGCCCGGCAGCGCAGCGCGGACACCATCAGCATGGTCTCCAGATCGCGAACTTTGGCGGCGGCAACTTGATCGGCTTTCCAGCAACCGGCCTGAGCGGGCGCGGCGACGATAGCAGTGGCAGCAAGTGCGATAACGAGCGTTCGGATCATGACGTCCCCCCCTGAGTTTGCACGGCAGATGCTGACGGAATGCGATTGCCGAAATCTTGAGGGAAATGCTTAACGCCGCTTGCATGCGACGAACCGAGGGGCGACATGGCCCTCACCCCGACTCACAGGAGAACACCGATGACGATTAAAGTTGGCGACAAAATTCCCGCAGGCATGCTGACCAAAGTCACCGAGGCTGGCCCCGCGCCGGTCTCTACCGAGGAATATTTTGCAGGACGCAAGGTTGCGCTGTTTTCTGTTCCCGGTGCCTTCACGCCAACCTGCTCGGCCAAGCATCTTCCTGGCTTTGTCGAAAAGGCCGCTGAACTTCACGCCAAAGGCATTGATGAAATCGCCTGCACGGCAGTTAACGACGCATTCGTAATGGGCGCATGGGGCAAGGCCGGCGGCGCGGCGGCGGTCACGATGCTCGCCGATGGCAATGCCGATTTTGTTACATCGCTGGGCCTGACGATGGACGGCAGCAAGTTCGGCATGGGCACGCGCGGCCAGCGCTTCTCGATGGTCGTCAACGACGGCACGGTTGAACAACTCAATGTCGAAGAAGGCGGCGAATTCCGCGTTTCTGCCGCCGAGTATATGCTCGAGCAGCTGTAACCAGCGCAATCTTGCGACTGTCATCGTTCGCGGATAGAGGCGGACGATGACAGCACAATCCGCCAAAGTCCGAACCGGACGCCAACTCGTCGATCAGCTCGACACACTCTTCACTGCCGCCACGACCCGCCTGCGCGAGGCCATCCAAGCCTATGTGTTGAACGGCACCCGCCCCGATCCGTCGGCGCGAAGTGACGGCAGCTTTGCCTACCCCGAAATACGCGTGCATTATTCGGGCGAAGAGAACGGCCCTGTTCCGCTGCGCTCTTTCGGGAGGCTGACGCAAGCCGGGCATTATGTCACCAGCGTGACCAAACCGCGCCTCTTCGCGGACTATCTGACCGAGCAACTCGACCTGCTGATTGCCGATTATGACGTCACCGTCGAAGTCGGCGCGGGGCGGCAGGAAATACCCTTTCCCTATGTCCTCGATGCCGACATGGACCTCGACGACATTAGCGCCACCGAACTTGCACGCTGGTTCCCGACGACCGAACTTGCGCATATTGGTGATGAGATTGCCGACGGCATTTTCGACGTCGGTGAAGGCGGCCCCCGTCCGCTCGCGCTGTTTGACGGATTGCGCACCGATTTCTCGCTTGCGCGCCTGCGCCATTACACGGGCACGCCGCCCGAGGACGTCCAGAAATACGTCCTGTTCACCAATTACCACCGCTACGTCGATGAGTTCGCGCGCTGGGCGATCGAGCAGCTGAAGGGCGACAGCAACTACACGCATCTTTCAGGTGCAGGCGGCGTGATCGTGACCAGAGACACTGCGGACCCCGAGGCAGCCATTACCGACAGCGCGTGGCGGCGTCACCAGATGCCCGCGTGGCATCTCTGCGCCAAGGACGGCAGCGGGATCACGCTGGTCAACATCGGCGTCGGCCCGTCGAACGCCAAGACGATCACCGACCATATGGCGGTCATGCGGCCCGAGGCATGGCTGATGATCGGCCATTGCGGCGGCCTACGCCCCAGCCAGCGGATCGGCGATTATGTTCTCGCCCACGCTTATCTTCGCGACGATCATGTTCTCGATGATGTCTTGCCGCCCGAAATTCCGGTTCCCGCCATCGCCGAAGTGCAACAGGCGATGGCACGCGCCGCTGAAACGGTTTCGGGCGAGAGCGGCGAGGTTTTGAAGCGCCGCCTACGCACAGGGACGATCGTGACGACCGACGACCGCAACTGGGAATTGATGTTTTCGAAATCCGCGCTGCGTTTCTCGCAAAGCCGTGCAGTCGGAATCGATATGGAGTCAGCAACGATTGCGGCGCAAGGGTATCGATTCCGTGTGCCTTACGGGACGCTGCTGTGTGTTTCAGACAAACCGTTGCACGGCGAACTCAAGCTCCCCGGCCAGGCCAACCGCTTTTACGAACGCGCGATCAATGAACATATGCGGATCGGCATCGAGGCGTGCAATGAACTTCGCCGCGAAGGAGCCAAGTTGCACAGTCGCAAACTTCGAGCGTTTAACGAACCACCGTTCCGTTAAGCCCGCGGATGTGCATTGCGATAGACGTCGAGCAGATGCGCGGCATCGACAGACGTGTAGATTTGCGTTGACGACAAACTCGCATGCCCGAGCAATTCCTGAAGGCTGCGCAAATCCGCCCCGCGCGCGAGCAGGTGGGTGGCGAAGCTGTGGCGCAGAGCATGTGGTGTCGTCCGTGTCGCCAGTCCCAATCGTCCGCGCGCAACGCGAACCGAGCGGCGGATGATGGCGGGGCTGAGCGGCGCACCGCGAGCACCCCTGAAGAGAATGTCATTGCGCGTTACCGGGTAGGGGCAGAGCGCGACATAGGCTTCGATGGCTGACTTTACCTGAGGCAGCAACGGCACAAGCCGCGTCTTTTCGCGCTTGCCCGTCACCGACAACGTGGCACCCAGTGGCATTACGGCGCCGGTCAACCCGGTCGCCTCGCCGATCCGCAAACCAGCGCCGTAGAGCAGCAACAGCACGGCCCAGTCGCGTGCCGAAATCCAGGCTTCATCTTGGGCACCTGCGACGTCCTCCGCCAGCGCAATGGCTTCGGCGGGCGAGACGGGGCGCGGGACACCTTTCTTGACGCGTGGCCCCTTCATGCGTGGATTGGCATCCGCGCCCCCGATAAATTCCAAGAAGCAGCGCACGGCAGAGAGTTCGCGCGCCGCGCTCGCGTTGCACAGGCCATCGGCGCGGCGGGTGGCGAGAAAATTACGAAGCTCCTGCGCATCAGGCACCCGAACAGCACCGAGATGCTCGGTCAGCCGTTCGGCGGTGGCGACATAGGCACGGACAGTGTGGACCGAGCGGCGACGGTCGCGGGTCAGATGTTGGGCAAAGGCCGCAACTTCACCCAATCGTCTGCCCCGTTTTGGCCCAATCGGCCATGAACCCGGCGATCCCCTTTTCAGTCAGCGGGTGGTTGAACAGCGCTTTGATCACTGCAGGCGGCGCGGTCATCACATCCGCACCGATGCGCGCGGATTCCAGCACGTGGACCGGATGGCGGACGCTCGCGACGAGGATTTCGGTAGCGAAAGCGTAATTATCATAGATCAGGCGGATGTCGCGGATCAGGTCCATGCCGTCCTGCCCGATGTCATCAAGGCGACCGACGAATGGCGAAATAAACGACGCCCCTGCCTTGGCGGCGAGCAGCGCTTGATTGGGTGCAAAGCACAGCGTCACATTGACCATCGTCCCTTCGCCGGTCAGCGCCTTGCAGGTCTTCAGGCCATCAATCGTCAGCGGCACTTTGATGCAGACATTGCTCGCCAGTTTGCGCAAGATTTCGGCCTCGCGCATCATACCGGCATGATCAAGCGCGACGACTTCGGCGGAGACTGGCCCTTCGACGAGGCCACAGATTTCCTTCACGACTTCTGTGAACTGACGTCCCGATTTGGCGATCAGCGACGGGTTGGTCGTGACGCCGTCAAGCAGCCCGGTCGCGGCGAGATCGGCAATGTCGGCAGTGTCGGCGGTATCAACGAAGAATTTCATGCGGGGCTCCCTTTGCGGCTCCCTTTAGCGTCAGAATAGCATTTTGCGAATGCTGATCCGTACGGTTCGCCCGAGCGGATCGAGATAACCGGGCAAATAACTTAGCGGCGTTACGCCCGTACCGTCGGTCACGCGCTGGCGGCTATCGAACAGATTGTTGACGCCGATGCTGATCCGCGTCCCGCGCAGCCATGGGGCGGACTTGATCGCCCACGGCAGTTGCCCGACGTTGGCGAATAGGCGCAGGTTAGCGGTCGCGAGATCCGAAAAACGCAGATCGTCCGCCGCAGCAGCGCCCGTGACACGCGTTGCGCTTTGCCAGTTGCCCGTAATCCGCGCGCCGAAACCGTTCTTTGATATGCCCGCCTGAACCTCAACCTCATGCTGCGCCTGCCCGCCGCGGCCGATGGTCCCGCCGTTCAGCAAGTCGATGCTGGGCAAGCCATTTCGAAGCGTCACAGAATCGGTGAGATGGACCGTGTGATACACAGCAAAATTCAGCCGTCCGCCCCCGCCGCCGGGACCGCCACCGCCACCACCAGGACCACGTTGCCCGCCACCGCCACCGGGGCCAGCACCGCCCGGAAAGCCATTCGGAAGCCGGCTTTGAAACGCGGCACGCATCGCATCAATCTGGGCCTGCGAGGTTTTCAATGGCTTCGAAAAGTTGATCCCCCAGCGGACCTGCGACGCATCGGCACGCGCAAAGTTTACCGTTCGCGCATCGACTCGGATCAGGGCGCCATTTGCATCGCGGACATAGCGATCAGAAAACGCTGCTTGTGCCGATAGGCTGGCGGGCGGAAGCGAAGCAATGCCGCTTTTGGCGCGGCTGCTGGAATAATCACCGCTGAACGTAATGTCGGCTTTGTCGAATGGTTTCAGGGTGGCCGCAAGTTTGAAGACGTGACGGTCGCTGGGCAAAAGCGCGCGGTTACCGCCGGTAATCTGCGTCACAAACGCCGTATCACCGCGTACGAAATCGAACACCCGCACGCCGGGCGTTGCAACAACCGGGTTGCCGAGCTGCTGTGCGGTCGGGGCGACCTCATCGTCGGTAACGGATGCAATGATGTTCAGCGGCTTGATCGGCGACCATGTGACGCCATAACCCAGCGTGCGGAGCGCGCCGTAATCGGACAAGCGCCGTGCCGTATAATTGCCGTTGATCGAGAGGTCACCGATCACGGACAATGCCTTGTTCCGGCGGCTGGTCAGCGGAACATCCACATTCAACTGGGCGTCGGCAATGTCGCGCGTGACGCGGCCGACTTGATTGACGCCCGCACGCAATGATGTCGCGCTAAACCCGCTGAACGATGCCCCGAGTTTCAGGGTGGTTGTAACATCGCCAGCGGGCATTTTGAACGGGTTGCCATTCACGACAAAATCGAGCGCTGCAATGTCGGACACGCTGCGCGCCTGATCCACCGCCGGATCACCCCCACGATCAATCAACGATAGTGCATCGACATGGTCGTAGTTGCCGGTGAAAGTCCAGCGCCAGCCCGCCACCGCGCCATTGAGCGTCGCCCCGGCATGGGCGGACTGGCTGCCGTTGGTGCGACCGAGCGGCAACTGGTTCGCACCGAACACGCCAAAAGTCGCCTGGCTATCCTCGGTTTTGAGCTCGCCGTTGAGTGTCGCCGTAATGTCATCAAAGATCGTCCGGCTGAGCGTTGTACCCAGCGTGAATTGCTGGCTGGCGGGAACCAGCGTGCGGTATTGTCCTGATCCGGTCCCATCATCGATGCCGCGCTGGCTTTCGAGCAAGCGGCCCACGGTTTCGCGTTCGACATTCACCGTGAAGCGACCGCCACGTTGCAGGCGCAGAAAATCGAACTTGCCTTCAATCTCGTTGCCGCCGCCTGCGGTCGCAAACCGGTCGCTTAGCTCGACGGTGAACGCGCGGAAGCGCTGGCGCAAGACGATGTTCACGACTTTCTGCCCCGAGGGGTAGCCATATTTGAGGGCCACTTCTTCGGGGAGAATATCGACGCGGGCAATGGCTTCGGCGGGCAGGTTGGCGACTTCGCGGAAGCCCGAAATGCGTTTGCCTTCGAGGAGGACGACAGGCTGGCCGCTGCCCGATCCGCTGCGCAATTGGGGGGCGAGGTCGGCGATAAGTTCGCTGACACTGCTGATCCCGCGCGCCCGGATGTCGGCCGGACTGAGTTGGAGTTCGGGCTTGATGGCTCCGACGACAGCACCACGCTGGACCTGACCGGTGACGACGATCTCGGCCTCTTCTTCAACGGTTTGGGTGAAAGCGGGCGTGGCAGCCGCGCCGGCCAACATAGCAAAAAACAATCGAGCGGGTTTCATCGCTCTGCACTTACGGGACAAATATGAACCCGCGATTGCTACCGACGCGCCAAACCGAACACAGCCATCAACAGCGGATCACCAGTGGCATTCGGATTGGCCCGGATCGCGGCCTCCTCACTCGCCATTGCGCGGTAAATGCCATCCGATGCTTTCCGCGTCACGTCATCGCGAAGTCCGGCAAAGTCGATGCCCGTGGCGAGTTTCAAAGCCTGCGTAACGACGGTTGAATCGAACAGCTTCAAGCCATCGCCAACGCCGGGGAGCATTGCCTCGACCAGGCGTGTCCCCAGCGCCGTGCTGAGTTTGTCGGTTGCCGCACTTGAACCGCCGCGCACCACCGAAAGCGCGTCTTCGACACTTAATGAGGTGATTGCATCGGTGACGATTGGAGCGGCCAGCGCAGCGCCCTTTTCCGCCGCGCGGTTCACTTGCCGCGTCAGCCGCGACTGAAACGCATCGGTACGCAACAGCGCCGCGACAATGCCGCCCGTCGTCGATCCGCCGAGCCGGTCGGGAATAGTGATCCGCGCAATCTGGCTGTCGAAAAAGCCATTGTCCTGCATCAGCGCGGCAAAGGCCCGCTGCGACGACAGCGTCAACAAACGGCGGATGGCCTCGACCAAGCTGAACCCGCCGGTGTTCGCACACCCCGGCAATGCAAGCAGCGGCGCGAGCGCGGCCGTAGCAATCAATGTGCGGCGTTCGATCAACATAACTCGCTCCCCTGCTGTTGTTCGCGCACGATGCGGCTAAGGAACGGAAATGTCACGCGCGCGCGTTCTTTTGCTTAATCCGGCGTTGGGGCCACTCGACTATCGCGTGCCGCATGGCATGACGGTCGAGCCGGGGTCGATTGTCCTTGCGCCGCTGGGGCCACGGCAGTTGGCAGGCGTCGTTTGGGAAACCGAGCGGATGCCATCCGATGCCGAGGTGGGCGATAACCGGTTGCGCAATATTGTCTCGGTCTATGACCTGCCGCCTTTGGGTGCACCACTCCGGCGGTTGATCGAGTGGACGGCGGATTATTATCTCGCCCCTCCGGCGGCGGTGTTGCGAATGGCGCTGGCGAGTGCGTCGGCGCTCGATGACCGGCGGGTCGTGGTCGAGTATCGCGCCACAGGCGTGGTGCCCGGCCGGATCACGCCACAACGCGTCCAAGCCCTTGAGCGCATCGGCGAGCGGCAGGGGCTGGTGCGTGAACTGGCGCTGATAGCCGACGTGTCGGACGCCGTCATCCGAGGGCTGGTGAATGTCGGGGCCATCGAAGCGGTCGAAGTGACCGTCGATGCGCCTTATCCGATGCCCGATCCCGATTTTGCGCCGCCAGCGTTGTCAGATGCGCAATCCGCCGCAGCGGGGGCATTGGTGGCGGATGTTCAAGCCGAAGCATTTGCCCCAACTTTGCTCGACGGCGTTACCGGCTCGGGGAAAACCGAAGTCTATTTCGAAGCCATCGCCACCGCCCTGCGCGGGGGCAGGCAGACGCTGGTCCTCCTTCCCGAAATCGCGCTGACCGAACCGTTTTTGCGACGGTTCGAGGCGCGCTTCGGTCATGCTCCCGTCGCGTGGCATTCGGGACTGCGTCAATCACAACGCCGCCGCGCCTGGCGGGCGATTGCCAATGGCGAGGCGCTGGTGACGGTAGGGGCGCGGTCCGCCCTGTTTCTGCCGTATGCCAATCTCGGACTGATCGTTGTCGATGAAGCGCATGAGACAAGCTTCAAGCAGGAAGACGGCGTTCATTATCACGCGCGCGACGTGGCGGTAATGCGCGGGCGGTTCGAGGGCTGCCCGGTTGTGTTGGCCACCGCCACGCCCGCCATCGAGACGCAGGCGCAGGTTACGCTGGGGCATTACAAGGAGTTGAAGCTGCCAGGGCGTTATGGCGCGGCGGAAATGCCCGATATTGCGGCCATCGACTTGCTCAGCGATCCGCCTGAGCGCGGGCGCTGGCTTGCACCGACACTGGTGCGCGCGATTGAGGAGACGCTTGAAAAGCGCGAGCAAGTCCTGCTTTTCCTCAACCGGCGCGGCTATGCGCCGCTGACGCTCTGCCGGACCTGCGGGCACCGGTTTCAGTGTCCGAACTGCACCGCATGGATGGTCGAGCATCGTCTGCTCGGGCGGCTACAGTGCCACCATTGCGGTCATATGATGCCGCCGCCGCGCGAATGCCCCGAATGCAAGGCCGAAGATTCGCTGGTTGCTGTCGGGCCGGGGGTGGAGCGCATTGCCGATGAAGTCGCGGCCCTGTTCCCCGAGGCCCGGCGTGTGATTGTCACGTCTGACACGCTCTGGTCTCCCGCCAAGGCCGCCGAATTCGTCGGGCGGATGGAAGCGGGTGACATCGACATCGTCATCGGCACGCAGCTGGTGACCAAGGGCTATCATTTTCCGAACCTGACGTTGGTGGGCGTCATTGATGCCGACCTCGGCCTGCAAGGCGGTGACCTTCGCGCCGCAGAACGTAGTTTTCAGCAGATTTCACAAGTCAGCGGGCGCGCGGGTCGTGGTACCAAGCCGGGACGCGTCTTCGTCCAGACGCATGACCCGAACGCGCCCGTCATCCGCGCGCTGGTATCCGGCGATGCCGAAGCGTTCTACGCCGCCGAAACCGAAAGCCGCCGCGAAGCCAATGCGCCGCCGTTCGGGCGCATGGCCGCGATTATCGTCTCGTCGGAAAATCTCCGCGATGCCGAAGCAACCGCCAAAGCGATCGCGCGCACCGCGCCGTCGGTGGACGGTATGGAAACCTACGGCCCCGCCCCTGCTCCCCTCGCCATGCTGCGCGGCCGTCACCGGCAACGCTTGCTGGTCCACGCGCGGCGCTCCTTGGACGTTCAGGACGTGATGCGCGCATGGCTCGGCGCGCTCGAATGGCCGCGCGGTGTCAGGGTTGCGGTTGATGTCGATCCGTATAGTTTTGTGTAAGTGAATCAGCTTCGGGGCGACATATGATCTTACGGATACTTCTGTTTATCTTGTTGATTACAACACCAGTCATTGCCCTGGCCGAGTGGCACAGAGCCACGTCCGATCATTTCATCATTTATGGTGAAATGAGCAGTGAGCGGCTACGCAACTTCACCGAACGGGTTGAGAAATTCGACGGGCTGATGCGGGTGTTGACCGGACAGGGCAAGGAAACATCGCCGAACAAACTTATCTTGTTCCTGGTGCGCGATGTGGCAGCGGTTCAGCGGTTGGTCGGCAAAGCACGCGGCAATATCGCCGGGTTTTACTCGCCGTCAATTGCAGGATCGATTGCCGTTGTACCGAAGACAGGCGGCGGCAATGAGGCGGATCTCAATTCGGACATCGTGTTGTTTCATGAATATGCCCATCATTTCATGTTGCAATATTTTGCCGCCGGCTATCCCGCCTGGTATGTCGAAGGGTTCGCCGAATATTATTCGACGACTGAATTTCGCAAGGATGGGTCGATCGCCGTCGGGATGCCCGCAAACCATCGCGCCTATTCGCTGCTCACGCTCCCCACCTATCCACTCACCAAGATGTTTGCCGCCGATGCGGTCAAACGGAGCGAAACCGAGACTGCCAGCTTCTATGGTCAGTCTTGGCTGCTCACGCACTATCTTCGCTTCGAACCGAGCCGAAAGGGGCAATTGACCACCTATCTGAAGGCGTTTGCGACAGGCGTGCCAGCGGAGAAAGCCGCGAGCGACGCCTTTGGCGATACCGCTACGTTGCAAGTCGAGCTGAAACGATATTTGCAGGCGCGAAAGATGTCGTACCAGCAGCTGCGCGGCCTGCCGATGCCGGTGCCGACCATCAACATCACGCCAGTGAATGGCGCCGAAAGCGCGCTGATGCCGCTCTATATCCGTTACATGAATGGCGCGAACGGGCAGTCCGAGGTCGATAGCTTTGTGCTCGACGCGCGGATTGCTGCGGCAAAATATCCCGGGGAGGCTCGTGCCCTTGAACTGCTGGCCGAAGGCGAACTCGACGCCGAGCAGTTCGACGCCGCCACCAAAGCCAATGACGCTTTGCTCGTCCAGCGTCCGACCGAAGCCCGCGCACTCCTCCGCCGTGCGCGCATTGCCGCCGCCGTTATGCGCGACAACGACAAATATCCCGGCGGCTGGAAAGCGATCCGAACGCTGATTGTTAAAGCCAATCGCGCCGCACCCGATGATCCCTTCCCACTGTCCGAATATTATAATGCGTTTCAAGGCGAAGGCATTAGGCCACCAACAATTGCCGCCGATGGGCTGTACCGGGCGCTGGAACTGGCCCCGCAAGTTCCCAATTTGCGTTTTGCCTACGCCAACTATCTGATGCGAACCGACAAGCGCGCCGACGCCCGCGCGGTCCTCGCGCCTTTGCTCAATCATCCACATTCGCCGGGCATACGCGACGCAGCCCGCGCAATGCTTGAGCCTTCCGGTCCGGCCATTCCGCCCGTAAAGGAAAGCGAGACCACGACCGGGAAAACCAAATGAATCTGCTTATCCGTGCGTTATGCGTCGCGATCACGGTGCTCGTATCGGTACCCCTTTTTGCCCAATCCAACCCCGACATTGATGCCGCCGCACGCAGTGTCGTTCGCGTCGTCGTCCTCGCCCCCGACGAAACCGGCACCCGGGAGGCGCTGGGCATGGGCAGCGGCGTCGCGATTTCGCCGACGCGGATTGTGACCAACGCGCATGTTGTCGAGGCGGCAGTCGAGCGCGGCGGCTTTGTCGGCATCGTACCGTCGGAGGGGCGCAAACGCTATGTCGGCGAGGTCGTGGCTTATTCCGCCGCGCTCGATCTGGCGATTATTGCGCTCAAATCGGGGAGCATCACGCCCGCGACGATCTACACGGGCGCAATCGGCGACGGCATGAGCGTGGCGGCGCTCGGCTATCCGTACGGCGTGGACCGAGCGATGGCGTCTGCCGTCGAAGACGTGATCCGCCCGCAATCGCCCGTCAAAAGCCTCGGCAATGTTGGCGGACTTCGCCGCAACGAACGGTTCGATACGGTGCTTCATGATGCCGCAATCGGGCGCGGCAATTCTGGCGGGCCGCTGATCGACACCTGTGGCCGGATCATCGGCATCAACAGTTTCCTGTCGATCAGCGAAGGGATTGATTCGACCTTTGCCTTTGCAATCACCGCGCGCGAAGTGGTGGCGTTTCTTGCCAAATCAAAAGTCACGCCCTCGCTTGCGACCACGCCCTGCCTGTCACAAGGTGATGTTGCCGCGCGCGAAGCGGCGCTGATCCGCGCGGATGAAGATGCCGCTGCCGTTACTGCCAAACGGGCGGAAAGCGACGCGACCAAGGCCGCCGCAGAGAAACTGCGCATTCGCGACGACATCCTAGCCGAGCGCGAAAATGGGATGGCGATGGCCGCCGCGCTGTTCGGCCTTGGGCTTGTCGGCGCGGTCGGCGGGATTGTGCTTTATGGCAGGCGCACGAAACAGCAGCGCCGGTTTGCACCAGTTGCGTTGGGACTGGGCGGGATTGCGATGCTCGGTGCTGTGTTTGTGTTTCTGACCCGCCCGAAGCTAACCGACGTCGAGGATCGCTATGCCACCGCACATCCCGCTGTGCCCGTAAAACTTGCGGCGGCAGCCACAGCCGACGGCGCAAAAATGTGCATTTTCAGCGCCGAGCGCAGCCGCGTCACGGTTTCCAAAACCGATAATGTCCCGATCACGTGGGCCGACACCGGCTGCGTCAACGGCAAGACACAATATGGGTCAAACGCAGGGATCTGGAGTCGGACGTTCGTTCCCAACACCGAAGCGACGATCACGATCCAGAGCTATGATCCCGCGAAAACGCGCTACACCATCGAACGCTTCCTGATGGGCGCGGACGCCATGGACAAAGCCCGCGCGATCCGGGCACGGTATAAAAACAACGCCTGCACGCCTGATCCGGCGCAGCGCCAGTCAGTCGCCGATATGGAAACCGCCATCCGCGCGGTCTTGCCACAAACGCCGAACGAGCGGATCGTGTTCGAGTGCCAATCAGGCGCGGCAACAGGAGGGGATGTGAAACCATGACAAAATATTTCTGGGCCTTCGCACTGCTACTGGCACCCGCGCCTGTGTTTGCCGCCGCGCCCGATCAGCTTCCCGCATGGCTTACCGGCGCTTGGGCATATAGCGACGGAGCCGATTGGGGCGACGAGTATTGGACACCCCCGCGTGGTGGCATCATGATTGGTGCCGCGCGCATAGGCAAAGGTGAAAAGCTGATCGTCTGGGAATCGACGCGGATTGCGCATGACGAGAACGGCAAGCTCGCATTCTGGGCCATGCCGCGTGGCGTTCCTGCGACCAAATTTCTGATGGTGTCGCATGGACCGACCGAGATCATCTTCGCCAACGCCGCACATGATTACCCGCAGCGCGTCCGTTACTGGCGCGAGGGAAGTATGCTCAAGGCCGAGATTTCGATGATCGACGGGACGAAGGCTTTCCGGTTCGATTATCTGCCGATGGGCAGCAAGTAATCGCCCCCTAAGCGACCAGCGTTGCCTGTTCGGCGAGTACGGTCAGCCCGGATTCGTTGACTTCGGCGAACCCGCCCGCAACCGTAATGCGCTGCACCACGGTCGTCGGGTTCGAATAAATCCGGATTTCGCCATCGCGGATCGTCGTCATGACGGGCGCGTGACCGGCGAGGATGCCCATGTCGCCTTCGCTGCCGGGCACGACAACCATATGCGCGTCGGTGCTCAACACCGCGCGTTCGGGCGTGACGAGCTCAAAGTGGAGGTCGGCCACTTAGGCGTCCTCGGCCAGCTTCTGTGCCTTGGCGACAGCTTCTTCGATGCCGCCGACCATGTAGAAGGCCGCTTCGGGCAGATGGTCATATTCGCCATCGACCACCGCCTTGAATGACTTCACCGTGTCCTCGACCTGCACGAACTTGCCGCTGATCCCGGTGAACACTTCGGCGACGTGGAACGGTTGGCTCAGAAACTTCTGGATCTTGCGCGCGCGGCTGACGGTCAGGCGGTCGTCTTCGCTCAGTTCGTCCATGCCGAGAATGGCAATGATGTCCTGCAGCGACTTGTATTTCTGCAATGTTTCCTGAACCTTGCGCGCCGTATCATAATGTTCCTGGCCCACAACGGCAGGCGTCAGAACGCGGCTCGTCGAGTCGAGCGGATCGACCGCCGGATAGATGCCGAGTTCGGAGATCGCGCGGTTGAGCGTCGTCGTCGCGTCCAAATGCGCGAACGAGGTTGCTGGTGCGGGGTCGGTCAAATCGTCGGCGGGGACATAGATCGCCTGGACGCTCGTGATCGAGCCCTTGTTGGTCGACGTGATCCGTTCCTGCAGCGCCCCCATGTCGGTGGACAGCGTCGGCTGATAACCCACCGCCGAAGGAATGCGGCCGAGCAGTGCCGACACTTCCGAACCCGCCTGCGTAAAGCGGAAAATATTGTCGACGAAAAACAGCACGTCCTGCCCTTCGGTATCGCGGAAATATTCGGCGATGGTCAGGCCGGACAGGGCCACGCGCGCGCGGGCGCCGGGGGGTTCGTTCATCTGGCCGAACACGAGGGCGACCTTCGATCCCTCGGGCGTCGGGTTGCCGTCCTTGTCCTTGGCGATAACACCGGCGTCGAGAAATTCGTGATAGAGATCATTGCCTTCGCGGGTGCGTTCGCCAACGCCTGCGAACACCGACACGCCGCCGTGCCCCTTGGCGATGTTGTTGATCAGTTCCTGAATGAGCACGGTCTTGCCGACGCCAGCACCGCCAAAGAGCCCGATCTTCCCGCCGCGCGCATAGGGGGCGAGCAGGTCGATGACCTTGATGCCGGTGACAAGAATCGCGCTTTCGGTCGACTGGTCAACGAATTCAGGCGCCTTCGCGTGGATCGGTGCGGACTGCGTCGCGCCGATGGGGCCGCGCTCGTCGATAGGTTCACCGATGACGTTCATGATGCGGCCCAATGTCATCGGGCCAACCGGCATGCGAATTTGCGAGCCGGTATCGACCACGCGCTGGCCGCGGGTCAGACCCTCGGTCGCTTCCATCGCAATCGTGCGCACGGTATTTTCGCCGAGATGCTGCGCGACTTCGAGGACGACGCGCACGCCGTTGTTGTCAGTCTCGAGCGCCGAGAGAATCGCCGGAAGTTGATCCTCGAAAGTCACATCGACGACCGCGCCGATAACCTGCGAAATCGCGCCGACATTGTTCGATGTCTGCAAGGGTGCAGTCGCCTTGGGCGCAGCAGCTTTGGGGGCTGCGGCCTTCTTGGCGGCGGGCTTCTTTGCGGTGGGAGCTGCGGTTGCCATTTTCGTTCCTTAATTCAATTTGGTTTCTTGAGAAGCCATTTGGTTTTTCCATCTAAACCAATTCCAACTTCGAAATCTGCCGTGTTGTGCGTCCAACCATCTCCGGCTGAGCCATATGCCTCGTAGGAGCAGCTTGCTCTTTGTTCGGCTAACGGTTTGCAAGCGATGCCTCGAACTCTGACGTTGGGCCTAGAGTTATAGCATTCTGTGCGGCCCTCGCAGTTTACAGCCGCAAATGCGCTCTTGAAATCATCTTCATCGACCGCGCCGAAAACCTGCCTGTTGGATGGCATGGCCCCAATGGTAGCAGCTGTCGACGCACAAGACGCCAAGGCCATTCCACCAATCATCACAACATAACCCCTCACTAGAGCGCTTCCGCGCCAGCAATAATTTCAATGAGTTCGGTCGTGATCGCTGCCTGCCGCGTGCGGTTGTACTGGATGGTCAGGCGGTTGATCATGTCGCCCGCGTTGCGCGTCGCATTGTCCATCGCGGTCATGCGGCTGCCCTGTTCGGAGGCAGCGTTTTCGAGCATCGCGCGGAAAACCTGGATAGCGATGTTGCGCGGAAGCAGGTCGGCGAGGATCGTTTCCTCGTCGGGTTCATATTCAACCGAAGCCAGCGATGCCGTCGGCGCAGCGGCTGCGGTGGATAGCGGCACCGGAATGATCTGGATGCCGGTCGGGTTCTGCACCAAGGCCGACTGGAATTTCGCAAAAAACAAATGCGCGACGTCGAAAGCGCCCGCTTCGTAACGCGCCATCAGGTCTTCGGCGACGACCTGCGCATCGGCAAAAGCGAGCTTCTTGATATGGCCGACTTCCTGATCGTGCAGCACGCCGGTGGGATAGAACCGCTTGAGAACACGGCCTTTTTTGCCCGCGAGATAGAAAAGCACCGTCTTGCCTGCTGCTTCCAGCTCTTCGGCCTTCTTGCGCGCGGCGCGGACGATGTTGGTGTTGAAGGCACCCGCAAGGCCACGCTCGGACGTGGCGACAACGATCAGATGAACCTGATCCTTGCCGGTGCCCGCGAGCAGCTTGGGCGATGACGCACTGACCGTCACTTTCGAGGCGAGCGAAGCCATCACGGCTTCGAGCTTTTCGGCATAGGGACGACCGGCAATCGCAGCCTCCTGCGCACGGCGCAGTTTTGCCGCGGCGACCATCTTCATCGCCTTGGTAATCTTCTGCGTCGACTTCACCGAGCCGATGCGGACTTTCAGGGCTTTGAGGCTGGCCACTTACGCAAACGTCTTCGCAAAGGCATCAAGCGCCGACTTCAGCCCCGACTTCGCGTCGTCGCCCAAGTCTTTGGTGTCGCGGATCGTCTTCAAGACGCCTGCATGATTGGTGCGCAGGTCCGAGATCATCGCTTCTTCGTATCGCGTCACATCGCTGACCGGAATGTTGTCGAGATAGCCGTTGGTGCCTGCGAAGATCGACGCGGTCTGCTCTTCAAAGGGCATGGGTGAGAACTGCTTCTGCTTGAGCAATTCGGTCAGACGCGCGCCGCGGTTGAGGAGCTTCTGCGTCGAGGCGTCCAAGTCCGAACCAAACTGCGCGAACGCCGCCATTTCGCGATATTGCGCGAGTTCGAGTTTGATCGAGCCTGAGACTTTCTTCATCGCCTTGGTCTGCGCCGCAGAGCCGACGCGGCTCACCGAAAGCCCCACGTTGATTGCGGGGCGGATGCCCTGGAAGAACAGGTCGGTTTCGAGGAAAATCTGGCCGTCGGTGATCGAAATCACGTTGGTCGGGATGTAGGCCGACACGTCGCCCGCCTGCGTTTCGATGATCGGCAGCGCGGTCAGCGACCCCGAGCCATTGTCCTTATTCAGCTTCGCCGCACGTTCGAGTAAACGGCTGTGCAGATAGAAAACGTCGCCGGGATAGGCTTCGCGGCCCGGCGGGCGGCGCAGCAGCAGCGACATCTGGCGATACGCAACCGCCTGTTTCGACAGATCGTCATAAACGATCAGCGCGTGCATGCCATTGTCGCGGAAATATTCACCCATCGCGCAGCCGGTGTAGGGCGCGAGGAACTGAAGCGGCGCTGGTTCGGATGCTGTCGCGGCGACAACGACGGTATATTCCATCGCGCCATTTTCTTCGAGAGCGCGGACGATCTGCGCGACAGTCGAACGCTTCTGTCCAATGGCGACGTAGATACAGAACAGCTTGTCGGCGTCGTTCGTGCCCTTGTGCGCTTCCTTCTGGTTGATGAAGGTGTCGATGGCGACCGCGGTCTTACCGGTCTGACGGTCACCGATGATCAGTTCGCGCTGGCCACGACCCACAGGAACGAGGGCGTCGAGTGCCTTGAGGCCCGTCTGCACAGGCTCGTGCACCGACTGACGCGGGATGATGCCGGGTGCCTTAACTTCAACGCGGCTGCGCTGGTCGGAAACGATGGGCCCTTTGCCATCGATCGGATTGCCGAGACCGTCGACCACGCGGCCGAGCAGGCCACGGCCGACGGGCACGTCCACGATGGTGCCGGTCCGCTTGACGACATCGCCTTCCTTGATTTCCGAGTCCGACCCGAAAATGACGACGCCGACGTTATCGGCTTCGAGGTTGAGCGCCATGCCCTGCACGCCATTCGAAAAGGCGACCATTTCACCGGCCTGAACATTGTCGAGGCCGTGGATGCGGGCGATGCCGTCACCGACCGACAGCACCTGTCCGGTTTCGGAGACTTCGGCTTCGGTGCCGAAGGACGCAATCTGGTCCTTGATAACGCGGGAAATTTCAGCGGCGCGGATGTCCATGTTTAGCCTTTCATCGCATGCGCGAGAGTATTGAGTTTGGTGCGGATCGACGAATCGATCAGCTGTGATCCGATTTTGACGATGAGCCCGCCCAAAATGGCAGGATCGGTCTTCATGGTGACAGCAACGTCGCGACCGACGCGGGCTTTGAGCTTGGCTTTCAGTGCGGTGACCTGCGCATCGGACAGGCCGTGCGCGGTTGTGACGGTGGCGCTGGCTTCGCCGCGATGGTTGGCGGCGAGATCACGGAACGATGCAATGACTTTGCCAAGTTGCGACAAGCGACGGTTCGACGCGAGCACACCGAGGAAATTGGTCGTTAGGGTATCAAGCTTCAGCGACGCGCCAACCGCTTTGACTGCATTGGCAGCGGCACCGCGCGCGATCAGCGGACTGGCGACGAGACGACGCAAATCATCCGACTGCACCATCGCTGATTCGAGGGTGCTAAGGCTCGATTCGACTTTCTCAATTGCCTTTGATTCGCGCGCCAGATCGAACAGCGCCGATGCGTAGCGCCCCGATAAGCTAGCCTGAATGGCGCCGGAATTCTCCACGCGTGGTCATGTCCTTTAAACGACGTTTGGGCCCTGCGCGCGGTGGGACGGCAAAGCGTCCTGCGGCAGGAATGGCGCGCGGTTAGCACCCGATTTGCTGCGATGCAAGATGGTCAGAAGGACTTGCGAAGCCAATTCGCCTATCCCATGCTGTTTGCCATGCCGTGGCTCTTTCATCTCTTCCTTGCTGTGCATGTCGGCGCGGGGATTGTTGCGCTGACGAGCTTTTGGGCCACGATTGCAACGCGCAAGGGCGGGCCGCGCCATCGTTATTATGGGCGGGTGTTTTCGGCATCTATATATGTGGCGTGTTTTCAGGCACTGGGGATGGGGTTGCTGTCGGTCGTCTGGCCGACCGCCATGCATACGCAATTGACCGACGAGCCGCTCTATCGGGGACTGCTGGGCTGGATGATGATCTATCTCGCGCTGCTGACGATGAGCATGACGCGCTATGGCCTTCAGATGATCGCCAACAAGCGCAACCATGATGCGAACCGGCACTGGTCGATGGTGGTGCTTCAAATTGTCGTGTTTGTCGCAGGCGTGAATTGCTTCGTTCAGGGGATCATGTTGCGCCAGCCGCTGATGATCCTGGTCGCAATCCTCGGCTTTGGCACGACGATGACCTACCTCTGGTATATCTTCAAAGCGGCGCGCGGACCGGCGGATTATATTCCCGAGCATCTGAAAGCGATGGTGGCGACGGGAATCGCGGCCTACACCGCGTTTCTCTCGGTCGGGCTGATTGCACATGTCCCGCATCTTGCGTTCAACCCCGTGATCTGGGCGGTGCCATCGGTTGTCGGTATGGGGCTGATCATCGTTTTCCTGCGGCGCTATCCGAAGCGCACCGCAAAGAGTCAGGAGCCACAAAATGCCTTTTGAGAAAATGACGATGACCGATAGGGCCGACGTTGACGTTTACCGCGCAGTGCCGGTCAGCCCGCGCAAGGGCGGACTGGTTCTCATTCAGGAAATCTTTGGCGTGACCGAACACATCCGCGAGCTGTGCGATGACTATGCGGCGGATGGTTATGAAGTGCTCGCCCCCGCGCTTTACGACCGCGAGCATCCCGGATTTCAGGCGGGTTACAACGACGAGCAATTCGCGCGAGCCATCGAACTGGCGCGCGTGCTGCACCCAATCGAGTTATCGGTTGCCGACATTCAGACGTGCGTGGATGCGCTGGTGAACAAAGGGCCGGTCTTCATCACCGGCTATTGCTATGGCGGCACGATGAGTTTTCTCAGCGCCTGTCGGGTCAAAGGGCTGGCGGCGGCATCGGGCTATTATGGTGGCCACATCATGCCGTTCATTGACGAAAAGCCGATGTGTCCGACGATTTTGCACTTCGGGCGGTTCGATGAGTCGATTCCGATGAAGGATGTCGACGCGATCGCGGCGGCGCATCCCGGGGTCACGGTGCACGATTATGAAGCGGGGCACGGGTTTAACTCAGATCGGCGAAAGGACTATCACGAGCCGAGCGCAGACCTTGCGCGCGAGCGGACGCTGGCATTGTTCGCGGCGAATGTTTGACCGCAAGCAACGGGACGAGTCGAGCGTTTATGGTGTCTAGAACGATTGCATGACAATGATCGATCCCGATAAAGCATGGGCCGCTTTTTCCGCCCGCAACCGCGCTTTTGACGGTATGTTCGTCGGCGCGGTCAAGACGACCGGTATTTACTGCAAACCAAGCTGTCCCGCCCGCCATCCGCTCAAGCAGAATGTCGAGTATTTTGCCGACGGCGCCGGGGCACGAGCTGCGGGGTATCGCGCTTGCCTGCGGTGCACGCCCGATGAGGTTGGGCGGGATCGTGAAGCTGTCGAAAAGGCATTGCGCCTTATTGACGGCGCAGAGGACATCCCTGCCCTCGATTACCTCGCTGCTGCTGTTGGCTATGCGCCGCATCATTTCCATCGACTGTTCAAACGCGATACCGGCGTGACACCGGCCGCTTATGCGCGCGGTCTTCGCGCCAAACGCGCGGAGACTGCGTTAAATGGCAAGGGATCGGTAACCGACGCTATTTACGAGGCAGGCTATTCGGGGCCGAGCCGATTTTACGCTGAAACGAAAGGACGACTGGGCATGACGCCGAGCGCATGGAAAAATGGCGGCGCGGGTGTGACGATCCGCTGGACCGTCGCAGATACGGCGCTGGGCAAGATGCTCCTTGCCGCGACCGACAGGGGAATTTGCCGCCTGTCGTTTGACGAGGACGAGCGCGAACTCCATCGCCGCTTTCCCAATGCCGTGATCGAGGCGGGTGATGCGGCAATGGGCAATCTCGTTGCCTCCGCAGTTGCCGCTGTGAACGACCCGGCACACATGGTTTCCCTCCCCCTCGACGTGGCCGGAACGGCATTCCAGCAAGCGGTGTGGCAGAAACTCATGGCCATTCCTCCCGGCGAAACGCGCAGCTATGCGCAAATCGCTGCTGCCGTCGGAAAGCCCGGTGCGGTTCGCGCGACGGGATCCGCCAATGGTGCCAACAACGTCGCTGTCCTGATCCCCTGCCACCGCGTTATCCGGTCCGATGGGTCGCCCGGCGGCTATGCTTACGGCCTTGAGCGCAAACTGGAATTGCTGAAACGCGAGAGGAATGTATCCGTTTCGAACGATTAATCGCGTATGGACGGCAAGTTAGGACATTATAAAAGTTTCCGTTCTATTCACCCTAAATCGCCACAGGTTGTTTTCCGTGGCCTCAGTCGTTGCAGGGTAAAGCATGAGCGCATTCGGAAAACGTGGTGGAGCAGGCGGGACGCCAACGGGAAATCGCCCGGCGTTCGGTGTTGCACGCCCTATGCAAGGCGGCGGTGCCGCAGCGCCTGACGAAGGCGGAAAGCAATTTCCCCCGCTGGACGCGGCCCCGTTGCCCGGCGCTGCGATTGAGCCGGCAATGCCAGATCATTCGGATGCAATGACGCGGCTGAATGACCGCCAGGCCAGCGACATGGAAATCGCGCCCAAGGCCGAAGGCTTTGAGGCCAGCGTCCACAAGATTAAAGAACAAGTGCTCCCGCGTCTGCTCGAGCGCGTCGATCCCGAAGCGGCGGCAACGCTGAACAAGGAAGAACTCGCCGAGGAATTCCGCCCGATCATTGGCGAAGTGCTGGCCGAGCTGAAATTCACCCTCAACCGGCGCGAGCAATTTGCGCTCGAAAAGGTGCTGGTCGACGAATTGCTGGGTCTCGGGCCGCTCGAAGAGCTGCTCAACGATCCGACGATCACCGACATCATGGTCAATGGTCCCGACCAGACTTATATCGAACAAAAGGGCAAGCTGCTCATCGCGCCGATCCAGTTCCGCGATGAAGAGCATCTGTTCCAGATTGCCCAGCGAATCTGCAACTCGGTTGGCCGTCGCGTCGATCAGACGACGCCGCTTGCCGATGCCCGTCTTGCCGATGGTTCACGTGTTAACGTCATCGTGCCGCCGCTGTCACTGCGCGGCACGGCGATCTCGATTCGTAAATTCTCCGCCAAGCCAATCACGCTCGACATGATGGCCAAGGGCGGTTCGATGTCCGAAAAAATGTCGACGGCGCTGAAGATCGCTGGCGCGTGTCGTTTCAACATCGTCATCTCGGGCGGCACGGGTTCGGGTAAAACCACCATGCTCAACGCTTTGTCGAAAATGATCGACCCCGGCGAGCGTGTGCTGACGATCGAAGATGCCGCCGAACTGCGCTTGCAACAGCCGCACTGGCTGCCGCTCGAAACGCGACCGGCGAACCTTGAAGGTCAGGGCGAAATCTCGATCCGCGATCTCGTCAAGAACGCGCTGCGTATGCGTCCCGACCGGATCATCCTCGGCGAAATTCGTGGTCAGGAGTGTTTCGACCTTCTGGCCGCCATGAACACCGGCCATGACGGTTCGATGTGCACGCTTCACAGCAACAGCCCGCGCGAAGCCATCGCGCGTATGGAAAACATGGTGATGATGGGCGACATCAAGATGCCCAAGGAAGCCATTTCGCGCCAGATCGCGGATTCGGTCGACCTCGTCATTCAGGTGAAGCGTCTGCGCGATGGCTCACGCCGCGTGACCGACATCACCGAAATCGTCGGCATGGAAGGTCCCGTCATCGTGACGCAGCAGCTTTTCAAGTTCGAATATCTTGACGAAAGCGCCGACGGAAAGATCATCGGCGAATATCGTGCGATGGGCCTGCGCCCCTATACGCTCGACAAGGCGCGGCAATATGGTTTTGACCAGCCCTTCCTTGAGGCATGCCTCTAAAACAGGTTGATTTGTGCGGGGCTAATCCGCCAAACGCCATAGACGGTTTCTGGGGGCATTATGGCTAGCTTGCTTGATCGACTGCATGGTCTCAACCTGAGAAACCGGATCAAAAATCCGCTCGATGAATATTGGGACCGCAAGCTGGGCGTCCGCACCTTTGGATCGCATCCGGGTAGCGGATCATTTCAAACCGGCACCGCCAACCTCCCCTTCGTGCCCTCTGCCTATAGCGACGCCTTCCGCTATCTCCGCGCAGTCAATATTGGCCCCGATGACTTGTTTGTCGACCTCGGCGCAGGCTATGGCCGCACGGTTTTCGCGGCAAGCTGGCTCGGCGCAAAGCGCGCGGTTGGTGTCGATCTCGTGCAGAAACTGACCGACGGGGCGGAGTATAACCGCCAGCACAGTATCCTCAGCAACCGCGACATCGAATTCGTCTGCGCCAACGCGCTTGATTTCAACGAGCCCGGTATGACCATCCTCTATATGTTTCACCCGTTCGGCGAAGCGATCCTCGAAGAAGTGCTCGTTAATCTCGGCAAGGCGCGCGCCGATCAGGCAAATCCGACGAAACTGCGGATTATTTACGCCAACCCCGTTTATGACGACGCCCTCGCCCGCACCGGCTGGCTGCGCAAAACGGGGCACCTGCCCGCGATGACATCGATCCTGTCGCGGTCTGACCGCTATGATGCGGCGCTCTGGGAATCGATTTAGCCCCGCCGCCCCATCATTTTGCCGAGCAAGAACACCCCGCCGATCCCTGCGCCACCGGCGGCGGCCATCAGGAGGTAGGGCGATGATGTGTCGTTTGCAGCCGCGGGTGCAGGCGCGGTGTTGGCGGCGAGCGCTTGTTCGGGCGTGCTGGGTGTGGGATCGGCAGCGCTGGTCTTACGCGCGGGCACGAAGCCTTCATCGGTGAGGGTCATGCCGTTGAGATCAAGTCCCATCTCGCGTGCACCCTTCGCGATTGCCGCGCGCGCTTTGGCGAGCATCGCGGGATCGGATTTATAGGTGTCGATCGTATCGCCAATCATCGCGGCTTGCACGAGCAACGCTTCGGCCAGTTCCTGTTTGCCGGCGTCGGTGGCGGATGCGAATTCAGGCGTCGCGGCCAGCGCATTGCCCGCCTGCCGCTTGACCATCGCCATCTGCCCGGGGGTCGCATCATCGCTGCGTCCCTTGGACCCCATCCACGCACTGACCCACCACACCGCATAAGCATCGGCGACATTGTTGGCGCGCATGCCATAGGTCGATTGCATCTTCTGGTCGATCAGCCCGATGATGTCGGTCGAGGCGAACAGCTTCTGCATCTGAACCGCACCGGCGGGATCTATCGAGCGCGTTTTATTAACAAAGGATGCGAGGTTGGCTTGGCGGCGCGAGGCGGAAGGCTGATAATTTGTTGAGGCTGGACTGCTACTTGCTGTGGCCCTGTTTGCCGACACGAGTTTACCAGAGATGGAAGTTCCACACTTTCCGTTAGCCTCAAGTCTAAGCAGATTGGCCTTTTCATTGTCGTCCGAATATGTTCGCCCGCAAATTACACGACCATTGCGAGCCCCGTTCATGGCAACATCCATGTTCATCGCATATCCTGGATTATACCCTCCGAAAACGCTTTGCGCATGTCCGGATGCGGACAGCAGGAAAATTGAGGTGGCTATTGAGATGGTCGTGAGGAATCGCATGATGAACCTCCAAAAAAGTATTCCCAGTCCCCAATAGACTGGGAATACAATATTTTCTCAAACACCTCAATGTCGGAAGTCAGCCCTTGCGTGCCATTGTCGTCGATGCTTCGCCAATCGATTTGAGTGAGTTGCTAACTGCCTGCGAGATCATGCTTAGCTCTTGTCCGAGCGCCTGCATTTCGCTCGTGAGCTTTCCGTATTGAGACTGACCCTTGGCATTAAAACTGCCGTCCTTGGTGAGCGCACCGTCGTTTCCGAGTTTCCCGAGTTGGTCACCCTTAGCTGCCATCGCGTTCATCTTTTCGTCCATGAGCTTGCCCATTGCACGAGCAATGCGCATCAAAACGCTGCCTGAACCCGAGCCGACCGATGCTGCCTCATCCTCGTCGCTTCCTTGACCAACCTTACGCATCATGTTTTCGACAATCTTGCTCATATTGTCATAGGTTTTTTCAGTCGCGCGCTGAAGCTGCCCCTGTTGAAAAGCGGACATTCCGCTTTCCGCGGCAACTTGAGCCACTGCGTCCTTGAAATTCATGGGTCCACCCTCAGTTCCGCTGGCTGCTGCGAACGCACTTTGTGCCATGCTGATCACCGACTGGGGCAGGCCAAGCTTCTGTCCCAACTGCTGGATGACCTGCTGTGCGACCGCAGACACAATCATCTTAGTCGCCAGCGAAGCCCAACCGGCTGGTCCCATGGCAAGCTGCATCAGCGTTGCGGGGTTGATGATCGATTTCATAATTCCACTGAGAAAGCTCATGATCTGTCTCCTGCTGCAAATTTCGTTTCGGAAGGACCGGCTGTCCTGCCTACGTTGACCGTTCTGACAGGCCAGATTGAGTCGCGAACTCCACAAATCGTTTAGTTTGCCTAAACGATTCGTTTAGTTTTCATCCGTTAGCGGATTTCTGCTTGTCGACAGCAACATCAGCGCGCTTTAGATGCTTGCAAACATTTATAACCAACGTTGCAACATCTCGGGCCTCGGTGCATCAAAAGCCGGAGGCGTTTTGCATGAGGTCAGTTATGCGTGTTTTGGCGTTCGCATTGGTTTCGTTGCTTGGCGGGATCATTTTCGCGGCACTTTGTGCACCCGCCGTTGCCCAAGACTATGACTCGGGTGCAGCAATGGACATGACGGGAATGGCCATTTATTCGCAAGAAACAACGATGATGGAGGCGGCGGGCCAAGCCGATAATGTCGTCAGAAACCGGACATCTACACCAGTTACGCAAATATCCTTTTCATATAATAATTCGAAATCCCGCACCCGAATCAACCTTGCCAAATTTGTCGAAAAGTCGCGCGCCACCGATCCCGCTGGTGCCGCCAAGATGGCGCAGCTTTTCGCATCGACCGACATCATCGGGATGATCGATCAGAAGATGCAGCAGACCTATGGCATGCGCGCGAACAATGTTGCTGATGCTTATGCCGTGTGGTGGGTCAGCGCGTGGATGGGATCAAAGGGGCGCAGCGACGACGCAACGCCGGGGCAGATGGCGATGGTCAAGCGACAGGCAAGCAATGCGCTGGCCGCTACCTCAGAATTTGCGTCTGCCACCGATGCCGGCAAGCAGGAGCTGTCCGAAGCCATGCTTGTGCAAGCCGCGATGATTGGCGATACGATCGACACCTATAAATCCGATCCCGCGATGCTCGCCAAAGCGCGCGCGGCAATCGCGAAGGGTGCACGCGAGATGGGACTTGATCTCAACGGCATGACTCTCACCGACGAAGGCTTTGTCCCTGCGCGTAAGACCGGCGCTGTTGACTCCGCACCCGGCACCCCTGAGCAAGCGCTCGCCGTCAACACCGCACCGGTGCCCGCCGCCGCAAACGACACATCACCGCCCTACCTCCTGATGGCCGCCGCCGGTGGCGCAGGGATCGGCGGGGTGTTCTTGCTCGGCAAAATGATGGGGCGGCGGGGGTAGCAACCACGCATTACGCCGTGGCAAAGCCACGTCGTCGATCAAGCCGCTGGCTTGTCGGCCGCACTTGCGCATGGTCGATTTAGCATCGCTAAATCGTGCCTACGCTGCGCGCTAGTCAATCGGCAGGAACAGCAGCCCCGCCAGGCTGTTCAGCTCGCGCACGCCGTCCAGTTCCAGTTTGCGGATCGCGTTGTTCATGTGGGTTCGCACGGTGTTTTCGGTCATGTCGAGCAGCGTCGCGATGTCGGCATTCGCGCGGCCCCAGCCGAGGAAACGCAGAACGGCAGCTTCGTTGCGCGTCAGATGTTGCAAGACGGAAATATGATGTTCGGGCACGCGCGGGCCGGAGACCGTGAATTCACCGATCACGATGTCTCGCCGCTGCGGTGCGCTGGCGGCTTCGGACGCGCGGAGCATCCCGACAAGGCGAGCGAGTTCGGCGGTGTCGGTGATGCCTTCGCCGGGGAGCGCGCCGGTTTTTACGGGCACGACGCGGGGTATCGCAGGGCTCGCCGCCGCAGCGAGGCCACCGAACAGGCGGGGGTCTTCGTTCGCGTTCATCTCGTAACGCTCCCCACGCGATCAAGGATGCCACCCGATATGCCTTCGCGGCTGCGCAAATCGCCGATCACGGCGTCGGCGAGCAGCGGCAGGCAGAGGATCAGGATGATCGCCGCCGCGACTGATTTGATCGGCAGGGCGAGCGAGAAGACATTGAACTGTTGCGCAAAGCGATTGAGAAACCCCATCGACGCATCGATGACATAGAGCACGGTCAGCACAGGCGCGGCGAACAGGAAGGCGAGCGTAAACAACCGCCCGAATTCGCCTTCGAAATATTGCACGGCTCGCAGGTTGAGATTGATCCCGCCGGGGCCGAGCGGCCAGATGATATAGCTGCCCATTACCGTGCCGACGAGCAGGGTCAGCCCGCCCGCGCTGACGAACACGACTTGCGCGAACCGGCCAAGGAGGATGCCGGTGAGCGAGGTGGTGACGCCGCTTAAGGGGTCGATCAACTGGCCCACGGTTGCCCCGACTTTGGTGTCGATAATCTCGCCCGCCGCCGCCATCGCCCAGAGCATCGTGCCAAAGAACAGGCCGATTATGCCGCCTGCTGCTGCTTCCTTAAGCAGCATCGTCGCCCAGCCCATTGCCGAGAGATTTGCAGGCGCAAAATTGGGCTGGAGCGAGAGCGCGACAAGGCCGAAGGTCACGATAATGCTGTTGCGCACGGTCGGCGGCATCACTTCGGTCGAAAACACGGGCACGAAAATGAAGGCAAAAGCAAAGCGCGCCGACGCGGTGCCCACTGTCAGCAACTGATCAAGCCAAGGGATCGTCGCGAACAGTGGCGTGCCAATGTCCGCCGTCATCGCACCATCCCGGGAAAGCCGGAGAAGATCGAATCTGCATAGGCATAAAGACTGCCCGCCATTAGGCTGGCGGTGACAAAAATGCTGACGACAATGGCAAAGAATTTGAGGGTATATTGCAGCGTCTGTTCCTGAAGCTGCGTCGCTGCCTGAATGATCGCCACGAGCAATCCGACCACCGACGCAGCAATGATCGGCGGCGCGGAGAGCAGCAGCACCAGCCATAGTGCTTGCGTGGTGAGGCCGATGAGATCGCTAGACATAAGACAGCACCAGCCCGTGCGTGAGCTTTACCCAGCCATCGACGAGGACGAAGAGCAGTATCTTGAACGGCAACGAGATCGTGACTGGCGAAAGCATCATCATGCCCATCGCAAGGAGAATGTTTGAAATGACCATATCGATGACGAGGAAGGGCAGGAAAATCAGGAAGCCGATCTGAAACGCGAGTTTCAGCTCCTTCACGACGAAGGACGGGATGACGATGACGAAGTCGCTTTCCTTGAGCGTCTGCACGGTCGCGGGATCACCGATGCGTTGCTGGGTGCGCAGGAAGAATGCCCGTTCGCGCGGATCGCTGTGTTTCATCAAGAACGCACGCAGCGGCTCCTTGGCGCGGTCGGCGGTCGCGAAAATGTCGCCCGTGCTCGAAAGCGGGTTCTCGCCGGCTTTGGCATCGCCGGGCATGGTCGCAGACGAGGCTGACTCGATGGCAGCCGCGGCCTGCATCTTTTCGATGGTTGGATACATGACGAAGACCGACAGGATGAGCGCTAGGCCGTTGAGCACGATGTTCGGCGGCACTTGTTGAAGGCCGAGCGCATTGCGAACGAGGCTGAGCACAACCGCGATCTTTGTGAAACTGGTCACCATGACAGCAAAAAACGGCGCAAGGGCGAGCAGGACCACTGTAATGAGCGCCGAACCGGGCGTGAATTGTGCGAGGTCCATTATTCGGTCTCTTCGCTGACGGGGTCAGCAATGTCTTCGCGGCTTTCGATCAGCACGGCAAAGCGATCCCCCAGTTGCACGAGCTCGCCGCGCGCCAACAGCCGGTCCGCCACGCGGAGTTCGACAGGCATGCCTTCGGTGAGCGGGCCGAGCGGGAGCGTCGTGCCGGGGGTCAGTACCGATAGGCTGGCCGCGCTTGTCATCCTGTCGGGCAAGTGGATCGTGATTTGCACCAGGAAGTCGGCGGTGGGGGCATCATCGGGCATGGAAGCTCCATTTTGACCGGCGCTGAAAATGCCGGTGGTCAAGTCGATCATCCCCGAGATTGGCGCAATATGCGCGGTGGACAGCGTGGCGGCAGTGCGATTGGGGATGAGCAGCAGATCGCCATCGCTCAGATCGCTGGCGTCTGCGATGTTAAGGCGCGGTCCGACGACGTCGATGCGGACCACGCAAGGCGTGTGCGCTGCGTGGGGAGGCAGTGTCGCTGCACGGTGCAGCCACTCGTCGCGGCGGGCGTGGTCTCGGGGAATGGCGAGGTGAAGTTCGTCTGCACCATGAACCAGCCTGATGATGATTGCCTCGCCCGGCGCATCCATCCTCATCGCATCGGCGTCCATCGAAATGCCCAAAGCGCGCTCGATAGCAACGAGCATTGGATCCGCATGACCAAGCGCCTTCACTGCATCCGATATCCGCTCGGGCGACAGCGGCACGGCATGGCCATCGATGCGGGCGATATGAAAATGCGTGCCGTCACCGACCGCGAACCACGCTGCATCCGGTGCACGGCGGACGAGCGTTGCCTGAATATCATTGCACCGCAGCAGCGCACAGAGCGCGCTGCCCAACGCCGCATCGTCGGGGTCGATCCGACGCAGCCCCGTCAGGCCGTCAATGCTGACATGCGCATTCATAATGACGCGCCGGGACGCGGCGGAAAGGCGGGTGCCTTGCTGTCAGGCCAGCGCGCGAGCAGCGTGATCGACCCACCGGTCACGCCGAGCAGCATTGTTTCATTGCCGACTTCGATCAGCGCCACGCGCTCGCGCTGGCCGAGCGGCATCGAGCGCAGGAATCGGATCGGTCGGTCATCGCCCCCGCCTTCGGTCGTCCCCAACTGCTTGTCCTGAAATTTCTTGAGCAGCCAGATGACGCCCCACGCAAGGCCAAGCACGAAGGCAAGTGCAATGACAACGGCCAATATTGATGAAAAGACGGCCCCAATTCCCATAAATTTCCCTTTTAAGCCGCGGTGTTTTCGAGACGAGCGAGCAAAGGCCGCGCCGCATCCATATCATTGTCCATCGGCGCGTTGCCGTCGCGTGCTTTCTTTGCCCATAGGATGATGGCAGCAATTGCGTCGAACATATCCTGCGGCACGATTTCACCAATTTCGCCGCGCGCCCAGAGTGTCCGCGCCGTCGCGATATTGCGGATGATCGGAACGCCGGCAGCTTCGGCCTCGGCACGCATGGCAGCGGCAAGCTCGCCTGCGCCCTTCGCGGCGATCACCGGGACCGGCGTTTTTTCCAGGTCATAATCAAGCGCAATGGCAATATGCGTCGGGTTGACGAGCAATGCCGCCGATCCACGCGTTGCGCCAAGGCTATTCTGGTTGGCCCATTCCTGGTGCATCTCGCGCCGCATGGACTTTACCTGTGGGTCGCCTTCGTCATCCTTATATTCCTGCTTGATGTCGCGCATGCTCATCTTCATTTTTTTGATGTAGCTGTGCTTCGAATAGAACCAGTCGGCCACCGCGACGAACAGAAAGACACCGACGACCATGGCGAAAAGTTGCAGGGTAAGGCGGTAGGTCAGGTCAAGCGTCATGAACGCTGCCGCCGGACCGGTATCAGCGACCGGCGACCAGCTGGCGAGGCGGATCAGTTGTCCGGCTTCGCTGATCGCCGCTCGCATAACGATGTAGGCGATCACACAAACGAAACCGACCTTCACTAGGGTTTTCAAGAGTTCGACCAGCCCATCCATGCCAAACATCCGCTTCAGCCCTTCCATCGGGTTGAGCTTGTCGAGGCCGAACTTCATTTTCTCGAACGTAAAGATTGGTCCCGCCTGAAGATATTCTGCGAAAGTGGCGATGGCAGCGACCGGCACCAGCGTAACGAGCGTAATCTTGATCAGCGTCACGGCCGTCGCCCAACCGATGGCTGACATTGCCTGATTGAACGGCATCTTGGTCGCCGCTGTCAGTGTGTCGGTGGCAAGACGGGCAAGCTCGGTCGCAACATAGCCCGAGGCAAGCGCGAACAGGATGAGCCAAGCGAGCGTCAGCAGCCCTGCGCTCAGGTCTTTTGATTTGGCAACGTCGCCTTTGTTCCGCGCATCACGCAGCTTTTTTGGCGTCGGAAGCTCGCTTTTGTCGGCACCGTCATTCTTGTCGGCCATGCGTTACCGCGTCCTCACCAAGGGCCATAACTATCGAGTCATTACTGTCATAGTGACAGTAATGTTAATAGTCATTAGCAGCCCGAGCATGGCTACGAAACGAATATAGTCTGTACGCACAGGACGTGCGCGATACGCAACAATAAAAGTGCAAGTCGCGACGTGGGGCTTGTCCGCGACTCGCGTCCATAAAATTGGACACTTCACACAACGAGTCAACGCACAATCGGTTCCGCGCCCTACTTACATCAATGTAATCACATCGTTTTTTGCTCAGAATCGTCGACGCGCTGGATTGGCTCCGACGATCCGATTCGCCACCCGAAATGACCAACTGAACCTACTAACATGCAAGTAAGTAAGCGCCACCGCGGCAGCGGTCCGATAGTAAACCGGCGTAAATCAGCGTTAAAAGAGAGTTAACAAAAACAACTTTGAATCATGACTTGAAATCGTCGTAATTCACTTGCAGTTAAGCGATCTGACCACCGGGACGAGCATGACCGGGTTGCAGGGTGGGGCATCGAATTTGAAGCCTTTCGGATTTTTCCGAAAGCGCTGGAGGAGCGGTGCAAATGAAAAGACTGATATGGTTGGGCTTCGTCGCCCTATGCAGTTCATTCGTGCTGCCAGCCCACGCCAAAGACAAACCTTTCCCGACGCTCCCTTGCCCGTTTGAAAACACACTGCGGGTTGCCGGTGCCGGCGCACTTGCCGGTTTTGACTCGTTGAAGGATTGCGGTGCCGACCGGATCATCATCGCCCCGGCCAGCGTCGCGGAGTATGTTGATCCCCGCGATTTGCGCATTGCGCCGGACGCCGAACCACGGCTGCTGCGCGTGATGGTCAATGCCAGTGACGGCAGTGTCATGCGGATCGCACCGAAGTTTCAGGAGCCGGTCGAAGCCGCTTTCGCGGGGGGCGCGGACGTCGGATCAGGCGATGCTATTCTCGCGATGCGCCCGGTTAGTTATTCGACGCCCTATGATGACATGATCACCCGCGTTGCCGAACGGCACCGGATTGATCCCCTGCTGCTTCACGCGGTCATCAAACAGGAATCGCATTATAAGGAACGCGCAACCAGCCATGCGGGAGCGCGCGGCCTGATGCAGTTGATGCCCGGAACAGCGCGGATGCTGGGCGTCAATGGTGCCGCGATCGCCCATCCCGAAAGCAATGTTGACGGCGGCGCGCGGCTGCTGCGGCGGCTATACACGCGGTACAATGATTTTCCGCTGGTGCTGGCGGCTTATAATGCGGGCGAAGGTGCCGTGGCAAAATATGGCAACCAGATTCCGCCTTATCGCGAAACGCAGGATTATGTCCGTAAAGTGATGGCGAACTATCAGCAGCTGGCTGCCGAACAATCACCGGCGAGCCGCTGATCTTGGCGCGGACTCTCCCCTTCCCCCGCTTCCGCGCACTGCCCGTGCGTGGCGCGGACGTCATCCTCGTCAGCGTGATCATTGCGGTCGTGATGCTGATCATCATGCCGATGCCGCCGCTGGCGCTCGACATCCTAATTGCGATCAACATGACAATCGGCATTCTGCTGCTGCTGAGCGCAATTTATGTCACCAAACCGCTTGATTTCTCGACCTTCCCGACGGTCCTTTTGCTCACGACATTGTTCCGGCTGGCCATCAGCATTTCGACGACGCGGATGATCCTGAGCGAGATGGACGGCGGCTCCATCGTCCAGCAGTTCGGCGAAATGGTTGCGGGCGGCAACCTCGTCGTCGGGCTGGTGGTGTTTCTGATCATTACGATTGTCCAGTTCATCGTCATTTCGAAAGGTGCGGAACGTGTTGCCGAAGTCGCCGCGCGGTTCAGCCTGGATGCGATGCCCGGCAAGCAGCTTTCCATCGACAGCGACTTGCGCTCGGGCATACTGACAAAGGACGAAGCCAAGGAAAAGCGGCGGACACTTGAGCTTGAAAGCAAGCTGCACGGCAGCCTCGACGGTGCGATGAAGTTTGTGAAGGGCGACGCCATCGCCTCGATTATCATCGTGTTGGTCAATCTTCTCGGCGGTCTGGCCGTGGGCATGATGTATCACAAACTGTCGGTCGGCGAAGCGGCAGCGACATACTCGGTGCTGACGATTGGCGACGGGCTGGTCGCGCAAGTGCCCGCACTGTTCTCGGCCATGGCGGCAGGTTTGCTGGTCACGCGGACGACCGATGAAGACCGCGACCGTGATCTTGGCCCCGCCATCGCGCGTCAGATTTCGGGCAAGCCGCACGTTCTGATGATTGCCGGCGGGCTGGCGATTCTGCTCGGCTTGATCCCCGGATTCCCGACACTGGTTTTCCTCGCGCTCGCCGCGATCCTGCTCATTGCGGGCGTCGTCAATCATCCGACATCGGGCGGCTGGCTACGGATGAAAACCGGCTTTGCCGTTGCCGACACGACGCTGATCGCAGGCGAAACCACGATCGCCGCACAAGCACTTCCGGCGCTTGACGCGATCCGGCTGACGGTGGGTCTGCCTGCGACGTCGCCCGAATTTGTCGCGCTGGCCAAGCGGGTGCGCGACGGCGTGACTGACTTGCAGAACCGCAGCGGCGTTGCCATTCCCGCCGTGCGCATTCTTTCGGATGATAGCGGCGCGACACCCGCGAACGGCTGGGCCTTGCTCGCTCACGATGCCCCCGTCGGTAGCGGGATGATCGACAGCGACGACTTCGCCGAGCGGCTCGGGACCTATGTCGAACATCTGCTGGGTCGCAATCTCGGGTTGTTCCTCGGACTGCAAGAAGTGACCGATCAGCTCAACTTGCTTGGCGAAACGCATCCCGAAGTCGTCAAGGAAGCAGTCCGCGCCGTGCCAACGGGGCGCATTGCCGAAACGCTGCGCCTGCTCGTCGATGAATCAGTGCCGCTGCGCAATTTCCGCGACGCGATCGAAGCAATCGGTGACATCGGCCAATATGAACGCGAGGCGATCCCGATGGCCGAACGCGCGCGCGTTGCCATGCGTCGTCATTTGATTGCGCCGATATGCCAGAACGGTCGCTTGCGCGTGCTGATGGTCGGCAGTGCGCTTGAGGAAATCATCCGTCACACCCTGACCTCGGTCGATGGGCAGATGCGCCTTGCGATCAATCCGCACCAGATGCGCGCGCTGATTTCGCTCTTGTCCGAAGAAGTTGAGGCCAGCGGCGCGCGCGCGATCCTCACGGCACAGGATCTGCGCCGACCGCTTCGTCTGCTCATCGCCGCCGACTTGTTCGACGTCCCCGTCATCAGCTTCAACGAACTCAACCCTGCGGTCCCGCTCGACATTGTCGGCGAGCTTAACAGCGCGCCCGAGAGCCTGACCGACCAAGCCCATAGGGAGTTTGCCGAGTGACCCGTTTATTGCGCCTTTTTGCCGCGCTTTTTCTGCTGCTGCCGCTTGCGGTGCAAGCTGCAGCACCACCTTTTCCGACCAAAACGATCACCATCAGCGCGCGCAATCAATCGGCTGAAAAGATCATCACCAACCTGTTTGGTCAGGCGGGGCTGCGCGTCAAAGTCAGCTCGGCCGTGAATACCAAAATGAATGGCACTTGGACGGACACACCCGCCGCAATCTGGGCGCAATTGTCGCGCGCCTTCAATCTCGTAGCCTATTACGACGGCGCGGTCGTCCGCGTTTATGCCGCCAGCGAAATTCAGACGCGCAGTTTTGCCAGCGCATGGCCCCTGACAGTCGTCCGCGATGCCCGGGTTATGGGGATCAGCGACAGCTCGAACATATTGTCTGCGGCCAACGGCAGCGTCAGTGCAACCGGCGTGCCAACCTTCCTCGAGCGTGTCGCACAACTGGCGGCGTCATCCAAGGCACCGGCTGCCGTGTTTGCGGGCGCTGCGATTACGCCGACAATCAAGGCGACCACACCCGCGAATGTTCCGATCATCTCGCCGATGCTCACCGCGGGACCAGCCGCATTGCAAACAGTCCGATCGAACGTCCTGACACGCGCCAGTTCGCGAAACCCCTATGAAGTGCGCATCTTTTACCTGCGCTATGCCCGCGCCGATGACACTATCCAGAAAAGTTTTGACCGGACGGACGTGACCCCCGGCGTCGCTTCGATCCTGCGCGGGATCATGGGCGACGGCCGACAATCGAACACTGTTTCAACCAGTGGCAATTTTGATATTGCCCGGCAATCGGTGCCGCGCTTGCTGGGGCGGGGGCTCGGATCGGTCCCGCCCGACGCGTCGCAGCGCGATTATGACGATGATGAAGGTCCGAGCAGCAGCGGTGGTTCGGCCCGGCAACTTTCCGCACGCGATGTGAACGGACCACGCGTCGAAGTCGACGCCACCAACAATGCCGTCATTATCCGTGACCGTCCGGAATCGATGAGCGTTTATGAAGACATCATCCGTGGCCTCGACATCGAGCCGCGCGGGATCGAAGTCGAAGCAACAATCCTCGAGCTCGACACGACGCGGCTCAAGGAACTGGGCATTGATTTCAGCTTGCAGAATAGCGACCTCAACGCGCTGTTCGGTGGGCAGCAGACCAATCCGACGCAAGGGTTTTCACCGGGCAATATTGGCGCAAACATCCTGACCGGTGCGCTTGCCGGGTTCAGCGTGCGGATCAACGCGCTGGAAAAATCGGGGGCGCTGCGGATTGTTTCGCGCCCACGGATGAGCACGCTCAACAACATCCCGGTCGTGTTCAATAATCAAGTGACCTATTACGCGCGCGTGGCGGGCGACCGGCAGGTGGACCTTTTCCCGATTACCGCAGGTCTCATCATGCGCGTCAATCCATCGGTGCTGTATGACGGCGGCGAGTTGCGCACGCGGCTGGCCATCGACATCGTTGACGGCTCGCCCAGCGGGCTGATTGTCGACGGCATTCCCGCCGTCAAGCAATCAAGCATCAACACCAATGCTGTCGTGAAACAAGGCGAAAGCCTGCTGATCGGCGGCATGACCATCGACACCGAATATGACTATAAATCCAAAGTGCCGGTCGCCGGTGATATTCCCCTCGTTGGTCAGTTGTTTCGCAAGCGCAGCAAGGGCGGATCGCATTTCGAGCGGCTCTTCCTGATTACGGCACGCATCCTGTCGCAAAACCCGAATGCCCGCGCGGCTTCAACAAATGTCATCCCGCTGGACCGGCTCAATGCGCTTGCCGCCGGTCGCCGCTTGAAACCTGGAGGATCGCGATGAACGCGCCCTTTCCGCCGCCGCTGATGGTCGGCAACATGATCTTGCGCGTGGTCGCGGGCAAATCGAAAGGCGCGGAGCACCGACTCCACAGCGGCAAGTTCGTGCGCATCGGCCATGCCTTCGATCATGACATCGTCCTGCGCGACGTATCGACCAAGGGGCTGTCGCTTGAGCTGCACTTGGGTGCAGACGTCGCCACGATCCGTGTTGTTGCGGGCGAAATCGGGCTGTTGGGCCGACCGGTGGCGGCGGGTGAAGATGCGAGCCTGCCCGCCTTTGTGCCGCTAACCCTCGGGGCTTTCGTGATCGCAATCGGCGACGCGGGCTCAGAACGCTGGGCCGAAGTCGAACGGCTTTCGACGATGATCGCGCCGGTGGCCGCCGAATCTGCGCCAGCCGCGCCGCAAGCCGACTTGTCCGAACGGCTCGCGACGAGGCTCTACCCGTTGCGGGACACGATCGCGGTCGAGCGCAATTGGCCGGTCTATGGCGTTCTTGCGGCCGCTGTGCTCCTGCTCGTCATCGCCGGCGGCCCTGTGGCGCAATGGGTCAGCGGCCAGTTTACCAATGCCCAAAGCCATCAGGCCGTGCTCGCCAGCGCGGGCTTTCGCAACTTGACGGTAACCGATGGCCCCGCCGGACAAGGGCCGATGATCATCGGCGTGGTGAAAGACGACGCCGAGCTTGCCCGACTGCGCACGGTCATTGGCGAACGCATCGGTCGCGCCACGATCGACGTCGATACAATGCAAGCAATGGCGGCTTCCGCCACCGACATTCTCCGGGCGCAGGGTGTTGACGCTGATGCCCGCCCGATGCGCGGCAACAGCTTGCTGGTGACGACCGAGTTTCTCCCCGTTGATCGCCAAGATGAACTCGCCAAACTCATCCGCCGCGACCTGCCCGGCGTCACCCGTGTTTCGTTCGCCACGTCCAGCGTGCGCGGCGACCGCGACCTTCAATATTTCTTTTCCGGGGGCCCCTTCGGGCTCGCAACTTTTGTAGATGGCGCCCCCGGATACATCGTGACCGCCGACGGCACGCATTGGTTTGCCGGGTCACAAGTGCCCACCGGCCACAAAATCCTCGCCATCGGCAATGGCCGCGCCAGCTTCGAACGCGATGGCCGCATCGAGGAACTTGTCCTCGGCACGGCATCGCCGCCCGCCCCCGTCGCACCAACCCCAACAACGACTGAACCCAACGAAAGGAAAACATCATGACCGACCCGATTTCGAACACCTCGCTCGGCAACATGGCCGCCGCGCCGAGCATGAGCGATTTCAACACCAAATCGAAAAACTGGTTTGAAGCCTTCGCAAGTTCCTGGGGCAGCGCGCTCGACAAGCAGGCCGATGTCATCGTGACCCAATCGGACCAGCTTTCGGCAGGCGGCGACAAACCATCGGACATCACCAAACTCAGCGCTGAATCAATGCGGATGAGCTTTATGGCGCAAAGCTCGCACACCTCGCTCGACAGCGTGTCGAAAGCGCTCGAAACCATGGCACGGAAGGGTTAATCGATGTCGATTGACCCGATTGGCGCGGTTGCCGCGCAATCACTGGGGGCAAAGTCGATGGGTGCTCGCACTGTCGATCTCGCGCCCCCCGGCGGCACCAGCAGCGGTTCCCCCCAGCTTGAAGCGCGCTTTCACCAATCTCTCGCGCGCGTCGGCGGGATCGAGGCGTTGACGCCCTCGGGCAGTGTCCCGCCCGCAATCAAGGGCATGTTCAATGCGCTTGATCAGGTCAACGTGCAGGCAAAATCGGTGTCGGACTACGCCGCATCGGCCGAAGCCAGCGGCGGGCAACTGACGCCCGGCGAAATCGTCCAGCTGACCATGAAATGCCAGGAATTCATGTTTCAGGCCCAGCTGACGTCGAACATCGCCAACCGCAGTTCGGACGGCGTCCAGCAATTGTTCAAACAGCAATGACCGCGCGCCTTGTCCCTAATTTTGTCCCGCATGCGGCACTGCTTGCGCTACTCCTGCTTGGCGGTTGCGGCGAGCAGGAGGTGTATGGCAAGCTGACCGAAACCAGCGCGAACGAAATGATTGCAGTGCTGTCGCAAAGCGGGATCAAGGCGTCAAAAGTCGCGGGCGAGAAAGAGAATTGGAGCATTACCGTCGCGCCCGATGATTTTGCCCGCGCTGTTGAAACCTTGCGCGCGCAGGGTTTGCCGCACGAGAATTATGACTCGCTCGGCACTGTATTCAAGAAGGAAGGCTTCACCTCGACCCCGCTCGAGGAGCGCGCAAGGCTGATCTACGGACTTAGTCAGGAACTGAGCCGGACGATCAGTGAAATCGACGGGGTCGTTCAAGCGCGGGTACATCTGACGATGCCCGAAGCCGATCCGCTGTCGCGCGAGGCCAAACCATCCGCCGCGTCGGTGTTCGTCAAATATCGCACGGGATTCGATCTGCGTAGTCAAACGGGGGCGATCAAGGCGCTTGTGACCAACGGCATTGACGGGCTGACCTATGACCGCGTCTCAGTGGTTATGGTCCCGGCACAGGCGCTGCCGACCGCGGCGGCGCAACCGAACAGCATCGAGCTTGGCACATTGGGCCGCATCTGTGCCGGGTTGGCCGCAGCGGCATTGCTGCTGTTTGCCGGACGGGCCTTGATCCGCTCACGGCGCAAGGCGGGGTTGCCCGTTTCACTGACGCCGAAATGAGCGATCGCGTCGCCCGTCGTGCCATGCAACAAGCCGCACTCGGTACGACCGACACGCGCGGGGCTCGCTTTGCACAGACGTGGACGGGCGAGCGAGGTCCGGATTTTGCCGATATGGTCGCAGTGCCGCGCTGGCTGATGCTGTTGCCGGATCAGCAGGAGAAAGTTGCGCAGGCGGCGGGCCTGATGCGGCACCGCGCGGCGATTGACCGGGAGCTATCGGGGCCACGTCTCGCCATACTCGCAGAAGCGGTGGGCGAGGATTTGCTTGATGCGGTTTGCGCGGGCGATGTGGATGAGGACATAACATACGACGCGCCCCTGCCCCGTCCCGACCTTATTGTGGCCGAAGGATGGGACATCATGCGACGCGGACTTCCCGTCGTCTTTGCGTTGCGATTTCCCGATGCGCGGGGCGATGTTGAGGCGCGTGCGGCCTCCGAAAGCGCGGTCGATCTGGTGCTGGCGCTATGAGTTTCCATCTCGCTTATGCCAGCGACAGTGCGCTGCTGAGCAGCGATCATGCGGTGATCAAGCGACGGGACCGCGTGGCATTTGGGGATGCCCTGAAGCTACTTCAGGAAACAACCGACCTGCGGGATCAGGCCCGCGAACAATCGGCAAACGCTCGTAATGCTGCCCGCACCGAAGGCCTGGCCGAAGCCCGTGACGCTGCTAAGGAAACGCTGACTACTGGTTTAGCCGACATTGCCCGCGCCATGGAAGCCCATGCCGAAACCCGCCGCGCCGACATTGCCGAAGCCGCCTTCGCCGCCGCGCGCACCATCATTGGCGAACTTGATGACAGCGATGTCATGCAACGGATCATCGACCGCACGATTGCGCGCATCGACGGCGATAAATTGATGACCATCGAAGTCGCGGCAGCCATGGTCGATGGCCTTGCCGCGCATCTCGGCGATCTCAAACATGTGACCATTGCCGCAAACCCCGATTTCGGGCCAACCGATTGCCGCATCCTCGCGCCGTCGGGCCAGATTGTCGCGAGCCTGTCGGTCCAGTTCGATGCGCTCGCCGCGCGCTGGGGTTTGTAGGTATGCGCAGCGACAGCCTTTCGCTGATCCGGGCACTCGACAGTGCGCCGATGTTCGAACAGCGAGGTCGGATCGTTGGTGCGCTGGGCACGACATTGCGTGTCACCGGCGTCCGCGCGCGGATCGGCGAGAACTGCGAGATCGTCGATCCCGAAACCGATTTCCGTCTGTGGGCTGAAGTCGTCGGCCTGTCCGATGGCGACGCGATCCTGACCCCGCTCGGCGACATTCGCGGGCTGAGCCTCGCCAGCGAAGTGATCTTGCGCAGCGGCGAAGACCGCACACCTTTTGGCCTGCATCTATTGGGCCGTGTCCTCGATGCGCGCCTCCAACCACTCGACGATTATGGCCCCGTTCGCCGCACGCCGGATCGCCCGATCCATGCTGACGCGCCGAACCCGATGGAACGCGCGCCGGTCGATACCGCGATGGAAACGGGTATCCGTGCCATCGATGGCCTGATGACGGTCGGCATCGGCCAGCGCATTGGCATTTTCGCAAGCGCCGGCGGCGGCAAGAGCACGATGCTCGCCAATCTCGCGCGCCACGCCAAAGCCGATGCCATTGTCATCGCGATGATCGGCGAACGTGGCCGCGAAGTGCGCGAATTTGTCGAGGATGCGCTTGGGGTGGAAGGACTCGCCCGCTCGGTCGTCATTGTCTCGACGTCGGATCGCCCGGCGATGGAGCGCGTCCGCGCGGCACATATCGCGACGGCCATTGCCGAAGGATTGCGCGAGGAGGGCAAGCATGTTCTCCTATTGATGGATAGCGTCACCCGCTTTGCCCGCGCCTTGCGCGAAATTGGCTTGGCAGCGGGCGAACCGGCGGTACGGCGCGGCTTTCCGCCGTCGGTGTTTGCCGAACTACCACGCTTGTTCGAACGTGCAGGCTCTTCGGCCAAGGGCGCAATCACCGGGATATATACTGTCCTCCTCGAAGACGAGGAAGGCGATCCGATTGGTGAGGAAGTCCGGTCGCTGCTCGACGGCCATATCCATCTCTCACGCAAACTCGCGGCAAAGGGACATTATCCCGCTATCGATGTGCTCGGCAGCTTATCGCGGCTGTTCCCCAAGCTGGCGGCGCGGCCACAACAGCGCGCGGCGGAAGGACTGCGGTCGATGCTCGCCAAGCTCGACGAGATCGATCTGCTCATCCAAATGGGCGAATATGCGCCGGGTCGCGACATGCTGGCAGATCGTGCTATCGACGACCGTGACGCGATCAACGCCTATCTGCGGCAGGACAATGACGACCACACGTCGCTCAGTCACAGCGTCGCCCGTCTTCGTGCTTTCGGCGATGATGATGGCGGATAAGCATGGCATCATCCGGCTGACGCGCGTCGCGCATGTCCGCAGGCTGCGGTTGGCCCGTGCAGCGGAGGAGGCACAGCGCGCGCATGACGCGGCGTTAGCGACGCATGCGACGGCGATGGAATATCTGGATCGGCAGCAGGTGCTGGTATCCGATGCACGTGACATGTTCGCGCGCGATCCAGCCTGTCCTCAGGGCAAACTTTGGCTCGATCATAGCATCACGCAAAGGGGCGTTCGCGCCGAAGCAGTGATCAATGCCGAAGCCAATGTTGAAATCGCGGAAGCCGACCGTGTTGATGCTGTCCGCGCCGTCGCCCGACACCAAGCGCGCAGCGACCGGATTTCAGAACACCATAAAGGCTTGCTCCGTGCGGACCGCTTGCAAGCCGAAGCATTGGCCGAGCTTGATGCACCGGCACCGGCGCGGGCGGTGGCGCTGTGATGAAAGGCGATTCCTCGATTGCGCCAAAGGTCATGCCAACGCAGTCCAAACCGGACAAGGCGATTGCGCCGTCCGATCTTGGACAAAAGCAGCGCCTTTTTGCTGATGCACTGAACAAGGCCGCCGCCAAGCCAGCCTTGCAGCGCAACAAACAGGCCGAAGACCAACCGGTCGGGGCGCTTGTCACTGCCCCCATTAATTATGCGGCCACAGCGATGGCACCGACCCCGGCAACCGCCGCCACGGACGCAGCCTTCGCCGCGCATATCGAGCGCATTGCCGCCGCCATTGCCGAAGTGGCAGCCGGCGGCGCGAAGGCCGACGTTCATCTGACGTTGCCTGTGGGGCCGACGCGGATTGATGGTGCGGTGATCGGACGCGATGCGTTGGGCCAGCTTCATATTGTTCTGACCACAGCGTCCGCGATCACCCCTGCCACAGCGGCTCAATTGCAGAGCCAGCTTACGGAACGACTTCTCCGCCGTGAAATCCGTGTCGCGAAAATGGGGCTGCAGCGGATCAACCGCCACGACTCAGAAGTTTAGCTCAAGCGTCCGTCGCTCAGCAGCGCGTGCTTGCCCGCGCTCGAAGGCCGCAGCTTCATCAGCATGGCGCGCCCACGAGCGGCGAAGATCGGCAGCGCGCGCCACGTCGCTTGGGTCCTGACGCAGCATGTCGCTGTTCAACGTGCGCGATGATAATGATATCATTGAACTGATCATGCCCCATGCCATGAAGCGCGAGATCAACGTTCGGAATTCATCAAGACTCATCAGGTCACTGCCAGGCCCGAACGCACCGCCGACGGCTGTTGCGTCCAGTAGCTCCTGTGTGACGGCAACGCCATACTCATCCGCCCAGCCGGTCAGCGTGTCACGCTCCAACACCAGCCCGTCGCGCGTATCCTCATCGATGTTATAACCATCATTGCTCTGCTTGACGGCCAGATCACCGCCAACGTCCGAGGAGACGCCGGTAATGACCATCGCGCGCTCTTCCAACGTAACCGTCAGCCGGTCGAGACGAAAGATGTCCGCCGCCTTGGTATCGGGAATCGTTTCCAGCGTAATTTTCGCGCCGTTGCCAAGAATGACACTCGTCGTGCCCCAAAAGCGCGCGGCCTTCGCCCCATCGAGCTGGATTTCGGCCGCACCCCAGATGCGGATGCTTTCCTTCGTGCTGTCACTTGCCACGTAGACCGCGGATTCACGCTCATCAATCGACATCCAATAGCCATCGGTGAGGTCAAACGTGATGCCACCGATGGACTGGCCAGTAATGGCGAAACCGCCGACGCCGGAGACATTTGGCTTGTCGTAGAGGACGACATCGACCGTATCGGGCAACGCCGCCACCGACATCACAGGTGCCACAATCGGATGCACAAACACATTGTCGGCAACGAGGGTAGAATTCGGATTGTCGTCAAGCCGGATGAAGATCGGCGGTGTTGGCCCCACGCCGCTGATCATCGCCCCGTTCCCTGCAATCGCAACACGGCATTGTCGATTGCCGCAATCGCGCGTTCGACGTCGGACCCGCTACCCTTCAGGTCGGCCGCCCCCGCAATTGCCGACTCAAGCCGCTCCAGCGACCGGCTTTCGGGTCGTGCCGCGACCAAGGCTGCGCCTTCGCGGACAAATTCATGCAGCGCGCGGGCAACATGGCCCCGATCAGCCGGACCGCCGCCAAGCGAATCAGCAAGTTCGGTAGCTAACGTCTCGACGCCGTAGGCATCGCTCGCTGTGCCACCGGCATAACGATCCCGCGCATCGACGTTCGCCAAGCCCAGCTCTGCCGTCATCGCCGTCGCGACCCGGCCTGCGACTTGCGTCATTGCTTGCGCCGCCGCACCCGCCGGTCCACCTTTCGCGGCACCGACGCCACGCAGCGATATAGCATCGCGTCGGCCAACATTAACGGGGGGTATCACAGTGGTTCTCGCTCCGATTGAATATGACGTTTCGGCGACTCGTATAGCGCGTTGGCAATGATCGCGCCCTAAGCGATTCGTTTAGGGCGAAGCGATTATTTTCAGCGACGAACGACAGCATGACGAGGCCGGTGCGTGAACAAATGCCGCAACCTGATTAAAAGCGTCACGATCCAGGGGCGAACAAGTGCGCGACAATATCCATCGAAATTGGCGGACGGAAATGTCATAGAAACAATGACCTGCTGTTAAACGATTCGGTTTAGAGAGCCCGGTCAAAAGAGCGGCGACGACGCACGTCCGGGGAATGATATTATGCCAGGGGTTTCGATTGCAGTTTTCCTGTCTTTTGCGGCTGCCGTAGCACCGGCAAGCGACGCTTGTTCAGCGCGGGTCGGTGCAATTTCGGGTGCCGGGTCGACGTTGCCGATTGCCGTGTCGGGCGACCTCCTCAAAAAATCGCACGCTATCGAAAAACTGCGCAAGAAGGCGAAAGACGGTCGAACGCTGGTTATCGAAGGCGGCGACTTCACCGCTTATGATTTCCGCAAGGCCAAACTAAACAATGTCTGTTTTCGCGGCGTGAAGCTCGCCAATACCGACTGGAGCGGGGCGACCGCGACCGGTATGGGATTTATCGACAGTGACTTGAGCGGATCGGTCTTCACCGGCGCCATCTTGCGCGGCACGCTGTTCCGAACGACGACAATGGCCGATGTCGATGCCACCGCTGCCGATTTTAGCGAGGGACGGCTTGATGGCGGGCGGAACGCCAGCATCAGGAACCTCAAGCTTGACCTCGCCAAGATGAATAATTTTCGCTTCATCTGCGGCACGTCCGCTGCCGACGGCTGCCCCTTCGACCGGCAGGGGATCAGCGCGCGCAATGCCGATTTTTCGGGCGCGTTGTTCGATGGCTTCGCACTGTGGGGCAGTAAGGTTGATGGTGCCCTGTTCGATGGCGCCGATATGGCCATCGAGGACGTCGGACAGATTATCGGCGGGGCCGAACCCAATGTGATAAACGTCCGACACGCGGGTATGGCCACGCTGGTTGACGGACCCGTCGCGATGGCGCTCGCGGGGGCACTGGCAACGTCGAGCAGCGTCGCAGGAAAATGCACGAACCCGGCGACAGCGCTCGAAGCTGCATTTTGTGACGACAAGAGCGGACAGCTTTTCGCGTTTGATTCCGATGTCGTCCGCCTCGTCGCTTCGGGTGCGCCGCAGAAGAAAAAAGCGCTGATGGCTTTTGAAAACGGACGGAACTCATGTCTGACGCAGACGGTGGAAAATCGCACTGTTTGCCTCACGCGTATCTACCGTGCTCGACGCAACGCCTTGCTCGCGACAACCACGCCAATGACATGGATGAAGCGCGCACAGAAAATTCTGTTTGTCCGCAATGATATCGCGCTCGCATCTGGCGCGACGTTGCAACCTTCATGGCCCGGCGTTGCGCAGGTGCTCGTCCGCCTGTCGCCATCTTACATGCTCGCGCGGGTGGAATCAGGAAAGCGCGTCAGCGTGCGCGGCGTTGCGACAGGCCCTGCGCCTGCGGCTTGTTCGATTCAGGTGGCAACGGCCGCTGGCGGTAGCGGTGTGTTCAGCGCACCGATTCTCCCGCCGGGCAAAAAGCGCCCTGTGAATACGCCGCTGTTCCGTGTAGTTGGTGAGCAAGCGATACTGGCGACGGCGCAGGATGATGTTGCCACACCAACGCGTGTGCCCGTCTGCAATGGCACTGCATCATTCGGAACAATGAAGCGCTTGCCGATTGATCCAATGACATTTGAATCGCTTTGGGCCTCGACAAAAGCCGTCAGTCTGCCCGCATCCGCGCCAGCGCCTGTGGCGGCACTCGCATCCCCGCCGTTGCCATCGCAGCGGTAGGCCATTGCCCTGACAAGACCATCCGCTTGACGGTTGCGCGGTCGGGCGGTGGCCATGCAACACCGCTCACTTCAGCTTTCGCGACAAGGCGTGCCCGTGCGGCATTCATTTCAGGGCTATCGAAAATAATGGCAGGGTCGGCGAGCAAGTGCGCGGCCATGCTGCCATCCTCGGCGACCGTCCAAAGACTCCCGCCCTTGGCGACCAGCAACTCGGCAATGTCGAGCTGCTCGGCATCGACCGCAAGCCGCACCCGGTCAATGCCAAAGCTGTCCGCCCAGCGTGGGTCAGCGCCATGACGGAGCAACGTCATCACCGCGCCAGGATGTGAAAAGGCGATCGCAGCCGCCATCGCGTCATCGCCGTTTGGCCGAGGATCAGACGATGCCCCCGCGTGCAGCAGCTGCTCGGCCAGATCGGGCGTATCCGCCAGCAGCGCCAAAGACAGCGCATTGCCGGGCTTCACGCCATCGGCGGGCATACCGGCCTCAAGCAGCATGGCGATCGCTTTGGCATCGCAATTCGATACGGCAAGCGTCAGCAGATCACCCGATTGCCCCGTCGGCGCAGCGTCCATGCGCGGATCATGCGTCACAACCGTTTTCAGCAACCGCGGATCGCGCGCCAGCATCGCCCTCACATCATCAATTCGTCCGTCAAGGATAGCTTCGGCCACGGCGCGGCCCGATCCGCCATTGCTCAGATTGGCCAGAACCTTCGTGCGATCCGGCAGGACAACCGACGGTCGTTTCGTAAAACAGGTGCGTTCTTGCGCGATGCTGCATCCTCCCGATGTCGCGATCAACATGGCCGCTGCCGCTATCGTCGGCGCGAAACCCCGCGTTTGCAACACGTGGTCAGCGCCTGCCAAGGCTGCTTAGAACCCAGTCCATGCCATGCTTCGCCACCGGATTGTCCGAATACCACGGCTGGCCTGCCGGGCGCACGGGGCTGAGCGGAACGCGGGTGCCATAAGCTTCGGGCGCGTTTGCGATTACGGCGCCCCGCACACCGCCAAAGATGGCGCCGATCACACGGTCGCCGCCGTCTTGAATGGCGGACAGGACTTCGCCGCGAACATAAAATGCCTGAACTTCGGCAGCGCGCCCAATCCCTGCGGCGGTGCGTATCCTGTTCGCGCTTGCAATCGTTGCATCGCTCAGGCCCGCTGCGTTGAACGTGCTGGCGTTGCGTCCGCTGGCAATTGCCGTTGCCGATGCGAGGCCACCGCCGAGCGAGTGCCCGGTGATCGTCACATTCGCATCGGGATTACGCGCGAGTGCCCGTCCGATGATCAGCGCACGGGTGTAATGATCCGATGACAGTCCCACACCTTGACGAAGGTTGGCCTGCCAGTCTGTCCCGCTTGTCGTCCCGCGAAAGGCGACGACATATTCGGCGCTTTCATTGGCGCCCTTTACATAGACGCGCGCACGGAAGGCGCTGGTTGAAGAAGTCAAATCCTGTGGTCGAAGACCCAATCGCCCGAGATCATTTTCGGTCGCAACGCGATAACCAGCAGGCGCGCTCGATACATCATTATAAACATCGGCTGCCAGCAGCGCGAGTACGCGCGTTGCCGGTGCGGCGACCGCGCCAACCGTCTGTGGCGCTACCTGCGAAAACTGCACGAGCGGCTGCGGCTGTGCCCAGACAAGACCCTCGCGCGGCGTAATGTAGCGCGTATCGAAGTCGGCAACGTCGAGGCTGCGCAGACGCGACGATATGTCCGCGGCGCCAACAGCGCCGGAACCGTGCAGTCCAACCCTCACCGCCTCGATCATCGACGCGAATCCCCCAATAATTGACAACCCAATGCTATCATCGTTTCATTAAAATGCCATATCTGAAAGCTGCCGTCTCTAAACGATTCGTTTAGGCAAACTAAACGATCCGTTGAGCGCGCGGCCTCGATTCTTCTGACATGTTCCGGATACGAAACAGCACGAGCCCGAGGAGCATGTCATGACAACCATTGCCGCCAACCCGTCGAATAACTTCGCCGCCAACTTCAATCAGGGCATGGATGCCGCGAGCTTCGTTATGGCGGCAGGAATCATGGGACGCTTCATGAATCCCCTGAATGCAGGGCCACTCGCCTTTGCGATGCTGCCGAATTTTTTCAACATTCGTTGCGGCACGATGCCGACCGGTTGCTTTCCGACCTGCCCGGTCATTCCCGAGCCCAAGGCAAACTGGACCGTCCAGACCACCGGGCAAAGCACGGCAAATATTGATCTTGGTGATGGCTACAAGCTGCAGATCAACGAGCGCAACAGCGAAATGACGATTCTCAACACCGCGACCAGCCAGTCGACGCGCATCTGGGGCGATCCGCATGTCGATGTAAACGGCGTCCGCAAGTTCGATTTCTGGGGAACAACGACGTTTACGCTGGCCAACGGCACCAAGCTGACGATCAACACCGAGCAATGGAACGGCAATCCCAACGCCTATGTTGCGAGCCAAGTGGTGATCACGAAAGGCGATAACGCCATCGTGGTTGACGGGATTAGCCAGAACAGAATCGGTGATTTGTCGATCACGATGTCGGGTAATGGTCAGGCCATCGACGCCGCCCACCGCGATGGCTTCACGATCCACGAAGGCGGCGGCAGTTGGCAAACCGAATGCGGGCGCACGGTGGCCCAGTGCGAAGCGAATGTGACAGCCATCGGCGGACTTTATGGCCCAGGCAGCGGCGCAATGAGCCTGAACGAAGCGGGCAACATGCTGGGTGCGTTCCTGTTCCTCGGCTTTATCGCAAACCTGATGCCGATCGAAGCGGTCTCGGCGCGCGAACCCCGCAGCCAGCAACAAACGGGGCACCATTTTCGCCACACGCAGCTGGCGTGAGTGTAGGGCTTAAGGTGATACTTGCGGAATATTGATTGAAGGTGGACAACCTTAGGCAGTTGAACTGCCGGGGACATCTGCAATGCGCCGCTTGAAAACCTTAATTGCTGCAAACCTGCTCCTCGCGTCAGGGCAATCGCTGGCGGCGCCGCCGGACATCTATATTTACGCCGGGCGCCTCCTCGACCGACCGGGACAGACCGCGCGCGGGCAATCGACGATTATCGTACGGGACGGCAAGATCGTCGAAGTCCGCCCTGGCCTCGTGCCACCCCCTGCGGGCGCGACGCTGATCGATCTATCGACAAAGTTCGTCCTACCCGGCCTGATCGACAGCCATGTACACCTCGACTCCGACGCCGGTGGCAACGCCCGACTGGTCGAACGTGTCACATCAAGCACCGCAACCACAGCTTACCGCGCGGCGGGCAATGCGAGGAAGACTTTGATGGCGGGGTTTACGACCGTTCGAAATCTTGGCGACGGCACCGGTGCGACACTGGCGCTACGCGATGCGATTGCGGCGGGTGACCTGCCGGGCCCGCGCATCATCGATGCCGGACGCTCGATTTCAACCACGAGCGGCCATATGGACGGCACGCTAAGTCTCAGCGAAGACCTGCACGGCAGCATCTCGCAGGACAATATCTGCGACGGCGTCGATGCTTGCCGCCGCGCGGTTCGCCTGCAAATCCGGCGCGGGGTTGATGTCGTCAAGATTGCAACGACTGGCGGGGTGAACAGCCGCATCGGCGCGGGGCTGGGCCGCCAGATTTTCGACGATGAAGTCAAAGCACTTGTCGACACCGCGCACCTCTATGGCAAGAAAATGGCGGTGCATGCGCATGGTGCCGATGGCATCAATGCGGCGCTCGCGGCTGGCGCGGACTCGATCGAGCATGGCACGATGCTCGATGATGCCAGCCTGAAACTTTTCAAAACATCGGGGGCATTTTATGTGCCGACGCTATCGACCGTGAATGGCTACATTGAACGGCTCGCGGCCAATCCCAACGCCTATCCGCCTGATGTGCTGGCCAAGGTTCAATGGCGCATCCGCGTGACCGGCGAGGCCTTGCGCAAGGCGTATCCGGCGGGCGTGCCAATAGCTTATGGCACCGACGCGGGGGTCAGCAAGCATGGCCGCAACGCCGACGAGTTCGAAATGCTGGTCAAGTTCGGCATGCCGCCCGCTGCTGCGATTCAGTCGGCAACGATCAACGCAGCAAAGCTACTCGGTCTGTCAGCAGAAGTTGGCAGCCTTGAACCCAGTAAAGCAGCGGACATTGTTGCCGTCACGGGCGATCCACTGACCGACGTCACCGTGCTCAAACAGATTTCGTTCGTGATGAAAGCGGGCGTCGTGTTTAAGGACGCCCGCTGATCATCATTTTAATGGCTTGATGAACTTGAGCGTCATCCGGTCGCTTTCGCCAATCGCTGCATATTTTGCGCGATCGACATCGCCTTCGGCATAGTTGGGCGGCAGCGTCCACACGCCTTTGGGATAATCGTGCGTGTCGCGGGGATTGGCGTTGATCTGGCTTTCGGCGGCCAACTTGAAGCCCGCGCGCGTGGCGTATGCGATCACCGATGAGCGCTTCATATATCCGCTCTTTTCTTCGCGCGCGGTCTCCATCGCTTCGGGCAGGCGGTGTTCGACAACACCCAGCGTGCCGCCGGGCTTCAGCATCGCGAACATTTCGTTGAACGCGACTTGCACTTTGTCCACGCCGCCAAAGCGCCAGTTGTGGACATTGCGGAACGTCAAAACGACGTCCGCAGTTCCGGCAGCGATCGGTGTCCCCGTCGGAATCATGGGAAATGTCGCGATTTGCACTTTGCCATAAGTCGCCGGATCAGCAGTCAATTTCTTGCTGATGCTTTCGCGCTGACGCTCGCCCGGAACGGCAACGGTAAGCTTGCCGTTGGCGCTCAGATAAGGGCTGAGGATTTCGGTGTACCAGCCGCCGCCCGGCCAGAGTTCGACCACGTTATGCGTCGGTTTGACACCGAAAAATTGCAGCGTCGACGCCGGATTGCGATATTTGTCGCGCGCAACATTGGCGGGTGTGCGCGTCGGCGCGGCAACGGCCGCTTTCAGTGCAGGCGACGGGGTTGGTGCCATGGTTCTGGCCGTAACGATGCCTGTGGTGCCGACTCCGGCAAGGACGAATGCAGCTGCAAAAAGAGACATGCGCATGGTTTGGCTCCGCAATAGGGGGATTGATGGTGCGCTTACGAAATGGGCGGTAACGCGCCGTGTTTCAATCGGAAATCTCATCTTTCTGACAAGACATGATGCCGGGCAGATCGAGTCCCTTTTCCCGGGCGCAGTCCAACGCAGTCTCATAACCCGCATCGGCATGGCGCATGACGCCCGTGGCAGGGTCATTCCAAAGTACCCGTTCCAGCCGCCGCGCGGCATCGTCTGTTCCATCGGCAACGATGACCATCCCTGAATGCTGTGAATAGCCCATGCCGACGCCGCCGCCATGATGCAGCGACACCCAGGTCGCGCCCGATGCCGTGTTGAGCAGCGCGTTGAGCAAAGGCCAGTCGGACACAGCGTCAGAGCCATCCTTCATTGCTTCGGTCTCACGATTGGGGCTGGCGACCGATCCTGAATCGAGATGATCGCGTCCGATGACGATCGGCGCTTTCAATTCGCCATTTCTGACCATTTCGTTGAAGGCCACGCCGAGCCGGTGACGCTGGCCAAGTCCGACCCAGCAGATGCGGGCCGGAAGTCCCTGAAAGTGAATCCGCTCGCGCGCCATGTCGAGCCAGTTGTGGAGGTGCGGGTCATCGGGAATCAGTTCCTTCACCTTGGCATCAGTCTTGTAGATGTCTTCGGGATCGCCCGACAGCGCGACCCAGCGAAACGGCCCCACCCCCCGACAAAAAAGCGGGCGGATATAGGCGGGCACGAAACCCGGAAAATCAAAGGCGTCGGCAACACCTTCATCCTTCGCAACCTGGCGAATGTTGTTGCCATAATCGAGCGTCGGCACCCCTGCCCGCCAGAAATCGAGCATGGCGCGGACATGGACCGCCATCGAGGCGCGCGCTGCCTTTTCCACGCTCGCCGGGTCTCGCTCGCGCGCTGTCATCCACTGATCTAGCGACCAGCCTTGCGGCAGATAGCCGTTGATCGGATCATGGGCGGAAGTCTGATCGGTCGCCGCATGGGGCCGCACCCCGCGCCGGTAAATCTCGGGGAAGACATCGGCGGCATTGCCCAACAAGCCCACCGAGGTCGGCGTTTTGGCATTCGCCATAATTTCAAGCGCTTCATCGAGGCTGGCAGTCTGTCGGTCGATATAGCCCGTGCGCAGCCGCATTTCGATCCGCGACGGCTGACACTCCACGGCCAGGCAAGAGGCTCCCGCCATCGTCGCGGCCAGAGGCTGTGCGCCGCCCATGCCGCCAAGTCCGCCCGTCAATATCCACTTGCCCGACAAGTCGCCGCCATAATGCTGGCGACCCATTTCAACGAAGGTCTCATACGTGCCCTGCACAATGCCCTGCGAGCCGATGTATATCCACGATCCCGCCGTCATCTGGCCGTACATCATGAGGCCTGCGCGATCGAGTTCGTGGAAATGTTCCCAGGTTGCCCATTGGGGAACGAGGTTCGAATTGGCGAGCAGGACGCGCGGCGCATCCTTGTGCGTCTGGAAAACGCCAACCGGCTTGCCCGACTGGATCAGGAGTGTCTGGTCATCCTCCAGCCGTTTGAGCGTCGTGACGATCTGGTCATAGCATGCCCAGTTGCGCGCGGCGCGGCCAATGCCGCCATAGACGACCAGCGACGCCGGGTCTTCGGCGACATCGGGATCGAGATTGTTCATCAACATCCGCAGCGGCGCTTCGGTGAGCCATGATTTGGCGCTGAGTTTGGTGCCGTGCGCGGCGCGGATGACGCGCGAATTGTCGAGACGGTTCATGACTGGTCCTTGGCAAAAGATAGGCAGCTGTTGAGAATGGTGCGCAGCGTTGCCTGCATCGGTGCAGCATGGGCCATGTCCCAAAGCGGAGGCCAAGGGCCCGCCTCGTCAGCATAGCCCCGGATCGCAAGCTCCATCTGCACGGCGTGGATGCCGTGCGCCGGATCGCCATAACTGCGCGTAATCCAGCCACCCTTGAAGCGACCGTTGACGACATGGCTATCACCGGCACAGTCGGCTGCAATCGTATCAATTAATGCCGCACTACAGCTGGCACCATCAAAGCTGCCAATGTTGAACTGCGGCAATTCCCCCTCGAACAAGCGCGGCACATGGCTGCGGATCGAATGCGCGTCATAGAGAACAATCGTGGGGTGAAGCGCGCGTAGCCGCCTAATCTGCTCGCTCAGCGCGGAATGATAGGGGTTGAAATATGTCAGGCGCCGCCGCGCGATTTCCGCCTCATCGGGTTCGGCTCCTGCTGTATAAAGCGGCTCGCCTTCAAACGTCGTCTCGGGACAAAGCCCGGTCGTCGTTTGTCCCGGATAAAGCGACTGGCCCGATGGATCGCGATTGAGATCGATCACGGTCCGCGAGATGCAGCTCTTGATGATCGTCGCGCCCATCTCAGCAGAAAAGGCATAAGGCCGGTCAACATGATGATCCGCATCACGGCGCGCCAGATCAAGCGAGAGCAGTCCGGAAATCTCGTCGGGAATGATCGTCCCCGCATGGGGGATGCTGACGATCAGCGGGGCGTCGCCCGGCGTTACGGAAAGCCAGTCGGTCATATGACGCCTGGCAGATCGGCCAGTGCCGCCACCGCGCCAGTCGAAATCAACATTTGCGCTTGGGCTATGTCGGGGTGAAAATAACGATCATTATCCAGCATCGGCACGGTCTTTCGCAGCAAAGCACGGGCAGACTCGAGCACGCCGCTGGATTTGAGCGGTGTGTGGAAATCGCAGCCTTGCGCTGCTGCCAGATATTCGATCGCCAGCACCCCCGCGACATTGCCTGCCATGGCGATCAATCGCCGCGCCCCGTGCGCCGCCATCGACACATGATCTTCCTGATTGGCCGAGGTTGGGATCGAATCGACACTGGCGGGGTAAGCGCGCTGCTTGTTTTCGGAAACCAGTGCCGCCGCTGTCACCTGCGGGATCATGAAACCCGAATTGAGGCCGGGACGCGGAGTCAGGAATGCGGGCAGGCCTGACAAAGCAGGATCGACCAACATCGCAATCCGTCGCTCGGCAATTGAGCCGATTTCGCATAGCGCCATCGCGATCATGTCTGCGGCAAAGGCGACCGGTTCTGCATGAAAATTGCCGCCCGACAACGCTTCGTCAGTGTCGGCAAAAATCAGTGGATTGTCCGATACGCCGTTCGCCTCGATCAGCAAGGTGATCGCCGCCTGTCGTAGCAAATCGAGCACCGCCCCCATCACCTGCGGCTGGCAGCGCAGGCAATAGGGGTCCTGCACGCGGCTATCGCCCATAAGGTGCGAAGCGCGGATCGCTGAATCGCGCATCAGGGCTCGCAGCGCCGCTGCGGTCTCAATCTGCCCTTGATGGCCGCGCAAAGCGTGAATGCGCGGGTCGAACGGAGCGTCAGACCCTTTAGCGGCTTCGGTAGAAAGCGCACCGGTTAGTAGTGCGGATGCGAACAACCGTTCCGCCTCGAACAATCCCGCCAGGGCATAGGCGCAGGAAAATTGTGTGCCGTTGAGCAGGGCCAGACCTTCCTTTGGTCCCAACACAAGTGGCGACAGTCCGGCCTGTGCCAAAGCCTGAAGCGCGGGCGTGCGCACATCGCCAACCCATATCTCGCCCGTCCCGATCATCGCAGCGGCCATATGGGCAAGCGGAGCGAGATCACCCGAGGCACCAACCGAACCTTGCGCCGGGATCACTGGAGTCAGGCCCTTTTCAAGCAGCGCCCCCAGCAGTTCAATCGTGGCCAGCTGCACGCCTGACGCACCCTGTGCGAGGCTGGCAAGCTTAAGCGCCATCATGAGGCGCGCGACCAATACCGGCATCGGTTCCCCAACGCCGGCAGCATGGCTCAGGACGATGTTTCGCTGCAATATCTGCAGGTCATCATCGCTAATTTTTACGCTGGCGAGTTTGCCGAAACCGGTGTTGATGCCGTAAACTGGCTCGTGTCTAGACAATATGCGTGCAACCGCTTCGGCGCTGGCGATGACTTTGGCATGGCAGGACGGATCGAGCACCGGCGTCTCGCCCCGGTAAATGCGTCGCCAGTCGGCAAGCGAGACGGCCCCGGCCACTATCGTGATGCTCATTGCCCCCTCCAGATGCGTTGATAGAGCGGGTTTGCGCCCATCCGATAGACCAGCTCTGCTGGACGTTCGATGTCCCAGATCGCAAGATCGCACATTTTGCCGAACTCAAGCGTTCCGATCTGGTCCTGTAGACCCAGCGCGCGCGCAGCTTCGCGCGTGACCCCGGCCAAGCATTCTTCAACTGTCAGCTGGAAGAGAGTTGCACCCATGTTCATCGCCAGCAGCAGCGACGTCAAGGGCGACGTCCCCGGATTGCAATCAGTCGCCAGCGCCATTGGTACGTCCGCCGCGCGCAGCTTTGCAATCGGCGGGATCTGCGTTTCCCGTGTGAAATAATAGGCTCCCGGCAGCAACACCGCGACAGTCCCCGCCTGCGCCATGGCGGCAATGCCTGCGTCATCCAGATGCTCCAGATGATCCGCTGATAGCGCTCCATAATGGGCTGCAAGTGCCGCGCCGTGCTGGTTTGAGAGTTGCTCGGCGTGAATCTTGACCGGCAAGTCATTCACCTTGGCGGCCTGAAACACGCGTTCGATTTGCGCGCGTGAAAAACCAATGGTTTCGCAAAATCCGTCCACGGCATCGGCAAGGCCCGCTTGTGCCGCAACGGGGATGACGGCGTTGCAAATATGGTCGATGTAGGCGTCTGCATCACCAGCAAATTCGGGCGGCAGAGCATGAGCGGCAAGCAGGGTGGTTTTGACCGTTACCCCACGCACTTGGCCCAGTTTCCGGGCCGCGCTGAGCATTTTCAACTCATCGTCTAGCGATAGCCCGTAGCCCGATTTAATCTCGATCGTCGTCACACCCTCGGCAATCAGGGTGTCGAGACGAGGAAGGGCGGATTGCACCAGTTCTGCCTCGCTAGACGCGCGTGTGGCTTTCATTGTGGAGACGATGCCGCCGCCGGCGCGGGCAATCTCTTCATAGGTGGCGCCCGATAAGCGCAGCTCGAATTCATGGGCACGGTCACCGGCGTGGACAAGGTGCGTGTGGCAGTCGATCAGCCCCGGCGTGATCCAGCGTCCGGCGCAGTCGACAATCTCCGCTACCTGAAATTGTGGCGAACCCGATTTGGCCCCAGCGTAGATAATCTGACCATCTTTGCAGGCAACGATGCCATCTTCCACCACGCCAACATCAGTCATCGTGGCGAGCCGCGCGCTTTGCCAGATGCGATCACATGTGAGTACAGGCTCATCGATCATGGACATAAAAGTTGCAGACAATGTCAATTATGTCTAGACATAATATCATTATCGAGAGAGGCGTGATGTCCGCATTCTGGTCCGAAAATGCGCTACTCGCGGATGGCTGGGCGCGAGATGTTCGGTTCACGATTGCAAATGGCCTGATCGCATCAGTGCAAACGGGTGTGCCCGCTTCACCAGACGACGAAACCCACCGGATCACCGTGCCGGGCCTTGCCAACGTCCATAGCCACGCCTTTCAACGCGCGATGGCAGGGCTGGCTGAGCATCGCGGCGGCAACCGGGACGATAATTTCTGGAGCTGGCGCGAAGTTATGTACCGCTTTCTCGACCGGCTGACCCCGGACGATGTGGAAGCGATTGCAGCCATGGCTTATGCCGAGATGCTGGAAACAGGCTACACGCATGTCGGTGAGTTTCACTATTTGCACCACGATGCTCAGGGCCGGGCTTATGGCGATCCTGCTGAAATGGCGGGGCGCATTGTTGCTGCTACTCAGGCGACTGGCATTGGCCTGACGCTGCTTCCGGTCTTTTATGCCCATAGCAATTTTGGCGGGCACGCCCCTACGCACGGGCAGCGGCGATTTATCCATGACCTCGATGGGTTTGCGCGGCTTCTCGAGTCGTGTCGCCCGCTGCTTACGACCGGGGACCGGCTCGGTATCGCGCCGCACAGCCTTCGCGCAGTTACGCCCCATCAACTCGCGGCCCTCATTGCCATGGATCGGCAAGGTCCGATCCATATCCATGCCGCCGAACAGGACAAGGAAGTACAGGACAGTCTGGCGTTTTTCGGAATGCGTCCGGTCGAATGGCTGCTTGACCATGCGGGGCTGGATGAACGCTGGTGTCTCATCCACGCGACCCATCTGACCGACCGGGAAACCGATGCGCTGGCCCGAAGCGGTGCGGTTGCTGGGCTGTGCCCTATTACCGAGGCAAATCTTGGCGACGGTATTTTTCCTGGGCATCGCTTTCTTGAAGCCGGGGGACGGATCGGCACCGGCACCGATTCCAATGTTCTGATCGACGCCGCGCAGGAATTGCGCGCGCTCGAATATAGCCAAAGGCTCGCGCATCGGGCGCGCAATGTGTTGGCCAGCGAGGCCCAGCCATCCGTCGCACGGCGGCTGTTCGCGGCAACCCTTGCAGGAGGCAGTCAGGCGATGGGCATCACGTCGGGGCTGGATGTCGGTTGTGCAGCAGATTTTGTTACGCTCGATGCCACCCATCCAGCGCTTCATGCCCGCACCGGTGATCAACTGCTCGACGGTTGGATTTTCGCCGCGCGCAACAACTGCATCGACACGGTATGGAAGCGCGGACAAAAGCTGGTTTCAGGTGGTCAACACAGAAATCGCGCCGCTGTGACCAGTCGCTACCTTCGCGTGGTTGACCGGATCATGGCAACATGACGATTACTGAACGGATACGCTCGGAAATTGAAATGCGGATTGCATCCGGCGCATGGCAGCCCGGCCACCGCATTCCGTTCGAGCACGAACTCGTTATTCAATACGGCTGTGCACGCGCGACCGTTGGCAAGGCGCTGACCGCACTTGTCCGCTCAGGCCTGCTGGAAAGGCGGCGCAAGGCTGGTACTTTCGTTGCTTACCCGCATGTGCAATCCGCTGTGCTCAACATCCCCGACATCGGTATCGCAATTGCCGAACGCACCGGGAGCTACCGCTTTGATCTGCTCTTTTCGGAATTACGCCAGAGCGACGGAGAGGGCGGTGAATTTGCCGCCGGTGCCAAGCTGCGCCGGGTCGCTGGCATTCATCAGGGGCAGGACGGACCCTTTGCCTATGAAGACCGGCTGATCAGCCTTGATAGCGTGCCCGGCGCGCAAGATGCGGACTTTACGTTTCAGTCGCCGGGCGCTTGGTTGCTCCAATCCGTACCTTGGACACGGGCGCATCACCGGATCAGCGCGGTCGGGGCAAATGCCGATGTCAGCGTTCACCTTGCAGTTTCGCGCAATACGCCTTGCCTGCTGCTCGAACGACGGACCTGGCGATCCGGCATGCCCGTAACTTGTGTTAGCCAGACGTTCCGGGGTGACCGGTTTGACTTAATCGCAACATTCTCGCCGGAAGGACGTTGATAGGGACGGTTGTCGCGAGGGCTTACACGCCGCCGCGGCAGACCAATAGTCAACGCAATCCGACCCGCCTCCTGCTCAAAGTTCAGATTGCCCAAGTAAGTGACGACGTCATTGTGGCGATGGCCCCCATGTGCGTGCGGCAAGCTGGACGGTTGTGACCGGACCAAGCGACATCGCCGACGTGCCGAGCGCGAAGCCATAGGTGCCCCCGGCAATCTGCCAGCCGCCATCCTTCCAGTCGGCAAGCAGACGCGGATCGAAAGTTGGCTGTGAACTCACAAGATAAATGCCGCCGCCAAGTCATCTCAACGTCGTTGCACCAAAAATGCAAACGCACGTCCGTCATCGGCGTTGCCGTCCTGAGGCGAGCTATCCGCAAATTCAACGGCTCATGACGTGACGATCACACCATCTGACGTACCGGCTCATCCTTCATCAGGCTGCGATAACCGCTTAGTTATCAAAGTAAATTTGGGACCGCATTAGGGACCAGATGTACATGCATCGGCATCGACTCCCGGACTTCAGGCTTCTTCAAGCCACCACAGGTAATCTTAGTCATTTTGGTTGCGGGAGTAGGATTTGAACCTACGACCTTCAGGTTATGAGACGGAAAGTTATGTTTTTAATACATTGATATTATAGTATAAAAAGATGATGATTTACAATATGTGTTATATACTGTGTTAGCGTTTTGTGCCAATTGGTGATTTTAGATCCTTTTTGTGATAGCCTGCTAACACAAAAAGGTAGGAGGAACGATAAATGGCAGATTTGTTAGGGGCAGACGAAACACACACATGCAATGAATGCTTGCCGTCATAAGTTACCGACTTGGCTTAGAAGCAGTTTTAAAGCTTATCGACGAAGACCTCGCCGTTTAGGATTTTCATCAAAAGTTTGCGAAGGTTGCTGGTGGATGGGGTGGCCGCATGTTGCGTGCCTTTCGCGCCGGAGCGTCAATTCAGGCAAACATGCCGTGCGGATCATTGATGACGAGCATTGCATCGGCCCGTGCGAGCGCGACGAGGGTCAGGCCGTGCGCTGCCGTCCGCTCTGCCGCCAGCGTTGTCGGCGCGGAG
>JANLSJ010000026.1:0-84618 GCA_031362355.1 Sphingomonas sp.
GGATCGACCGCGCAATGGGGCGTTGACCGCGCGGGGGGAGTAGCGGCAAGGGAGTGGCATGAAGCGCAGAGACGGTCAGAACCCCGAGATCACCGCCAAATGGCGTCCCGCAACGCAAGCGGTGCGTGGTGGCACGGTGCGCAGTGAATGGGGTGAGACCAGCGAAGCGCTGATCCTGTCGTCGGGTTACACTTATGACGACGCTGAGACGGTTGCAGCGCGATTTGCCGGCGAAGCGGAGGGGCCGACATATTCGCGTTTACAGAACCCGACCGTCGAGATGCTCGAACACCGTATTGCGCTGATGGAAGGCGCAGAGGCGGCGCGCTGTCAGGCGACGGGCATGGCGGCGATGACGACGGCGTTGTTGTGTCAGCTCGAAACCGGCGACCATGTCGTTGCGGCGCGTGCGGCGTTCGGGTCTTGCCGCTGGCTGACCGATCATCTGCTCCCTAAATGGGGGATCACCACGACGACAATAGACAGCCGCGACAATGATGCGTGGAAGGCGGCGATCCAGCTCAATACCAAAGTCTTTTTCTTCGAAACACCTGCGAACCCGACGATGGATATCGTTGATATGGCGTATGTTTGTGGGTTGGCCCGCGAACATGGGATTACCTCCGTGGTCGACAACGCTTTTGCGACGTCGGTGCTTCAGCGGCCGATGGATTTCGGGGCGGATGTTGTGGCGTACTCGGCGACCAAAATGATGGACGGGCAGGGGCGCGTACTCGCCGGGGCAGTCGCCGGATCGAAAAAGTTCATTGAAGAAAAACTGCTGCCGTTTCAGCGCAATACGGGGCCGAACCTGTCGCCGTTCAACGCCTGGGTGGTGATGAAGGGGCTCGAGACGCTCGAGTTGCGCGCGATGCGACAGTCGGAGAGTGCGATCACCGTCGGCAAGTTTATCGAGGGGCGGGTGCCGAAGATGCTCCACCCCGGCCTGCCGAGCCATCCGCAGCACAATCTCGCCGCCGTGCAGATGAAGGCGTTCGGGCCAATCTTCTCGTTCGTGCTCGATGGTGGGCGGCGGCAGGCGATGGACTTGCTCAACGCCCTCACGCTGATCGATATTTCGAACAATATCGGCGATTCGCGCTCGCTGATGACGCACCCTGCGTCGACCACCCACCATAGCGTCGGCCCCGACGCCCGCGCCGAAATGGGCGTCGACGAAGGGATGATCCGCATCAACATCGGCCTCGAAGACCCGCAGGATTTGATCGAAGATCTGGATCAGGCGCTGACGAAGGTCGGGCTATGATGAAGGCGCTCTTCCCGTTTGCCGAGACCACGCGCGGGATCACGGTGCGCGTATCGGTCAGTTTCCTGCCCGAACAGTCCGAGCCCGCGAAGGGCCGCTGGTTCTGGGCCTATCATATCCGTGTGGAGAATGAGGGGCAGATGGCCGCGCAATTGATGACGCGGCGCTGGGAAATTACCGACGGGCGCGGGGCCAAGAGCCTAGTCGAAGGTGATGGCGTGGTCGGCGATCAGCCGGTGGTCATGCCCGGCGCGTCCTATGATTATGTCTCCGGCTGCCCGCTGACGACACCGTCGGGGCATATGGTCGGGTCTTACGGGATGGTTGCCGAAGACGGCTCGGGTTTCGACGTTGCGATTCCAAAGTTTTTACTGACCGCTCCGGTGACGGCGCGGTGAGGCAACAAGTGCAATCCACTCCCCTCCACGCCTTGGTGGAGGGGCAGGGGGTGGCCCCTCACTTTTGCTTTGGGATATGCCACACGGAGAACCCGACCCCTAGCCCCTCCCGGAAGGCCGGGAGGGGAACGCGGTGAAACGAACCCACCTCCCCCTGAACGGCCTGCGCGTGCTCGACGCAGCCGCACGGCATTTGTCGTTCACCCGCGCAGCCGACGAACTCGCTGTCACTCCCGCTGCGGTCGGCCAGCAAATCCGCGCATTAGAGGACACTTTGGGCACCGTCCTGTTCCGGCGGACACCGAAAGGACTGGAGTTGACGCCCGAGGGCGAAGGCGGACTTGCCGACCTGCGCGCCGGTTTCCTCAATTTCGAGGAATCGGTGCGCGCGATGCAGGCGGGGCAATCGTCCAAATCGCTGACGATCGCCGCGCCGCGGGACATCACCGCGAAATGGCTGGCCGCGCGGTTGGCGGCGTATCGCAAGAGCGATCCCGAATTGCGGTTTCAGTTGCTGGCGAGCGATGACGGATTGGACTTCACCCAAGCCAATCTTGACCTCGCGATTACCTTAGGCACCAGCGCGGGGGAGCATGAAGGCGTCCCCCTCGGCCCGCGCGGGTTCGTGAGCGTGGGCGAGGGCGCAGCGATTGGATGGCCGGGCTGCCCGTCGGACGAAAGCGCGGGCGTGACCGTGGCGGATGCAGGCCTGGCGATGGATGCGGCGCTGGCGGGACTGGGCCGCGCGGTCGTGCCCGCGATGCTGGCAGGCGCGGAAGCGGCGACGGTCGAGGATGAACGCGGCTACTGGCTGGTCGCGCCATTGCCGCAGTGGCGGCAGAAGAAGGTCAGGGCTTTGGTTGAGGTGCTGTGCTTGGAACTTCAAAAATCTCTTTAAGCCTTAGATACTCCTGACGGTCCATTTCATGCCATTCCTCATCGGTGTATGGGCTTTCTTGGACGTCAGCGTCAGATCGATAACGCCGGATTGGCTCGTCAGTCTGATCTGTTGTCAGCACTTCGACCGTCAGCGTATCCTTCACCTGCAACGTGTGATTTCCCCAACGAACATGGTATGAAATTCCGTTGGCGTCGGCGTCTGTTAGACCGCCGATATGCAAAGAATGTGTTCCATCCTTCATCTGAACAATGTGAACGCTGACTAACGCTCCGTCTCGCAAGCCCGCCACGATTGGCTCTTGGTCATCAACCGTTATCCGAAAAGCACGTGTGTTCTCATCACGCATCAATCGCTTCCTCATCCACCCGTGCCGCATTTTCCTGAATAAAATTAAAGCGATGCTCGGGGTTCTTGCCCATCAGGCGCTCGACGAGATCGCGGACGCCTGCACGATCCTCATATTCCTGCGGCAGCGTCACCCGCAACAACGTCCGCGATTTCAGGTCCATGGTCGTTTCGCGGAGCTGGTTCGGGTTCATTTCGCCGAGCCCCTTGAAGCGGCCGACGTCGACGGTTTTGCCCTTGAACTCGCCCGCTTCGATCTCTGCGCGGTGCGCGTCGTCGCGGGCGTAGAGTGATTTGGCGCCGACGGTGAGGCGATAGAGCGGCGGCTGCGCGAGGAACAAATGCCCCTTGCGCACGACATCGGGCATTTCCTGAAAGAAGAAGGTCATCAGCAGCGTCGCAATGTGCGCGCCGTCGACGTCGGCGTCGGTCATGATGATGACGCGCTCGTACCGCAAATTGTCAGCATCGCATTTGTCGCGCATCCCGCAGCCGAGCGCGAGCGCGAGATCAGCGATTTCGCTGTTGGCGCGGATCTTGTCCATCGTCGCGCTGGCAACATTCAGGATTTTACCGCGGATCGGCAGGATCGCCTGTGTCTTTCGGTCGCGCGCCTGTTTCGCCGATCCGCCCGCGCTGTCGCCTTCGACAATATAAAGTTCAGTGCCTTCGTTGCCGTCGTTCGAACAATCCGTGAGCTTGCCCGGCAGCCGCAGTTTGCGCGCCGACGTCGCCGTCTTGCGCTTGACCTCGCGCTCGGCCTTGCGCGCGAGGCGCTCGTCCATGCGGTCCATGACATAGGTAAGCAGCGCGCGGCCGCGATCCATATTGTCCGTCAGATAATGGTCAAAATGATCGCGCAGCGCTGTCTCGACAAGCCGCGCGGCTTCGGGCGAGGTCAGCCGGTCCTTCGTTTGCGACTGGAACTGCGGATCGCGGATGAAGACCGAGAGCATGAGTTCGGACGGCGCAATGACATCCTCGGGCTGGATGTCGGCCGCCTTCTTGTTGCTGACCAGCGCCCCGAACGCGCGCAATCCTTTGACGATGGCGGCGCGCAGCCCTGCCTCATGCGTGCCGCCGTCGGGCGTGGGGATCGTGTTGCAATACCAGGAGAAGCTGCCGTCGCTCCACAAGGGCCAGGCGACCGCCCATTCCACACGGCCTTGCGCCTCACCGGGGAAATCCTGTGATCCGGCAAAAAATTCAGCCGTCGCACATTCGCGCGTGTCGACTTGTTCGCGCAGATGATCCGACAACCCACCGGGGAACTGGAACACCGCTTCAGCAGGGGTGTCGTCGCTGATCAGCTCGGGCGCGCATTTCCAGCGGATTTCGACACCAGCGAACAGATACGCCTTTGATCGGGCAAGGCGGTGCAGCCGTTCGGGCTTGAAACTCAATTCCCCGAAGATTTCGGGATCAGGCACAAACGACACGCTGGTGCCGCGCCGATTCTGCACAGGCCCCAGCTTTTCGAGCGCCCCCACCGTCTGACCCTGCGCGAACCGCTGGCGATACAATTCCTTGTTGCGCGCGACTTCTACAATCGTTTCCGACGACAGCGCGTTGACGACGCTCACGCCGACGCCGTGGAGCCCGCCTGAGGTCGCATAGGCCTTGCCGTCGAATTTTCCGCCCGAATGGAGCGTCGACATGATGACTTCGAGCGCAGATTTGTCGGGAAACTTGGGATGCGGATCGACCGGGATGCCACGACCATTGTCGATCACGGTCAGCCGATTGCCAAGTTCGAGTATGATCTCGATCCGCGTCGCGTGGCCCGCGACGGCTTCGTCCATCGCATTGTCGAGCACTTCGGCGGCGAGGTGATGATAGGCGCGTTCGTCAGTGCCGCCGACATACATGCCGGGGCGACGACGAACTGGCTCCAGCCCCTCGAGAACCTCGATCGATGAGGCATCATAACCGGTGACAGGCGTGGCGGAGGAAGACGCGAACAGATCAGTCATTGCCGCGCGCTATAGAGACGCGCTGCAATGACTTGCAAGCGTCACCGAACCCGTGGTCCCCCAAAGGGCATTGGCGGCGGTGCGCGGCGGTCGCGTCGTGGCATTTGCGCTTGATAGGCTTGCCCACAATGCTGGACGCAATAGGGGAAACCCGGGTTCACCGTGTTGCCGCAAAAGTGGAAATCGGGCTCGCCGGGATGCCCCATCGGCCATTTGCAAATCTTGTCGTTCAAATCGAGTAGCGTCGTCTTCCCAGCCATTTCGGGGGCTGGTTTCGCGGGGACAAGCCGGCGCGGCGGCGCGGGTGTCGACGGCGGCGCCTGATCACCCGGACCCTGACGCAAAAAGCCGCCGGGTCCAACCGAGCGCAACTGTGCACCCGTCGGCCCCGTCGGTGCTTGCGGGACATAGACCGGCGCAAAATTGCGTGGTGCCGGAGGCGGCGGTGGAGGCGGTGGTGGCGAAGGTGCCGCAACACGAGGAGCGGCTGCCTTGGGCGCAGGCGTGCTCGACGGCTCATTCGGCTTGACCGGCGACGGACGCGACTGGAGATCAAGACGATGGGCCTTGCCGATGACGGCATTTCGGCTGACCCCGCCAAGATCTTCGGCGATCTGGCTGGCGGTCATGCCCTTTTCCCACATCGTTTTCAGGCGGTCGATGCGTTCGTCAGTCCAGGACATGCGTTTTCCTTGCTTCTTCGGGCCTTGCGCCTTGCGGGCAACCGTCCGAATGCCTAACCGGCAATGATATGAACACCGTTCCCCAAAAAGCTATCATGAACGAACCGGGCGTTCCGGTCATCCGCAGTATCAACTGGGTTGGGTTGAAGACCCTCTATATCAAGGAAGTGCGGCGCTTTTTCAAGGTGCAGCTTCAGACGATCTGGGGACCGGCCATTTCGACCGCCCTTTTCCTTGTGATTTTCGTCGTCGCGTTGGGGAGTTCGCGGCAGGAAGTGCTCGGGCGGTCGTTCGCAGACTTCATTGCGCCGGGACTGATCATCATGGGCATGATGCAGAATGCCTTTGCGAATACGAGCTTCTCGCTCCTGGTGGGCAAAATTCAGGGGACAATCGTTGATTATCTGATGCCGCCGCTGTCGACCGGGGAACTACTGGCGGCGATGGTTGGCGGAGGCGTGACGCGCGCGGTTTTTGTCGGGCTTGCGATTTGGCTGGTAATGTTCTTTTGGCCGGGCGTTCATGTCATGCCGACGCATATTTGGGCGGTGCTGGTGTTCGGATTGCTTGGATCGATGATGCTGTCTTTTATGGGTGTCATGACGTCAATCTGGGCCGAGAAATTTGATCATGCGGCGGCGGTGACGACGTTTCTGGTCGGGCCACTCGCACTGCTTTCCGGAACATTTTACACGATTGACCGGCTTGCCCCTGCGTTTCAGGTTTTCAGTCAACTAAATCCTTTTCATTATGCAATCTCGGGGTTTCGCTATGGCTTCATCGGTCAGGCCGACTCGCCCATCATGACCGGCGTATTGGTGCTGTTGGCGGTCAACATCGTCCTTGGCGTGTTTTGTTATTTGCTGCTGCGAAGCGGGTGGAAGCTGAAAGCCTAAGGGGTTGTCCGGCGAATCGAGCGGCTGTATGGATCAAGCCCGTTAACGGGCGGCCTTTTGCGGGCCGCCTTTTTCGTTTGGAAAGGCCGACCCGATGACCATCACCCCGCTCATGCCTGTTTATCCCCGGTGTGGTGTGCGTCCGGTGCGCGGCGACGGCGCGTATCTTTACGGCGAGCAGGGAGAGAAATATCTCGATTTTGCAAGCGGCATTGCGGTTAATCTGCTCGGCCACGGCCATCCGCATCTGACGAAGGCGATTCAGGATCAGGTGGCGACACTGATGCATGTGTCGAACCTCTATGGGTCGCCACAGGGCGAAAAACTGGCGCAGCGGCTGGTTGATTTAACCTTTGCAGATACTGTGTTCTTCACGAACTCGGGTGCCGAGGCGCTCGAATGCGCAATCAAGACCGCGCGGCGCTATCATTACGTCAACGGCAATCCCGAGCGGACGAACCTGATTACGTTCAGCAATGCCTTCCACGGGCGCACACTGGGGACGATCAGCGCAACCGATCAGGCCAAGATGCGCGACGGGTTCGAGCCGCTGCTCCCCGGCTTTGCCTATGCGCCGTTTGATGATCTTGAAGCGGCGCTGGCACTGGTCGATGACCATACAGCAGGGTTTTTGGTCGAGCCGATCCAGGGGGAGGGCGGTATTCGCCCGGCAAGTCAGGAATTTCTGCGTGGGTTACGCGCGGCCTGCGACGAAAAAGGCCTGCTGCTGGTCCTTGACGAAGTTCAATGCGGCATGGCGCGCACGGGCAAACTGTTCGCGCACGAGCATTACGGCATTACGCCGGACATCATGGCGATTGCCAAGGGCATCGGCGGGGGCTTCCCCTTGGGAGCATGCTTGGCGACCGAGGACGCTGCCAAAGGCATGGTCGTCGGCACGCATGGTTCGACTTATGGTGGTAACCCTCTCGCGATGGCCGCAGGGAACGCAGTCCTTGATGTGGTCGCGAATGAAGAGTTTCTCGAGCAGGTCCGCAACACGCGCGACCGGCTTCGGGCGGCGCTCAACCAATTGATCCCGAACCATGACCATCTGTTTCTTGGCCTGCGTGGCATGGGGCTGATGTTGGGACTGCGTCTGAAGTCGGACAGCCGCGCTTTCGTGGCGCATTGCCGAGACAAGCATAACCTGTTGACGGTGGCGGCGGGTGACAATGTCGTGCGCATATTGCCGCCGCTGAACATCGAAGAGCACCATATCACCGAGTGCATCGAAAAGCTGTCGGCGGCAGCACGGAGTTATGAGGCAGCAGCGTGACGCGGCATTTCCGCAATCTCTCGGATGCGGGTGGTGATGCCATCGCAGCGATGATCAATGACGCCATTGACCGCAAGGCTGCGCGCACAGGCTGGCCAAAGGGCAAGGTTGATGCCGATGCGCCGCTCGCCGGATACACGCTGGCGATGATCTTCGAGAAGTCATCGACTCGCACCCGCGTGTCGTTCGATATGGCAATGCGCCAACTGGGCGGCACGACCATCGTCATGGATGCTGGTTCGATGCAGCTCGGTCGCGGCGAGACTGTGGCGGATACAGCGCGGGTTCTGTCGCGCTACGTCGATGCCATCATGATCCGAACGGATGATCCAGCCAAACTTGATGAATTTTGCGCATATGCCACGGTTCCTGTCATCAATGGCCTGACCGATGCGTCGCATCCGTGCCAGGTGGTCGCCGATCTGCTGACGGCTATTGAGCGGGGGCACGCCCTGCCCGGGAGTAAGTGGGCGTGGCTCGGCGATGGGAATAATGTCCTGCATTCGATCATCGAGGCGGCGGGCCTGATGAAGTTTTCGGTGGCGGTTGGTTGTCCCGAAGGATTTGACCCTGACGATCAATGGATTGACGATGCAAATCAACAGCTTAATGGAACCAATGCCCGTGTGACGATCGAGCGCGATCCTGCTCGCGCTGTTGTTGATGCCGACATTGTTGTTACCGACACATGGATTTCGATGGGGCAGGATCATGCCGAGGCGAAGATGGCGGCGATGCTGCCCTATCAGGTCGGTGGCGCGCTGATGATTGGTGCCAAATTGGGCGCAACTTTCCTCCACTGTCTCCCCGCCCATCGTGGCGAAGAGGTGACGGCTGATGTGATCGACGGCCCTCAATCTGCAATATGGGATGAGGCTGAGAACCGCCTTCATGCGCAAAAGTCGATCCTGCTGTGGGCGTTCGGCAAACTCTGATGAGCGACATCGACCGGAGTCTTGGCTTTACGATTCCGTCACGCCACGCGCGGGGCCGGATCGTGCGGTTGGGGCCGGTGCTTGATGCGATCATTGGAGCGCATGCCTATCCGCCAGTGATCGAGCGGCTGCTGGCCGAAGCGCTGGTCCTGACCGCTATGTTCGGTGCGCTGCTCAAGGATAGCAGCGGGCAGATGACTTTACAGGCGCAGACTGAGGGTGGGGTCATCGACCTGCTCGTCTGTGACTACCGTGCTGGCGAGTTGCGCGGTTATGTCAATTACGACGCCGAGCGGCTGGCTGAAATGCCCACGAACCCAACGCTGTTCGCGCTATTCGGTAAAGCCTATCTGGCGATCACGTTTGACCAGTCTGCCACCGCAGAACGGTATCAAGGCATTGTCCCGCTTGACGGCACGTCGCTCGCTGAAGCCGCTGAAAGCTATTTCGCGCAATCCGAACAAATCCCGAGTCTGATCCGTATCAGTGTTGCGAACGGTCATATTTCGGGCGGTTTGCTGCTCCAGCATTTGCCCGCAGGCGAGGATGGCCGCGAACGGCTTCATACGCGGCTCGATCATCCCGAATGGGAGCATGTTGCGATTTTGGGCAGCACGATAAAGACGGACGAACTTACAGACGGTGCAATCCCGCTCGAAACGCTCGTCTGGCGACTTTTCAACGAGGAGGACGAAATCCGTGTTCTCGGCGGTGCGTCGCTCACCAAAGGGTGCCGTTGTGACGTCGCGCATATCCGCGATGTTTTGCTGCGCTTTCCCGAGGAAGAGCGGGTGACGATGGCTGATGCCAACGGAATTATCGGCGTCGATTGCGCCTTTTGCTCGCGCACTTTTCCCGTTTCGGCACAGGGCCTTGACGAAATGCCTGCCCGCTCCAACATTATGCCATAATTAGGGTTTATTCAGTAGCAACGCTGCGAGTGGGTCGCTCCATCAGTATTGCCGGAACGTCGGCTTTTCATGAACAGAGATGCAAGCCAATGACTCGTTTCACTTTGTTTCACGCCTTGGGGGCGTCAGTTTTGGCGGCGGGAAGCGCTGGTGCGGGATCGGCTGAGCCGCCGGTGCCGACGGCATTGGCGACGCTCCAGCCCGGCCAGTGGCAGTTGCGCTCGCTCGATGGCAGCGCGCCGGTCAAGACGCTGTGCCTCGGCGATCCGCGGATATTACTTCAGCTGCGCCACGGCAATCTGCCATGTAACAAGTTCGTGATCACCAACAACGCGACACAAGCGGTGGTCAACTATTCCTGCGCGGGGGTGGGAAATGGCCGGACCTCCGTGCGCGTTGAAACGCCGCGCGTGATCCAGATCGAATCGCAGGGCATTGCCGACAAGGCACCCTTCGAGCTGGTTTATGAAGGACGACGCATCGGACAATGTCCGATCTCGGGGCCGACCGCGCAGCGATAACGCCGTAGCATATTCGCGCCCGACAGGTTAGGGGCGCGCGCATGTTGCTCGCTCCTGCCTCGCCAAATTCTGCTGCCGTCCTTTTGCTTTCCGGTGGTCTCGACTCGATGGTTGCCGGCGGGCTGGCGAAAGCAGCGGGCTACCGCCTGTTTGCACTGACGATTGATTATAACCAGCGCCACCGAATTGAATTGCAGGCGTCTGCGCGCGTCGCCGCGATGCTGGATGTGGAAAGGCATATTATCTTGCCGCTTGACCTGTCGCAATTCGGTGGCTCTGCATTGACCGACAATGCGATTGCTGTTCCCAAGACGGGTGTCGCCGCGGGCATTCCCGCAACCTATGTCCCTGCGCGCAACACGATTTTTCTGTCCGTTGCGCTGGGTTGGGCAGAAGCGGTTGGCGCGCGTGATCTTGTCATCGGCATCAATGCGCTTGATTATTCGGGCTATCCCGACTGTCGCCCCGCTTTCGTTCAAGCATTCGAAGCGATGGCGCGACAGGCGACCAAGGCCGGCGTCGAGGGTGAAGGCTTTCGGGTACACGCGCCGCTCATCGATATGACCAAGGGCGACATTGCCCGCGAGGCGAACTGGCTTGGTTTGGACGTCAGCCAAAGCTGGTCGTGCTACGATCCTGCGCCGGGTGGCCGTCCCTGCGGGCTATGCGACTCCTGCGAACTGCGCGCCAAGGGTTTTGCCGATGCGGGCCTGACCGACACGCTGCTGTCATGAGCTATGCTGTCAAAGAGATGTTCCTGACGCTGCAAGGGGAAGGCGCGCAAGCGGGGCGGCGCGCGGTGTTCGTGCGCTTCGCCGGATGCAATTTATGGAGCGGGCGCGAGCAGGACCGGGCAACGGCGATCTGCCAGTTCTGCGACACTGATTTCGTCGGGACTGACGGCGATGGCGGTGGAAAGTTTAGCGATGCTGAGGCACTGGCATCAGAGATTTCCTCAAAATGGGGACAGGGGGCTGCGCTGCGCTATGTGGTCCTCACGGGTGGCGAGCCGATGCTGCAGATCGACGCTGAATTGATCGATGCGCTCCACGCCGAAGGGTTTGAAATTGGCGTCGAGAGCAATGGCACGATTGCCGCCGTGCCCGGGATCGACTGGTTGTGCATAAGCCCCAAAGCGGGAAGCACCGTTGTTCAAACATCAGGCAACGAGTTGAAGCTCGTCTGGCCGCAGTCGGGTAGCGACGCGCATACGATGGAAGCATGGGCGTTCGACCATTTCCTGATTCAGCCGATGGATTGCGCCAACGCTGAAGCCGCGCGCGAAGCGGCCATTGCTTTCGTCATGGATCACCCGCGCTGGCGGCTGACCACGCAGACCCACAAAATGCTCGGCCTGCGCTAGGACTGAACCCCGCATTCGCGCTTGTATTTGCCCTTTTTATCCCAGCAACGATTCTCGAATGACGGCATGCCGACATTCACGCGCGGGATGGGAAAGCGGAACTGTTGCTCGCCCGCAGGGAGAAGGCTGCTGCGGAGTTCGCGAAGGCGTTCGATCGCCAAGATCGTGAAGCTGCCACGCGGTGCAAAAATTGCCGTCTTCGCGATGTTCGAGCCCGTCTGGCAAAAGCCAAGCTGCCCGCGCACTGTCGAAAAGCCGAGATAAGTCTTCGTGCCATATTTATCGAGCGCACTTTGCGCGGCTTTGGGCGTCTTGTTCACACGCTTGAAATAGGCGGTGATCTTGTTGAAGCTCTCTTCGAGTTCGACCTTATGATTGGTCAGCGTGGCGTTATAGGTATTCTCGGTCAGCAGCGTCCGGTCAAACTGGCATTGCAAGGCCATGAGATTTAATCCGGCACGCATTTGCCACGCAATACTTGCGCGCAATTCATCGGGCGTTGCGCCGGGCAAGGGCACGCCGATGCCGACTTCACCGGGCTGTATCGGGGTGCCTCGAAAATCGGGCGCTTGCCAGAATATCTGTGCTGTTGCCGGCTGAGCCACAAGCGAGAGGCATAGCCCGGTCAGAGCGAGGCGAAGAGTCATTGCCGGTAATCCTCAACATTCTTGTTGTTTAGGGCTTTGCCGCATAAGCAGTTTACAGTGCTGCGGAAACCCCTTGCGACGGGTCGAGTCACCTGAGCGGCAAGATGATGTGAAAAAGGGCCGCCCGGTTTCCCGAACGGCCCCCATATTCATAACAATCGCAAGCAGCGAAATTACATCGCGTTTGTTGCGTTGCCAGCTGTTTCGGTCACGTTTGTGGCCGTCATGTTGGTGTCGACACTGTTCGTGACCGTCATGTTGTCGGTCGCGCCCATCGCGCCATCGGTGTTGGTCATCATGTCGTTGGTCGTGCCTTCCATGGCTTCGCCAGCGTTCATTTCGGTAACCATTGCGTTCGCGTCGGTTGCGTTGGTGGATTCGGTCTTGCCGCAGGCGGCGACGGTCAGTGTGGCCGCAGCGACCATCGAAAGAGTTACGATCTTGCGCATGTAATAAGCTCCCTAAGAATGGATAGATCTGGTCGGTCGTAAAGCCGTTAATGCCCAAATCGTAGCGGGCAATAGCTTTTCTTCTGCCCCTGCTCAAGAGGATTATGACCGATTTAGTTCCGTCAAAAATGCGGCGAATTCAGCCAGCAATGCGGCATCGACCATCGTCATGCTGACATTTATTCCCAGTTTCGAGAGGCTTGTCACGCCATATTCGGAGATTCCGCAGGGCACGATTCCGCCGAAATGCGACAAATCAGGGGCAATATTTATGGACAGGCCGTGCAGTGAAACCCAGCGACGGACGCGGATACCGATAGCACCGATTTTCGCTTGGCCGATTTCGGGGTCGTCGGTCCATATCCCGATCCGGCCAACTTCGCGTCGTGCTTCGACCCCTAGCCTCGCCAGCGCTGCGATCATCCAGCCTTCGATCGCGTTAACAAAACAGCGCACGTCGCGCCCGCGCTTGTTCAGATCGAGCACGAGATAGGCAATACGCTGGCCGGGGCCGTGATAAGTGTAGCGCCCGCCGCGTCCGGCTTTGAACACGGGAAAGCAGGGATTTCGCAACTCCGCAGGGTCTGCACTCGTGCCCGCTGTGTAAAGTGGCGGATGTTCGAGCAGCCAAACACATTCTTTTTCGTCACCGGTCGCAACCGCCGTTGCCCGTGCGTCCATCCAAGCGAGCGCGTCAAGATAGTCGACCGGTTCGTGGCTGACGATCCAGTCGATTTCAGGAGGTGGCACGATTATGGTCGACATAGCGCGCTCCTTGCCACCGGCGGCGCGGCGCGGCTAGGGGAAGCGGCATGATCTCTATGAACCAAATCTGGGATGACAGCATGGCTTTCATCCGCCGTGAATCGGCGCTGCTTGTGCCGCTGGCGTTTGCGACCATTTATGTTGCCGATGTTGTTGCGGCGCTAACGCAGGCGGCGGCGACAAGACCTGCTGAGTCCCATGCGTTTGCGCCTTTTGCGATCATTGCAGCCGCATTATGGTCCATCGTCGGCCAGCTTTCGATTGTGTCGCTGGTTCTGAAACCGGGACAAAGTGTGGGTGAAGCGCTGTCGCATGGGCTTTCGCGGCTCGGCAAAGTTATCGTCATTGCCCTGTTGCTTGGGCTTGTGGTTTCGGTTGCACTGTTGCCCGTCGCAGTTGCCGCAGTGGCCAGTGGCGCCGATCCGGCAAAACCGGAATCGCTCCAGAATTTGCCGGGGTGGGTTTCGCTGATGATGCTTGTTGTCATCGGCGGCCTGATCTGGCTCGGCGTCCGGCTCGCGTTGATGAACGCGCTGATTGTCGACCGAAATCCGGGGGTTATTGAAACGCTTAAAGGTGGATTTGCGCTGACAAGGGGTATCACGGCGCGGCTATTTCTTGTTGTGTTGCTTTATGGCGTGGTGCTGCTGGTCATGAGCGCAGCGGTGAAATACGTCGCGGGCACGATGTTCGAGCTGCTTGCGAGGCTGCTGGAGTCGCCGCTCGTTGGCACGGTACTGACGGCGCTCGTCACCGGCCTCGTCAGCACCGCAATGTCGCTGATCGCGACAGTATTCCTCGCAACGCTCTATCGGCGCGCAAGCAGCGGCACCTGAGGCGCCGCGACGCGGGGCAGGGCGCCCGTCACGCGCGGATCGGCAAAGGTTTCAACTTGGCGCTGATACGCGATGAAACCGTGCCGCTGGTAAAAACCAAGCGCTGACGGCGAGTCCAGCGTGCATGTGTGCACCCAGACGCGCGACACATCTTTTCGCCATGCCCGCGTCAGCGTTTCAGCTATAAGCCAACCGCCAACGCCCCTGCCCGCCAATTCAGGGACTAAACCGAAGAAAGAAATTTCGCACTCTCCGACTTCGCGGAAGTCGAGTTCGAGCATGCCGACTTCGATGCCGTGCGTATCCACGACGGCATAAACGTCGACGGCGTCATCGCCGATAATCGCAAGCAACGCTGTGTCGTCGAGAATGGCACGTGAAAACCACAGCCATGGCGTGCCGACGCGCGCGAACAATACGCGATATTTCGCTGCGTCGGCGGTTTTCCAATGAACCAATTTGAACGGCATCGACGGCATTGGCTTGGGTAAAGGCCGGGCTGTCATCTCGAGCGACGTGACAACCGCCGCGACATGATCGTCGGGGACTGCTGTCAGTCCCATGACGCCATCGGGGGCAGGCTCATCAGGATCGCGTCGATATTCCCGCCCGTCTTAAGCCCGAACAACGTGCCGCGATCATGCACAAGGTTGAATTCGGCATAGCGCCCGCGCCATGCGAGCATCACCGCACGGTCCGCATCGGTGAAAGGCGCATCCATCCGTCGACGGACGATGCGGGGATAAACTTCAAGGAAGGCCTCTCCCACAGCTTTGGTCAACGCGAGATCATTGTCGAAACCATTTTCCATATGGTCATAGAAAATCCCGCCGACGCCGCGATGGACTTTGCGGTGGGGGATGTAGAAATAATCGTCGGCCCACGCCTTGAAACGGGGATAGTCGCCCGATGGCTGACCAGTGCACGCGCGTTCCATCGTTGTGTGGAAGTCTGCTGTGTCTTCTTCAATCGGCAAGGGCGGGTTCAGGTCGGCCCCGCCGCCGAACCAGCGTTTGGTCGTGCACAAGAACCGCGTATTCATGTGTACCGCAGGCACTTGGGGATTGGCCATATGCGCGACCAGACTGATGCCAGTCGCAAAGAAACTGGGATCATCGCCTGCGCCGTGCATCGATTTCGCGAACTCGGGCGCAAAGACACCGCCGACGGTCGACACGTTGACGCCGACTTTCTCGAAGACCTGGCCCTTCATCACGCCGCGGACGCCGCCGCCGCTGTTGCCGCTTTCGTCATCGTCGCGGTGCCATGTGATGTAGTCAAAGTCGGCATCGCTGCCCGCGTCGCGCTCGATGCTGACAAAGGCGGCGCAAATGCGGTCGCGCAGTGCTTCGAACCATGCGCGAGCGGTCGCTTGTTCGGTGTCCATGGCAATCATTGCGGCAATCCCCCTGTCTGGCGCAGTGCTTCGGCGAGCGCGATACCGGCAGAAACCGAGAGGTTCAACGACCGCGCCGACGCCGCAATCGGAATTCGCACCCGCGCGGCGCACTGGATGGCCACATCGATGGGCACGCCAGCGCTTTCCTGTCCGAACATCAGAATATCGTCAGGCTGGAATGCCATGTCGTAAAGCGAACCGCTGCCTTTGGTGGTCATCAGAATTAACCGCCCCGTGATCTGATTTTGGAAGGCGGTCCAATCCGAATGGCGCACCATTTCAGCCTGATCGATATAATCCATGCCAGCACGTTTCATGCGCGCATCCGAAAAAACGAATCCTGTCGGCTCGATCACATCAACGCCGACACCCATACAGGCCGCCAGGCGCAGCACCGCGCCGACATTTCCGGCGATTTCGGGTTGATATAGGGCGATCCGCATCGGTTGGCGCGATAATGGGGCAATGATGCTGTCACAAGTGTCAATTCCCGCTTGCAAGCCGCCCAAGAGAGAGTATTTGCAGCCGAAGTCCGCATCAACGGACTTAGCACCGCCACAGACGCGTGCTTCTTGATAAGGGTTGAGAACGAATGGCCGAACAGGCGCTGGCAGGGGTGAACCCCGACGCCACTCATACCGACGAAGGCAGTGGCGTTCGTCGTCGCGACTTTCTCAATATTGCAGCAGTAAGCTTTGCGGGGGTTGGCGCGGGCGTCATCGCGATTCCGCTGGTCAACCAGATGAACCCATCCGCCGATGTGCTGGCGGATGCGACACTTGAACTTGACCTGTCTTCAATTGCCGAGGGGCAGGCGATCAAGGCGGTGTTCCGGAAACAGCCGCTTTTTGTTCGTCATCTCACCGGGGTGGAAATCGCCGCCGCAAACAAAGTCGCAGTTTCGGGTCTTCGTGATCCGCAGACTCTTACCGACCGCACCAAAGTGGGAAAATCTCAGTGGTTGATCACCAAAGGCGTCTGCACGCACCTCGGTTGTGTGCCGCTGGGTGCCGCTGAAGGCGAAAACAAGGGCGAATTCGGTGGCTATTTTTGTCCGTGCCATGGTTCGCATTATGACACCGCCGGGCGCGTCCGAAAAGGACCGGCACCGAAGAACCTCGAAGTGCCCGAATATGCGTTCCGGTCGGACACGACCGTTGAAGTGGGAGTCGCAGCATGAGCTTTCCTTGGGCAAAGGCCTATGAGCCAAAAGCGCCGCTGATGCGCTATCTCGACGAGAAGCTGCCATTGCCGCGCCTCGTCTATAATGCGGTTGGTGCGGGCTACCCGGTGCCACGTAATCTAAATTATTTCTGGAATTTTGGCGTTCTGGCCGGTGCCGCACTGATGATCCAGATCGTCACGGGCATTGTCCTCGCCATGCATTTCCGTGCCGACACCAGCGTGGCATTTGCGTCGGTCGAGCACATCATGCGCGACGTCAACGGTGGCTGGTTCCTGCGTTATGCGCACGCGAACGGTGCATCGATGTTCTTCATCGTTGTGTATCTGCACATTTTCCGCGGCCTCTATTATGGCTCCTACAAGCCGCCGCGCGAAGTGATCTGGCTGCTCGGTCTTGTCATTTTTCTGCTGATGATGGCGACGGCATTCATGGGCTACGTCCTTCCATGGGGTCAGATGAGCTTCTGGGGCGCGCAAGTGATCACCGGCCTGTTCAGCGCAATTCCGCTCGTCGGCGAGTCGCTGCAAACGCTGATCCTCGGCGGGTTTGCGCCGGACAATGCCGCGCTCAACCGCTTCTTTTCGCTGCATTATCTGCTGCCGTTCGTGACGCTGGGCGTCATCATTCTGCATGTCTGGGCGCTGCACATCCCGGGATCGTCGAACCCCACAGGCGTCAGTGTCAAGGGGCCGCAGGATACTGTGCCGTTCCACCCTTACTACACTGCCAAGGATGGCTTTGGACTCGGCATCTTCCTGATCCTCTTCGCGTCGCTCTTGTTCTTTGCGCCAAACTTCCTTGGTCATGCGGATAATTATATCGAAGCCAACCCGATGTCGACGCCAGCGCACATTGTGCCCGAATGGTATTTCTGGCCATTCTATGCGATCCTACGCGCTTTTACCGTCGATTTTATTCTGCCGGCAAAGCTGCTCGGTGTGATCGCGATGTTCGGGTCGATCATCCTGCTGTTCTTCCTGCCGTGGCTGGACACATCGCCTGTGCGGTCGGGCAATTATCGTCCGCTGTTCAAGAAGTTCTTCTGGTTCGGGCTTATCCCTTGCATTGCCGTCCTTGGCTATTGCGGCGGCGCGCCTGCTGAAGAGCCCTATGTGATGCTCAGCCAACTCGCCACGGCCTATTATTTTGCGCATTTCCTGATCATCCTGCCGATCGTTTCGATGATCGAAAAGCCGCTGCCGTTGCCCAATTCGATTACGGAAAGCGTCCTTGGCAAGGGTTATGTTGAGGAAAAATATACAGCACCGACCGGGTTGGGCCATGGCGGGCCTCAGCTGGCACCGGCTGAATAAGGAAGCATACAGATGGTTCGTTTGCTCGGCCCTTTGGCTGGTATTGGTTTTGTCGCAATTGCGCTCTGGTCGCTCATGTGGGGCGTCATTGCCTATGTGTCCGAACCGCATATCGAAACTGCCGAACATTATGTGCGCAAGCAATTTCCTCTCAAGGAAGTGTCATTCTCATTTGCAGGGCCGATGGGCAAGTTTGACAACCGCCAGCTTCAGCGCGGCTTTCAGGTTTACAAGGAAGTTTGTTCGGCTTGCCACAGCCTGAAGTATGTCGCCTTCCGCGATCTTGAACACATCGGTTTCACCAAGCCCGAAGTCAAAGCAATTGCCAAGGATTGGCCGCTGGAAACACCGTCGGTTGATCCCGCAACGGGTGAAGTGACGACGCGCAAGTCGCTCCCGTCGGATCGTTTTCCCAAGCCATTTGCTAACGATACGGCAGCCCGCGCGGCCAACAACAACGCGATTCCGCCCGATCAGTCGTTGATCGTCAAGGCGCGGCATCATGGCCCCGAATATATCTACTCACTGCTGACGGGCTATCAGGATCAGCCCGCGACGCTGCTCAAGAAATATCCCGACGTGAAGACGGGTGAGGGGCTTTACTACAATCCCTACTTCCCGAACTTGAACCTCGCAATGGCACCGCCTTTGACCGACGGACAGGTTAGCTATTCGGATGGCACCAAGTCATCGGTCGACCAGATGGCCAAGGACGTAACAGCGTTCCTGACATGGGCGGCCGAACCCAAGATGGAAAACCGCAAGTTGGCAGGCTGGGCATCGATGGCCTACCTGCTGATCTTCACCGGGCTTGCTTATGCGGCATACCGGACGATCTGGGCCGACAAGAAAAAGCCGAAGGCCTGATAAATGGATGCGGACGTGCTGAAATCGCTCGTCCGCACCATCCCCGATTTTCCCAAACCGGGCATCGAGTTCCGCGACATTTCGACCTTGCTATCGGATGGCGCAGGGTTCGCCGCGTCGATTGATGCGCTTGTCGCGCTCGCGAGGCCGCTGGACCCCGATCGGATCATTGCCATTGATGCGCGGGGGTTTCTCTTTGGCGCGCCGGCCGCTGTGGCCTTAGGCGCTGGAGTCATCCCCGCACGCAAAAAAGGCAAACTGCCCGGCGCAACGCTTGGCGTCGATTACGCGCTCGAATATGGGACGGACCGGTTGGAACTGCATGTCGGTGCGGTCCTGCCCGGGCACCGCGCTTTGATTGTTGATGATCTGATTGCGACAGGCGGGACGGCACTCGCCTGTGTCAATCTGTTGCGCGAAGCGGGGGCCGAAGTGGTTGGTGCGCTGTTTGCGATTGACTTACCTGATCTAGGCGGCGCCGATCGATTGCGTGCGGCGGGTGTTCCGGTGAACAGCCTGATGTCTTTCGCGGGGCATTAACGGTCAGTCGGCCGCATCCGGATCAGGCCAATTGAAATGACGGTCATAACGGCAACTTCTTCCTGATTGAAGATCGTCGCCTGCGACCGGAACGATCCCATGTCGGGGCGGCTGCGCGAGGGACGTTTATCAAGAATCTCGGTTTCGACGCGCAGGACATCACCGGGATAGACCGGCTTCAGCCAACGCAATTCATCAAGCCCCGGCGATCCCAATCCTGCTTGCTGGATCGCCGACATGTTATCGACGAGCATGCGCATCATCATCGCGGTCGTATGCCAGCCACTTGCGGCAACGCGGCCGAAATGCGTTTTGGTAGCCTCCTCGTCGGACAAGTGAAACGGCTGCGGGTCATATTTGGTGGCGAATTCGATCACTTCTTCGCGGGTGACTTCGTAGCGACCAAAGGCTGACTTCGTGCCGGGTTCGACATCTTCGAAATACAGCATCAGACGTTGAACCGGAACAGCATGATGTCGCCGTCGACCACGGTATAGTCCTTCCCCTCGGACCGCCACTTGCCGGCTTCTTTCGCGCCGGCTTCGCCATTGTGCGCGACATAATCGGCATAGGCCATCGTTTCGGCGCGGATGAAGCCTTTTTCAAAATCGGTGTGGATGACGCCTGCCGCATTGGGGGCCGTCGCGCCCTTGTGGACGGTCCATGCACGGGCTTCCTTCGGGCCGACGGTGAAGAAAGTGATCAGGTGGAGCAGTTCATAGCCTGCACGGATGACGCGGGTGAGGCCAGTTTCGGTGAGGCCAAGATCGGACAGAAATTCAACGCGGTCTTCGGCGGGCATCGTGGCAATGTCGGCTTCGATAGCGGCGGAAACGACAACCGCTTGCGCGCCTTCGGCTTTGGCTTTTTCGAAAACGCGGGCGGAGAGGGCATTGCCGTTCGCAGCTGATCCCTCATCGACATTGCAGACGTAGAGAACGGGCTTTGCGGTGAGCAATTGCGCTTGGGAGAACAGGCGTTCTTCTTCGGGATCAGTGATCTTGGTCAGGCGGGCGGGGGAGCCTGCGCGGAGCAATTCGAGCGCACGGCCCAGAACTTCGGCGGAAGCCTTGGCTTCCTTGTCGCCCTGCTGGCCCTTTTTGATGAGGTTCGGCACGCGCTTTTCGAGGGATTCGAGATCGGATAGCATCAGCTCGGTTTCGACCGTTTCGGCATCATCGATGGGGTCGACCTTGCCCTCGACATGCGTCACGTCGCCGCCTTCGAAACAGCGCAGGACGTGGACGATGGCATCGACTTCGCGGATATTGCCAAGGAACTGGTTGCCCAGCCCCTCGCCGGTCGACGCGCCACGGACAAGGCCAGCAATGTCGACAAACGCGAGTTGCGTCTCGATGATTTTCGCCGAACCACCGATCCGCGCGATGTCATCAAGCCGAGGATCGGGCACCGCGACCTGACCCACGTTCGGCTCGATCGTGCAAAACGGATAGTTCGCCGCCTGCGCCGCCGCCGTTTCCGTGAGCGCATTGAAAAGGGTAGATTTGCCGACATTGGGCAGGCCGACGATACCACATTTGAAACCCATATAGTCCTCTTGGGAATTTGAAGTGACGAAGGCTCTAGGCCGTGTTGCCGATTGTGGCCATCCAGCGTTGGAGCGCAGCAGGGCTTTTCAGACGAATAACCTTGTCTTCGTGCCCCTTCAGCCTGGCTTCGGTCCGGGGTCGCGGGCCGCTGTTCCATCGAATCAAATAAAGGACAAACGCGAGATCGAACCGCTCGGGGCAGTCCTCGGTCATATCGGGTCGGGTGCGACCGCGATGTGTCCAAATCCGACGAAGGAGCCGTGTGACACACAACGTAATCGGGAAATCGAGATAGACGACGGCGTCTGCACGCTCCAGCCGCTCGGCAAGCGTGCCGCCATAGTTGCCGTCGATCAGCCAGCGGTCGGTTCCAACGATAGACTTGAGTTGCCGGCGTATTTCGTCCTTGCCGCCTTCGACCCAGCCCGGCTTCCAGTTTAGTTTGTCCATATGGAAAACCGGCAGGCTCAGCCGTTCGCCGAGCTCGAAAGCCAGCGTCGACTTTCCCGCTCCGCACGGGCCGATGATGAGAACGCGATGCATATAGTCAATCCGCCAACCGCATCGCGACATCGTTCATAAAGCGGACATCGTCACCCTTGGCCATCCATTCCGCCTCCGCCGCGACCGCGCCGAGCAGATGCGCGAGATCGTCGATCTCCGCCTTCGCATAGTTGCCGAGCACATGTCCGGTCACCCGATCCTTATGCCCCGGATGACCGATGCCGATGCGGACGCGGCGGAAGTCTTCGCCGATATGCGCGACGATCGAGCGGATGCCATTGTGGCCTGCTGCACCGCCGCCGATGCGGACTTTCACCTTGAACGGGGCGAGGTCGAGTTCGTCGTAGAAGACGGTCACGTCGCCGGTTTCGAGTTTGTAGAAGCGCATTGCCTCACCGACACTGCGACCGCTGTCGTTCATGAACGTGGCGGGTTTGAGCAGCAGCACTTTCTCAGTGCCAATGCGCCCTTCAGTGATCAGCCCCTGGAATTTCGATTTCCAGGGGCCGAACCGGTATTCGGACGCAATCACGTCAGCCGCCATGAACCCGACATTGTGCCGGTGCATGGCATAGTCCGCGCCGGGATTGCCGAGGCCGACCCAGAGTTGCATGCGCGCTTAGGAAGCCGCCGCTTCTTCCTCGGCCGCCGGAGCATCATCGCTATCGCCTTCGCTCGATTTGAGCGCCGACGGGGCAACGATGGTGGCGATGGTATAGTCGCGGTCGGTAATCGCCGATACGACGCCCTTGGGCAGCGTAACCGCTGAAATGTGGATCGAATCGCCGACTTCAAAGCCGGTCAGGTCAACCGCGATTTCATCGGGGATTTCGGCCGCATCGCAGACTAGTTCGAGTTCGTGACGCACCACGTTGAGCACGCCGCCACGCTTGATGCCGGGCGCTGCGAGTTCGTTGATGAAGTGCACGGGCACGTTGACCGTGACCTTGGCATGTTCCGAAATGCGCAGGAAATCGACGTGCAGCGGGCGGTCGGTCACCGGGTGGAACGACACATCCTTGGGCAGGGTGCGAACATCCTTGCCGCCGACACCGACCATCACGACCGAATTCATGAAATGACCGGTGTGCAGCGCTTTCATCAGCGCCTTTTCTTCCAAGTGAACCGTCGTGGGTTCTTCGTTGTTGCCGTAGATAACGGCGGGAACGCGGCCTTCACGACGCAGAGCGCGGGAGGCTCCCTTGCCTGCCCGCTCGCGCGCTTCGGCCGACAATGTCAGCTGATCGCTCATGTTTAGTCTCCAAATTGCCCGCCACGCCTCCAGGGATGACCATGGTCCGGGGAGCGGCGCGCATAGCCACTCACGCGACCAAAGGCAACTCCAGTGCGTCGGCGACGGCTTGGTGGCGGATATGCCCGTTCGATACGTTCAATCCGGCGGCCAAATGCGGGTCGGCTTTCATCGCGGCCTCGGCGCCCAGATTGGCAAGGCGGACGGCGAAGGGCAGGGTGGCGTTATTGAGTGCGAAAGCGGATGTGCGCGCGACGGCACCAGGCATGTTGGCCACACAATAATGGATGATGCCGTCGATCACGAAAACCGGATCGTCATGTGTGGTGGCATGGCTGGTTTCGAAGCAGCCCCCTTGATCGATCGCAATGTCGACGAGCACCGACCCGCGTTTCATTGTCTTGAGCATATCGCGGGTGACGAGCTTCGGAGCCGCCGCGCCGGGGACGAGGACAGCGCCGATGACCAGATGCGCTTTGGCGACCGCCGCAGCGATGGCGGCTTTTGAGGCATAGGCTGTCTTGATCTGCGACGAGAAAAACATGTCGAGTTCCGCAAGGCGATCCATATTAATGTCGTAGATCGTGACATCGGCGCGCATTCCGACGGCCATTTGCGCGGCATTCACCCCCGATACGCCGCCGCCGAGAATGGCCACACGGGCGGGGGCGACGCCGGGGACGCCACCGAGCAACACGCCACGGCCACCCTGTTCCTTTTCCAGATAATGCGCGCCAACCTGCACCGACATGCGTCCCGCAACTTCGGACATCGGCTTCAACAGCGGTAGTTGCCCAGAGCGCGACGTCACAGTCTCATAAGCAATGCAGGTCGCGCCCGATTTCATCAACCCTTCGGCCTGCGCTTTGTCAGCCGCGAGGTGCAGGTAAGTGAACAGTGTATGATGCGGTCGCAGCATCGCGATTTCGCTCGGTTGCGGTTCTTTGACCTTCACGATCATTTCGGCGGCGGCGAAGACTTCGGACGCGTTGGGCAGAATGCGGGCACCAGCGTCCATATAATCGCGGTCACTGAAATCGATGCCATTGCCCGCCAGCGCTTCGACGACAACTTCATGGCCCTGTGCCGTCAATTCGGCGACCGATGCAGGCGTCAGACCGACGCGGTATTCATGGTTCTTGATTTCCTTGGGAACACCGACACGCATCGCTCATATCCTTGTAATATTGTTGCGTTTGCATAGCAGCGGGAACAGCGCTTGTCTTCAATTGCGTGCCCCCATGCGAAGTGCTAGGCGCGCGGCCCGACCGTCGCTAGAGCGGTCAGCGGGTTTCAATGGCGAAAGGCTGGTTTGCGGCTTTATGGCAACGACAGAAGGCGCGGTTCCCGCGCACAGCGATGAAGAAAGCCACGGCCACCGGATCGAAGGGGGGCTCGGAAAACTCGCTCTAGGCGCTATCGGCGTTGTTTTCGGCGACATCGGAACGTCACCGCTTTATGCGATGAAGGAAACCTTCGTCGGCCATCATCCGCTAGCCGTCGACCAGCTCCACGTCTTTGGCGTGCTCAGCCTCGTTTTCTGGTCATTGATGATGATCGTCACGGTTAAATATATCATGATCGTTCTCGCGGCGGACAACAAGGGCGAAGGTGGCAGCATGGCGCTGCTTGCGCTGATTAGCCGCAAAACCGGAGGCGGCGCGCGGTCTGGTTTGCTTGTGATGCTCGCAGTGATGGCCACGGCGCTGTTTTTTGGTGACGCAATGATAACGCCGGCGATGTCGGTATTGTCCGCTGTCGAAGGCCTCACTGTCGTCCAAGCGGGCTTTGCACCGCTTGTGCTGCCGATCTCGATTGGCATTCTCGTTGGCCTTTTCATGGTCCAATCGCGCGGAACAGAAGCCATCAGCCGGTATTTTGGCCCGATAATTCTGGTGTATTTCCTGACGCTTGCCGTGCTCGGCGTGGTCAACCTCGTTCAACGACCCGAAGTGCTGATGGCGTTATCGCCTTATTATGCTTACCTGTTTTTCGCCAATGACCCAATGCTCGCCTTTCTGGCGCTGGGGTCGATTGTTCTTGCCGTGACCGGAGCCGAAGCGCTCTATGCTGACATGGGCCATTTCGGGCGTCGTCCGATTACCTTTGCGTGGTTGTGGGTCGTCGCGCCGGGGCTGATGCTGAACTATCTCGGGCAGGCCGCCTTGCTGATGCGCGATCCGTCGGCGGCGTCGAACCCGTTCTTTCTGATGGCACCCGAGGAGTTCCGCCTCCCGCTGGTTATCCTCGCGACACTGGCAACAATCATTGCCAGCCAGTCGATGATTACCGGCGCCTTCTCGGTCGTCCAGCAGTCGGTCCAGCTTGGCATGATGCCGCGCCTGAAAATTCAACATACCAGCGCGTCGGCTGCAGGGCAGATTTATGTGCCGGTCGTCAACTGGACGCTGATGATCCTCGTTATCCTGCTGGTCGTTCTGTTCCAGAAATCGAGCAATCTGGCGGCGGCTTATGGCATCGCGGTGATGGGCACGATGTTCATTTCCACGATTATGATTGGCGTGTTGATGGCGAAGGTCTGGAACTGGCCAACGTGGCGTGTGGCGCTGGTGATCGGCGTATTCCTGATCATTGACGGTGCTTATTTGGCGTCGAATTTGATCAAGGTGCCTCAGGGTGGCTGGCTGCCCTTGCTGGTTGCTGCGGTGATCTGTGTGTTGCTGACAACATGGGCCACAGGGCGGACGTTGATGATGGCGCGCCTGCGCGAAGCCGCGATGCCGATCAAGGTCTTCATATCGTCGGCGGCAAGTTCGGCAACACGGGTGCCGGGAACCGCCGTGTTCATGACATCGACGCCTGAAGGTGTGCCGCATGCCCTGCTCCACAACTTGAAGCACAACAAAGTGCTGCATGAGCGCATCATCCTGCTGACCGTCAAGATTGCCGATATGCCTTATGTCGAGGACGATACCCGCTGCCGTCTCGAAGACCTTGGCGAAGGCTTCCACCGGCTCGTGATAAAGTACGGCTTCATGCAGGAACCCGATGTGCCCGCAGCACTGGCGCGACTCACGGGTTGCGGCCCGGCGTTCAAGATGATGGACACCAGCTTCTTCCTCGCGCGCCAAACTTTGCTGCCCTCGTCGCGCCCCGGCATGGCGATCTGGCGCGAAAAGTTGTTCGCATGGATGTTGCGAAACGCGGAAAGTGCGATGGAGTTTTTCCGGTTGCCGACGAACCGCGTGGTCGAACTGGGCAGTCAAGTCGAAATCTGACCTCGAAACGGCGAATGCCCGGACCACTTTCGTGGCCCGGGCACCCGCGTGACGATTGCCTCGTCAGCCCCCTTCTTGATTATGCGCCGTCTTCTACGTCACCCGCCCCCTTTTGCAGGGTGTCGGAGCCAGCGCTCTCCCTAAACCGTGGCTATTGCCTTCCGTTTCAGTATTGTGACGCTAGGGAAGGCGCGCGCGCTTGCCAACGGATTCGGTTAGATCCACAGCCGATTTGATGACACCTGTGTTCATTGCGCAACAGGCAGCACGCGGTTGCCAGTGCGCTTGAGCCCCCGTATGGCGCGCATCGCATGATCCTCTCTCCTTATGAACGAATGATCGCACGGCGGTATTTGCTCCCCGGTAAGGGCGAGGGGTTCATCTTCCTCGTCGCTTCGATCAGCCTTGTCGCTGTGATGCTCGGTGTTGCGGCGCTCGTGATCGTGATGAGCGTGATGAATGGCTTCCGCGCCGAGTTGTTCGACAAGATCGTCGGACTGAATGGCCATGCCGTCATTCAGGGCTATGGCGGGCGCTTGCCCGACTGGCGCGACATCATGGCAGCGGCGCAGAAGACGCCCGGGGTGATCTCGGCAACGCCGCTGATCGAACAGCCGTTGATGGCCAGCCATGATGGCCGCGTCGAAGGCGTGTTGATACGCGGAATGCGCGTTGAGGACATCCGGACCAATGCGACGCTTCAAGGCAAGATGCTGGGCGGCGACCTGAAGGCGCTTGTGCCGGGCAGCGCCAATGTCGCGCTCGGCGCGCGGTTGGCTGAAGCGCTCGGCGCACAAGTTGGCGGCGAAGTGTCGCTGATTTCCCCCGCTGGTCAGACAACACCGTTCGGCACCGTACCGCGCATCGTGAGTTATCGCGTGGCAGCCATTTTTGAAGTCGGCGTCTATGATTATGACAAGGCGTTCGTCCTGATGCCGATAGAGGACGCGCAGAGTTTGCTGCTGCTCGGTGATTCGGTGGGGATGGTCGAAGTCGAGACGACTGATCCCGATAATGTCTCGAAAATCCTGTCGCCATTGCTGCCCAAGATTGGCGACAAAGCCGTGATTACGGACTGGCGGCAGATGAACTCGACCTTGTTCGAAGCGCTTGCCGTCGACCGCGTCGTTTCGTTCGTCGTACTGTCGATCATTACACTCGTTGCGGTGTTCAATATATTGTCGTCGCTCATCATGCTGGTTCGCGCCAAGACCCGCGATATTGCCATCCTGCGCACGATGGGTGCTACGCGAAGTTCGATGGTTCGAATTTTTGTGGTGGTCGGCATGACTATCGGCACGCTCGGCACTGTGGCCGGGTTGGTTCTTGGGTCTATTTTTCTCTATTTTCGCCAATCAGTGGTAAATTTTGTTCAGTTTGCAACAGGGCAAAATCTTTGGGATCCCACGATCCGGTTTTTGACCGAACTTCCGTCCAAAGCTGACCCCATCGAGATTGCGGTCATTACGATCATGGCGCTGCTATTCAGCTTCCTCGCAACGCTTTATCCGGCGTTCAAGGCGGCGAGCACCGATCCGGTGCAGGTACTTCGTTATGAGTGAGGTTCTGGCCGTTGCGAGCTTGAAGCGCACGTTTACACAGGGCGAAGCGACAATTCATGTTTTGCGCGGGGTTGATCTGACCATTGGACCGGGCGAGATTGTCGCACTGCTCGGGCCGTCGGGTTCGGGGAAATCGACTTTATTACAAGCGGTCGGATTGCTTGAAGGCGGATTCGAGGGATCGATCCGCATTGCGGGCGAGGAAGCGTCACAGCTCGACAGCGACGGGCGGACGCGGGTGCGGCGCGATGCTTTGGGGTTTGTCTATCAGTTCCATCACTTGCTCCCCGATTTCAATGCGAGCGAGAATGTCATTCTGCCGCAACTGATCCGCGGGACGGCGCGTCCAGCAGCAGAAGCGCGCGCGACCGAGTTGCTTCGCGCATTGGGTTTGGCGGAAAGACTGACCCACCGGCCCTCGCAGCTTTCGGGCGGCGAGCAACAGCGGGTGGCGGTGGCGCGGGCCTTGGCGAATCGCCCAGCGCTCGTCTTGGCGGACGAACCGACCGGCAATCTCGACGAGGCGACGGCGGATATTGTCTTTGCAGAATTTCTCAATCTGGTGCGTGGCGAGGGATCGTCGGCGCTGGTTGCGACGCATAACGAACGAATCGCGGCCAAGATGGACCGCGTGCTGCGGCTGCACGATGGGGTCTTGAGTTAGCGCCCGACACTTTGGCCGATCACGCGGTCAATCCGCGCCTTGGCAGCGGCGAACTGGGCGCTGTCGAGGGTCTGGTATTTCTTGACAAAAGCGCGTTCGCTGAGCCCCTCGGAGAGTGCCAACGCGCTGATGGGGAGCAGGTCTTCGTCGGTTGCTGTGCGGAGCCTGGCAGCCACAGTGGCAGCAGTCGTGGGGTCAGACGCTCGGCGCGCGACGGCAAGTCCTGACCGGTCGGCGGCGAGATCGACGAACGAGAAACCGCTGCCGCCCGGTCGGCTGTCCGACAATTCTTTCCATTCACCCATTGCACCACCGATGTCGTTGCCGAGTGAGACCGCGAGCGCGGCAGACAGCGCCCAATGAGCGGCCAGGTCCGCGCGGCCCGCAAGGAGGGGTTTACCGTCGGGGAGGCGGCAGGATTTGACGCGACTTTCCGCATCGCCCGCCAGTCGCCCCGCAGTGGGCAGCGTGGCATACATGGCCAGTGCGACAAACGTGGCGCGGTTCTGTTCGGTGATTGACAGGGTCGAGCGGTTCGGCCCGAAGGCGCGACGCACGATCAGCGCCATTTCATCGGTGGGTTGTTTGCGATTAAGCGTCGTCAGGCGACAGTAGATCGTTGCGGTCATAGCAGCATCGACGGGCTGGCTGCGTAGGCTCGACAGGTCGTTGGCAAAAGCACCGTTGAGCGGCAGATAGACCAGCGCCGATACCGAATCAGATTCGACGCGGACCTGTCGCACAAGATTGTCGAGGGGCGGTGCGTTGACACCACGCCATCGGATGAACCTTCGGGCGAGATCGATCACTCGGCGGCTGATCGATGGCCCAAGCGACAGATCGCCGATCTTCAGGCGTGTTTCGGGGAAACCGCGCGCGCTCGAGGTGATGCGCGCTTCGCCGTTGATCCAGATGAAGGCGAAGTGGCGACTGGTGCGGAGCGTCAGAACGTCGCCGGTAATCGCGCCATCGAACCGTCCGAACTTGCCGAGTGATGTTACCAAGGTGGTCGCGCTGGTGATGTCGTCTCGTTCGGCGCGGAGGGTTGCGAGGCCATTGCCCGCCTGAAGCGACCGCCCCGCCTTGCGCGCAATGTCGCGGGCGCGCTTGGCTTGTTCTGCGGTGGGCGCTTTCGAGAGTGGCACGGTTGGTGAAAGATCGAGTGCGAGTGCCAGCAATATCGCAACGGCTGCCAACAGCATACGGCCGAGAAATCGCCGAATTGTTGATTTTGATGCTATGGTCGCAGCGGCCAACGAATGATATTCCATAGTCTTAAACAGGAGAACGCGCGATGGGCGTCCATGATTACACGGTCAAGAAGGCCGATGGCACTGAAATGAAATTAAGCGGGATCGAAGGGCCGATCCTCATCGTCAATGTCGCATCAAAATGCGGATTTACCCCGCAATATGAGGGGCTTGAGAAGCTCCACCGGACCTACAAGGATCGCGGGCTGACCGTGCTTGGTTTCCCATGCAACCAGTTCGGCGCGCAGGAACCGGGTGATGCGGCGGAAATCGCGAGTTTTTGCTCGCTGACCTATGATGTTAGCTTTCCGGTGCTGGCAAAGGTCGAGGTCAACGGCGACGGCACGGACCCGCTGTATAAATATCTCAAAAAAGCGAAGCCTGGCCTGATGGGATCGCAGGGAATCAAATGGAATTTCACGAAGTTCCTCGTCGACAAAGAAGGCAATGCAGTGGCGCGCTATGCGCCGACCGACAAGCCCGAAAGTCTAGTACCGGCGATCGAGAAACTGCTCGGGTGACTGTTACGAATCGTTGAACCCCGGGATGGAAACGTCCACGGTTAGCTATGTCTCACGCGCTCTTCGCTCCGCTTCGCATCTTCTCCGCCTACACGATGCTCGAAGGAGCAATTGACCCCAAGGATATCGCCATGCGCGCGCGCGAAATGGGGTTTCCGGCAGCGGCGATTTGTGACCGTAACGGCATGTATGGCGTCATGCCATTCTCCGACGCGTGCGTGAAATATGGCGTGCAGCCCATCATCGGCACGTTTCTGTGCGTTGCGCGGCCCGATGTCCCGCAGGGTGCCCCGGCGGCTTATGACTGGCTCGCGCTTTATGCGCAGGACGCGGTCGGTTATGATAATTTGTGCCGATTAGTGTCGGCGGCGCATCTTGATCGGCCACTTGAAGAGCAGGCGCATGTTTCATTTGAGACGTTGGCGACGCGCACCGATGGTCTCATTGCGCTGACCGCGGGATCGGAAGGGGCACTCGCCAAGCTGTTTGCCGAGGGGCAGCACCAGGCAGCAACCGATTATGCCGACCGGTTGCGGGCGATGTTTCCGAACCGGTTGTACGTCGAGATTGCGCGACGGCTTGATGCGGTCGAGGGAAAAGCCGAGCCGCACTTGATTGCGCTGGCCGATGGCTATGATTTGCCGCTGGTGGCGACCAACCCGACTTGTTTTGCACAGGAAGATTTTCACGCCGCGCATGACGTGATGCTTTGCATTGCGGCGTCGGCCTATGTCGACAGCGATGACCGCGTCAAGTCGTCACCCGATGCGTGGATGAAACCGTCGCATGAAATGAAGCGGCTATTTGACGATCTGCCCGAGGCGCTGGAAAATACCTTGGTGTTGGCGCAGCGTTGTGCCTTTGCAGCGCCTGCACGCGATCCGATATTGCCGAGCCTTGCCGGGGATACGGTTGCCGAAGCCGAGCAATTGCGGGTCGATGCGCGGGCAGGGCTTGAGGCGCGGCTCGAGAAAATTACGGGGGCGGATGGCGAGGCTTATCGCGAACGATTGGAATTCGAGCTTGATGTTATCATCGGCATGGGATTTCCGGGCTATTTTCTGATTGTTGCCGATTTTATCAAATGGGCGAAGACGAACGACATTCCGGTCGGGCCGGGGCGTGGATCGGGCGCAGGATCGGTCGTGGCTTGGGCGCTGACCATTACCGATCTGGACCCGCTTAAATTGGGGTTGCTGTTCGAGCGTTTTTTGAATCCGTCGCGCGTGTCGATGCCCGACTTCGACATCGATTTCTGCGAAACTCGCCGCGAGGAAGTAATCCGATACGTTCAGGGCAAATATGGTCGCGATCATGTGGCGCAGATCATCACGTTTGGGCGGCTAAAATCGCGGGCAGTGCTCAAGGATACGGGGCGCGTCCTCCAGATGAGTTACGGGCAGGTGGACCGGCTGGCAAAGCTGGTGCCAAACCATCCGACCGATCCGTGGGATTTGAAGCGTGCGCTGAACGGTGTTTCGGAGCTAGCACAGGCTTATAAAAGCGAGGCGGATGTGCGACGGCTATTCGACCTCGCAATGAAGCTGGAAGGGTTGCCGAGGCACAGCTCGACACATGCTGCCGGAGTTGTCATCGGCGACCGGCCACTCGACCGGCTGGTGCCGCTGTATCGCGATCCGCGGTCGGACATGCCGGTGACGCAATTCGACATGAAATACGCCGAAGCGGCGGGACTCGTGAAGTTCGATTTTCTCGGTCTGAAGACATTGTCGGTTTTGCAGCGCGCACTCAACCTGATTGAGGCTCGCGAGGGGCACCGGCCCGATCTCGACAATCTCGGGTGGGATGACGAAGCGGTATATGCACTGCTGCAAAAAGGCGACACGGTGGGCGTGTTCCAGCTTGAATCCGAAGGGATGCGGCGGACGCTGGCAGCGGTACGACCGACCGGGTTCGGCGATATTATTGCGCTCGTCTCGCTGTATCGACCGGGACCAATGGACAATATTCCGATGTTCGGTGACCGCAAGAACGGGCGTGCGAAGGTCGAATATCCGCATCCGATGCTTGAGGGGATACTGTTCGAAACCTACGGGATTTTCGTCTATCAGGAACAGGTGATGCAGGCCGCGCAGATATTGGCGGGGTTCTCGCTGGGCGACGCTGACTTGTTGCGACGGGCTATGGGCAAGAAGATCAAGGCCGAGATGGACGCGCAGCGGGCTGGCTTTGTGGCCGGATGCGCGGCGAACGACATTGAGCCTCGCCGCGCCAATGAGCTGTTCGACCTGATCGACAAGTTTGCAGGCTATGGTTTCAACAAAAGCCATGCGGCGGCTTATGCTTTGCTGGCCTATCAGACGGCATGGCTGAAGACGCATTACCGCGAGGATTTTTTCGCGGCATCGATGGCGTTCGATTTGTCCAATACCGACAAGTTGGCGATTTATGCCGATGACATGCGACGCCTGAAAGTCCGCGCGTTGCCGCCGTGTATCAATGTAAGCGATGCCGATTTTACTGTCGTCGAGGATGATGAGGGGCTGGCAGTGCGCTATGCGCTGGGGGCACTTAAGAATGTTGGCGAGGGGGCGATGGCGCAGCTTTGCGCGGATCGTGCTGAGCATGGACTATTCCAAAGCATTGACGATCTCGCGGCGCGGATCAGCCCGAAGCTGATCAACCGGCGGCAGCTCGAAAGTCTGGCGGGTGGTGGTGCGTTTGATGCCCTGTCAAGGAACAGAGCGGGTGTGTTTGCAGTCGCCGAAACAATCCTGGCGGTGGCCAGCTCGGCGGAGAACAGCCGCGTCAGTGGGCAGGGCGGATTGTTTGGCGAAGGTACGGCCGCGGTGGCGACGGTGCAAATCCCCACGAGTGCGGTGTGGACGCTGAGCGAACGCATGAATGCCGAGAAGGAAGCGTTTGGCTTTTACTTTTCGGCGCATCCGGTGGATCGTTATGCGCATGTTGCGGCGGCGCACGGTGCACGCAATTTTTCGGTAATCTGCAATCAGCCCGCGCCGATTGACGGATCGCGGACGACGGCAGTGATGGCGGCGCTGGTTGAGAGCGTGCGCTGGCGGACATCTGCGAAGGGCAATCGTTATTTGATGGCGACGATGTCCGACCCGAGCGGCGCGTTCGAGGTAACGTGCTTTGACGAAGGCGCGCAGAAGGACATCGAAGACGCGGCGCGCTTTGGTGGCTGTGCACTCTTAAACGTGGAACTTGACCGGCGACCGGGCGAAGAGACGCCGCGCGTCACAATCCGGCGATTGCAGCCGCTGGAATCGCTGGCGGGCAACGCGCGGTTGAAAGCGGAGATTGTTGTGAATGATCCACTCGCGCTGGCACGCTTGGCCGATGCGCTGTCGGGCGCGCGGGGCGGGCGGAGCGACATCATTGTTCGTGCAATGATCGGCGGTAGACGCGAAGCAACGGTTTTGCTCGGGCGCGATTTCCTCATCGATGGCGAACTTGCCGATGCAATCGGCGAGATTGCGGGCGTCGTCAGCGTGTCGCTGACCAACGCCGAACCGCCACGACTTGCGCTGGTGTCCTGACTGCGTAAATTGCGGCTCAAGGAGAACAAGATGCTTGGCGCTATGCAGGACTGGTCACTGCGCGTGACCCATTTGATCGATCATGCCGCACGCGAGAACGGCACGCGCGAAATCGTGACACGGTGGGGCGATGGCAGCATCGAGAGGACGAATTGGGCAGGCGTCGCAATGGAAGCGCGCAAATTCGCGCAGGCGCTGGTCACATTGGGGATGATGCCGGGCGACCGGATCGCGACATTTGCCATGAACCATCACCGCCATTTGACGGCATGGTACGGTGCGATTGGCATGGGCGGCGTGATCCACACCCTGAACATCCGCCTGTTCGACGAGCAGCTGATCTATATCATCAACCACGCCGAGGACCGTGTCCTGATGTATGACGCGGTCTTTGCGCCGGTGATCGAACGGTTGAAACCGCATCTGAGTACGGTCGAGCATTTTGTATGTTTTGACGACGATTATGCTCCGCTGCTTGCTGAGCAGGATGGTGCTTACGTCTGGCATGTCGGCGACGAGCGCGAACCGTGCATGTTGTGTTACACCAGCGGGACGACAGGTAATCCGAAAGGCGTGCTGTATGAGCATCGCTCGACAATGTTGCACGCGATGGCCGAGATTGCGCCGAGCACTTTCGATCTGTCGCCGCAGGCTGCGTTATTGCCGATTGTCCCGATGTTCCATGCAGCAAGCTGGGGGTTGCCGTTCGCAGGGGCAGCGGCGGGCGTGAAGTTTGTGTTCAGCGTGACCAACGAAGCGCCGGTTCTGCACAAGTTGTTTATCGACGAGGGCATCACCCATTCGGCGGGCGTGCCGACTGTCTGGCTGGCCATGTTCCAGCATTTGGATGCCTTGGCCGACAGTGACCGCGCGGCGGACCTTGGCAAGATGCGCGTTGTAACCATCGGCGGTTCGGCATGTCCGCGCTTCATGGTCGAGCGGTTGATGCGGATGGGCATTCGCCTGAACCATGCGTGGGGGATGACCGAGACGTCACCGATTGGGACGATGGGATCGCCCGGCGAAAATTGGGACGATCTGACGTTCGACCAGCAAGTCGATGTGACCTGTAAACAGGGGCGGGTGCCGTTCGGGGTGGAACTGCGTGTAATCGACAAGGATGGCAATGTGGCACCGCGTGACGGCACCACATCGGGGCGGCTCGAGATACGCGGACCTTGGGTCGTGAAACGCTATTTCAAAATGGACGAGGATGCGACGACCGAGGGGCAATGGTTCGACACCGGCGACGTAGCGGTGATGCACCCCGACGGGACGATGCAGATCACCGACCGGTCAAAGGATGTGATCAAATCGGGCGGCGAATGGATTTCGTCGGTCGAACTGGAAAATGCCGCCTGTGGCTGCCCGGGCGTGGCGGAGGCGGCAGCAATCGGTGTTTATCATCCGAAATGGGACGAGCGGCCAATCCTGTTGGTGGTGCGCAAGCCGGATAGTGAGGTGAACGTCGAGACTGTTGCAGCATATCTGGCCGGTCACGTCGCGAAATGGTGGTTGCCCGACGAGATTTTGTTCGTCGACAGCTTGCCGCATACCGGGACGGGCAAGATATTGAAGGCGGAACTGCGCGAGCAATATCGTGATCATAAGTTGTCTTCGCTCGCGGCCTAACGCTGGTTGCGTGTCATCGCTGCAATTGAGGGGGGCGCGATAATGACGCGTGAGTTCAATTGTTTGCTCGCCCGTGCGGCCTTGGTGAAATCACCACTTGCGATGGCGCTGCGTACCTCGGTTTGAAGCGCAGCCGAGGCGTTTGATGCTTCGGCAACACCGGCAGCAGGCGCGCTCGGCCGCTCGGCTTCAAGTGTTTTGGCAAGGGCATCACGTTGCCCCCGCACTTCGGCGAGCGCTTTGCCATATTCGCCGACTGTTTCCTTCAAGGCGCGCACTTCGTTGAGCGCATCACCGACGCTGATGTTTATCATGCCGCCGGGCGAGACAAATTCCTGATCGGGACCGACGGTGCGGCCGTCGGCAAGTTTGATGCGCGGGCTGGGCAGCTTTTCGGTGTCGAAGTCAGGCGCGAAGGTCATGAGCAGTTTCTGCGGCCCGGCGACGACAGGCTTTGGCGTCATGAATTGCGTCAAGATGGACAACAATCCGCTGAACACCGCAAACGATACGCCCCATGTCAGGAAGCGGTTATGGAGTTTGGCCGATGCGGTATCGGCGGGTTTTCCGCGCAGGAGCAGAATAAACAGCAGCAGAAAAACAATGATGCCGACGCCAGCATACCCGCCTTTTGCGAGGTCCGTGACTGTCTTCAGAAGCCCGTCTGGCATTGTCGCCTCCCTGCTTTCGATGACATGTTCATACCATGTTTTTGCCAAGCCGCGAAACGCGTTCTCAGAGCAAGCGTCGCTGCGCACCTTCGAGTGGTTCGAACAAGTCCGAGCGCAGCACGACCCGCGCCTTGTTGAGACCGTGCTTGCGACAGGCGATGATAAAGCGGGTGCGCATGAGGTCATACCACGGGCCGGAACCGCGCATCCGCGACCCGAAGCGCGGGTCGTTGTCTCGGTCACCACCACGGATAGACTGGATCATTGCCATGACTTTAGCCGCACGGTCGGGGTAATGCGCGTCGAGCCATGCGCGGAAGAGCAGGGCGACTTCGTGGGGCAACCGAACGGGGATGAATGAGGCCGAACGCGCGCCTGCTTCGGCGGCGGTTTCGAGAATAACTTCGGTTTCGTGATCGGTGATGGCGGGGATGAGCGGCGAGATCGAGACCTGTACAGGAATGCCCGCCTCAGACAGCGCCTTGATCGCGGCAATGCGTCGATGCGGTGTCGGGGCACGGGGTTCGAGCGTCATTGCGATTTTCGGATCAAGCGAGGTGACCGAGATCATCACGCTAACCAACCCCTTTGCGGCCATTGGAGCAAGCAAGTCGATGTCGCGCATAACGCGGTCGGACTTGGTTGTGATCATAAGTGGATGGTTGGTCTCGGCCAGTACTTCGATGCATGCGCGGGTGATGCGCCAATCGCGCTCGATGGGTTGATAGGGGTCGGTGTTGGTGCCCATCGCCAACGGTGCGGCGCGGTAGGATGGCTTCATGAGTTCGGTGCGAAGGAGTGCAGCGGCATCAGGCTTGGCGAACAATTTAGTTTCGAAATCGATACCCGGCGAGAGATCGTGGAACGCATGCGAGGGTCGTGCAAAGCAATAGATGCAGCCATGTTCACAGCCCCTGTATGCATTGATCGACCGATCAAAGGGAATGTCAGGCGATTTGTTGCGCGTGATGATAGTTTTGGGGTGTTCAATGGTTACGGTGGTGCGCACGGGCGTCGGGGCTTCATCGACCAACAGGCGGTCATCGAGCCAGTCGCCATCGTCGATACGTTCGGGCACATTGAAGCGTGTGCTGATCTGGTTATGCGTTGCGCCGCGATGGGGACGGGGGTCAGTCACATAACATCGTAACGCAGATTCAGAACATTGCAAGAACGATACTTGCTAAACCCCTGATGGTGATGCAGCATCACCAATGACACAAATTGGGGGAATGACGTGCTCCGAAATGCCTTAATCCTATCTCTTCTCGCGGCAACGCCTGCGCTAGCGGCAGATACCGAACCTTGTGCTAAAGGACTGATTTGCGCGAGCAATCCCGCAACCGTCGTCGCGGCACTTCAAGAAGCCGGCTACAAGGCTCAACTCGGCAAGGACAACGAAGGCGACCCGAAAGTCTCAAGCAGCGCCGCCGGCTATGACTTCGATATTTATTTCTATGGCTGCAAAGCCAACAAGCAATGCGACTCGCTGCAATTCCGGATTTCGTTCGAGAAAGATGGCGCGAACACGTTCGAGCTCGCCAATACGTGGAACGGCAACAAGCGCTTCAGCCAAGCCTACATCAGCGACAAGGGTTCATTTGTCGCAGACTATGATGTGACGACGGCGGGTGGACTGACCAAGGCGAACTTTGCCGATGTGGTCGATTGGTGGTCAGTGACGCTGGGGAACCTGAAAACATTCTTTAAGGAAAATCCGCCGCCGAAAACCTAGCGCTCCATCAGTCGCGGCATCAGTTCGACGAAATTACAGGGGCGGTGGCGGCTGTCGAGCTGGCTTGCGAGGATGCCATTCCAGCCATCAGCCACAGCACTGGTCGAGCCGGGTAGTGCGAAAATATAAGTGCCGCGCGTGACGATGGCGCAGGCGCGTGACTGTACGGTCGAGGTGCCAATCTTTTGGTAAGACAGCCAGCGGAAAAGCTCACCGAAGCCAGGGATGTCCTTGCCGCCCATGCGGGTGAGTGCTTCGGGAGTCACGTCGCGTCCGGTGACGCCAGTGCCGCCGGTGGTTATGATGCAATCAATGCTGCGATCATCGACCCAGCGGTGAAGGCAGGCAATCAATGAGTCGGTGTCATCGTGAACGATACCGCGATCGGCGAGGACGTGGCCGGCGCTCTCCAGCAATTCAACGAGCTTGTCGCCCGAGCGGTCATCGGCGGCCGTGCGGGTGTCCGACACGGTTAGGACGGCAATCCTGACCGGTTGAAATTCGGCGGCTTCGTCGATCAACGCGATGCCTGCACAGCGTTCGCACCCGAAAGGCCGGGGAAGCGCGGCCAAAGGCCCTGAACCAGTGCAAAGCGGCTGTCGGTGCGCTGGCCCGCCTGCTGCTGATACATCCAGTAGTTGCGCAGGACGATAGTGACGTATCCGCGCGTCTCCCAATAGGGCACGCTTTCAATATACATCAGCGGATCGCGATTGGTATCGTCACCGCGCGCATTCCAGCGGTCCAGCGGAGCAGGGCCGGCGTTATAGGCCATGATGACTTTGGGCAGGAGACCGCCAGTCGAGGTCATGTCCCGCAAATATTCGATGTAGCTTTGGCCATATTCCATGTTGGTCGATGGATTGGCGAGCGATCCCATAACCACGCCTTTGCGACGTGCGATGTCGCTCGCGGTACCTGGGCGCACTTGCATGAGGCCGCGTGCGCCTGCCGAGCTTGTGACATTCACACGGAAATTCGATTCCTGAAGCGTGTGCGCAAAGACAAGTGCCCGATCAACGCGCCAGCCACCATCGGGTGACCAGTTGGCGGGGGCGGGATAGCGGCCCTCAATCGTGGTGCGCGCGCCGCGCGGGCCGTTGTGCGCAAGGTAAAGCTGTGTCGAGGGCAGATTAAGCTTGCCTGCGATCAGCGTGAGCGTGGCATGTTCGGAGGGAATGCCGATGCGCGCCTGCCAGCGGATGAGCTCGTCGGCACGCTGCGTCTGGCCGATTTCGGCGAGCGCGAGCGCCGCGCGGACATTGGGGCGCTCGGCGACTTTGCGGACGGCGCCGATGCCATCGGGGTCGCGCGCAGGGGCGAGACCCATCGCCGCCTGAGCAAGCATACCGTAAAAAGTTTCTTCGAGCCGCGCCGCGTTGCGCAGATGTGGCTGCACACGCTCGGGTTGTTTGGCGACCATGTCGGCGCGCGCGGCCCAATAATGCCCGGCAGCGACCATTTCGGCATCCGAATGGCGACGCGCAACCGAGGCAAATGCGCTGGAAGCGGTTTTATAATCCTTTTGGCGCCATGCCGACAAGCCGACGACCCAATCGGCCATCACAGCCCAATCGCCGGTTCCGGCTTGTGCGGTGGTGGCGAGTTTACGGGCAGCATTGTCGTCACCGGTCAGGAAATAGGACCAGGCAACGCGCTGTTGCCATTCGGTGCGCGCCTCGGCTGTCAGACGATCTTCGTTCAAGACCAGCAGCGCTTCGGCATCCATCGGGCTGTCATTTTTGATCAGCGGCAGGATTTGCGCGGCGAGACCACCGGCAGCGGGATCGCCTTCGGTTGTCGGCGTGCGGCCGCGGCGCGGCGAGGTGCCTAGCCATGTGAGGTCGCGAACTTCGGGAAGGAGGGGGACGGTGGTTGCGCCGCGTGCGCCAGCCAAGCGGACAAGCGATTGGGAATAAGGCAAATCGGGAGCGATTGTTGCAAGAGTGACGAGATCGTGGGGTTCAACTTTTGGCGAACCCTTTGCCGTGAAGATGACGGCGCGTGCTGTCGGATGCAGCGGGCCTTCATCCATCGCTGCCAGCTTTGCAGACGCATCGGCCCATTTGGCGGCATCAATGCTGGCAAAGATATCGCGATACCGCTCGCGTGCGTTCGGACCCAATTGCGCCGGCAGCGTAACCACCGCATTGGTCGGCGTGTCGGCCAGTGCAATCGACGGCAGCGCTGCCGAAGACAGCATCAGAATGGCGATAGCGGCTTTGATTTTCACGCGTCGTCCTTTGGTAACAGTCGTTGCATTTCGGCCCAGGCGGCTGCTTTGCGGGACTTGGACCCGTCAAACATCCGTGGATGCGCCGTTGCGATTGCGTCCATTATGGTACCGAGATGGTTAACCTTATGTAACTTTCCCTTGGCGGCGGCATCATCAACCCCAAGGATCGCACGGCTCGCCGCACCACCGACCAGCCAAAGTTGATTTGGGGCGACATAGCCGATGTGCTGCTTTGCCAAAACGGCGAGGACATTGAGGCTCTCCTCTGACAGGCGCCCGGTTATGGGACGCCCGGGGCAAAGGCTTGCGATATACACCGACGTGCGGTCTCGCCCGATGGCTTCGAGCATTTTTGCGAACACGGGGTCGCCCAGCAATTCGCCAGCATCGAGGTCCGCAGGATCGGGAAAATCGACCAGAATCATCAAGTCACTGGCAGGATCACCAGCGGGACGAAGGCGCCGCGCGGGCGGGCCAGCGTCGGGGATGTCACCGGTCATCAGATGGTCGAGCAGCGTTTCCAGCGAATGCGGTAGTGCAATGACGGGTGACTTGATCTCAACGGAATTGGCAGATTTTGTCGCCACTGAAGCGCCGAGCCAATCATGCGGGGCCTCGCCAACAGCAACGTCCACCCCCGCGTCGCGCCACCAGCCGAGCAGACTTGCAGCGGCCTGAATTTCGAATTTCTGCTGTTGAAGCCCCATATCATGACCAAGCCGGTTCTTGACGGCGCGGTCAATGCGGGGGAGAGGCCATAAGGACAGCCCGTTACCCGCGCGCGGCAAAGCGCGGCCAAGGATGAGTGCGATGAGCGAACGCGAAGCAATGCCTTATGATGTTGTGATTATCGGGGCCGGTCCTGCGGGACTGTCGGCGGCGATACGGCTGAAACAGATCAACGGGGATTTATCGGTTTGTATCCTTGAAAAGGGGTCCGAAGTCGGTGCGCACATATTGTCGGGTGCGGTTGTTGATCCCAAGGCGCTCGACGAGTTGCTACCCGAGTGGCGCGAGAGTGCTTCGCTGGCGAAAGTGCCGGTTACCGACAACCAGCATTGGGTGCTTTCGAAGACGGGCAAATTTGCGATCCCGCACATATTGCTGCCGCCATTTCTGAACAACAAAGGAACCTATACCGGCAGTCTGGGCAATTTGTGCCGCTGGCTGGCCGAGCAGGCCGAAGGATTGGGCGTCGAGATATTTCCGGGTTTTGCCGCTGCCGAAGTGCTGTTCAACGAGAATGGGTCGATCAAGGGTGTTGCGACCGGCGACATGGGCGTCGCCAAAGATGGCACGCACAAGAGCGACTATCAGCCAGGGCTTGAACTCCATGCCAAATACACTCTTTTTGCTGAAGGAGTCCGGGGGAGTCTTTCAAAGCAATTGATGAGAGAATTGGAGCTCGGCAAGGACTCGCAGCCGCAGATTTATGGCTTGGGCATCAAGGAGTTGTGGGACATTGATCCGGCCAACCACGTGCCGGGACGGGTCATCCACACGCAGGGGTGGCCGCTGACCACGGGCAGCAATGGTGGCGGGTTTCTGTATCATCAGGCCGACGGGCAGGTCGCGCTCGGTTTCGTGACTTGGCTCAACTATCGCAATCCGTATCTGTCGCCGTTCGAGGAAATGCAGCGCTGGAAAACCCACCCCGAAATCAGCGCGATCCTGAAGGGCGGCCGGCGCGTTTCCTATGGCGCCCGTGCAATCAATGACGGTGGTTTTCAGGCGGTGCCGAAACTCGCGTTCCAAGGTGGTGCGCTGATCGGTTGCTCGGCGGGTTTCGTGAACGTGCCGCGGATCAAGGGCAGCCATACCGCAATGAAAACGGGCATGATGGCCGCCGAAGCCACCGCAGCCGCGATTGCCGCTGGGCGACAAAGTGATACGCTGGAGGCCTATGAGGCTGATTACCGGACGAGCTGGGTCGCCAAGGAGCTCAGCATGGTGCGCAATGTGTTGCCCGCTGTCGAGAAATTCGGTGATCTACTGGGATCATTGCTCGCGGGGATCATGATGTGGCTTGAGTATTTGGGCCTGAAACTGCCCTTCACGATGAAGACGCATCCCGACAATGAAAGCTTGTGGCGCACCGATCAGGTCGCGCCGATTGCCTATCCCAAGCCCGATAATGTGTTCAGTTTCGACCGGCTGTCCTCCGTGTTCCTGTCAAACACCAATCATGCCGAAGACCAGCCCTGCCATTTGCAGTTGAAAGACCCTGCGGTGCCGATTGCGGTCAATCTGCCGCTTTATGACAATCCCGAGCAGCGATACTGCCCGGCAGGAGTTTACGAGATTGTCGGGCGCGAGGAAGGAAACCCAAAACTCCAGATCAATGCGCAGAATTGCGTGCACTGCAAAACTTGCGACATCAAAGACCCGACGCAAAACATCAACTGGGTGGTGCCGGAGGGTGGCGGTGGTCCGAACTATCCGAATATGTAGCCTCGCGCTGCTGTTGATCCCGGCGGCAACGGTAGCCCGGAGGCCCGATGCGTCTGGAATCAGCGCCTATGTGCGCGCGCGGGTGGCGGATAGCATCGGGCAATCGGCGGCGGCGGTTGAGAATTATGCGGCGGCACTGACTGCCGACCCGACGAATGCGATGATCGCGTTTCGGGCATATCGTGAAGCGGTCGAGGCTGGGAATTATCCGCTCGCCGTGCGCGCCGCGAAGACACTAGATGTCTCAGGCAAAGTGCCGCCCGATGCACATATTTTGCTCTATATCGACGCGCTGCAAACACGCGATTGGTCCGGCGCAGCGGCACGGCTGAACTTGCTTGTCGAGGAACCGGGGTTGGGGTTTCTCGCGCCGATGTTCGGGCGGTGGCTGGAAACCTCGACGACGATGCCGCTGGCGCTGACGCTTCGCGGGCCCAAGGCGATTGATCGTAGTGTGAATGCCTATGTCGCCGAGAATGATGCGCTGATCGCACTATCCCGGGGCGACGTCGTTGAAGGGGTGACGGCAATTAAGGGGATGTGGACGCTCGACCCGTATCGTGCGGGGTCATTGCGGCTGGCGGCGGCGGCGCGATTGGTCGAATTGCAGCGCAAGGACCGCGCACTCGACCTGATCGTGGCCGACGATAGTGCTGCGAACAATGCGCGAGCGTTGATCGGCAAAGGCAAAAAGCTGGGCATCGCCGTATCGTCGCCATTGGACGGCGCGGCCTTCCTGTTGGCGCGGGTCGCGGGGGACCTGCTGGTCGAAGGCAGCGGACGTTCAGCGCTCACCATTGCGCGGATGGCCGAGTTTGCGGCGCCAGCCAATACACGCTTGCGGCTGATGGTCGCTGGCGCGCTCGATGTGCGCAAGCGACATGATCTTGCGTTGGCGATTGTTGATGGGGTGGTCGGCGACCCGCTCTACGGCGATGACGCGGCGTCATTTCGGATTAGCCAGCTTGAGGGGCTGCGTCGTTTCGACCAGGCATTAGCGGCAGCGCAGATACGCGCGGCAAAATCGCCCAATGATCAGGGGCGGATCGGTGACATCGAACTGCGCCGCCGGAATTTCGATGCCGCTGCTGCCGCCTATCAAGTTGCGCTCGATGCCGTGGGGAGCAAAGCTGCGTGGTCGCTGATTTTTGCAGCTGCAAATGCCTATGACAATGCAGGTGACTGGACGCGAGCGAGGCCGCTGCTGGAACGCGCGCTAGCGATGGCACCTGAAGAACCGGCTATCCTGAATGAGCTCGGCTATGGGTTGATTATCCACGGCGAGGGCATCGACAGGGGATTATCGTTGGTCAGTCAAGCCGCTGCTTTGCGACCCGACGATGCCGCGATCGTGGATTCGCTGGGCTGGGCGCAATATAAGCGCGGTGCCTTTGCCGAAGCAGTACCACTGCTTGAACGCGCTGTTCGCCTCGATCAGGCGCAGCCCGAAATCGGCGAACATCTTGGCGACGCTTATTGGGCTGCGGGTCGGCGCGTCGAAGCCCGCTATGCTTGGTCAGCGGCGCGGGTGCAGGCGGCGGGTGAGGCGCTTACGCGGCTTGATGGCAAGATTGCCGGGCAGCGCTGAGACGTGCATGTTGAAACTGCCTATGCGAAGATCAATCTCGCGCTGCATGTCCGGCGGCGGCGCGATGATGGTTATCATGATCTGGAGACAGTTTTCGCATTCTGCGCCGATGGAGATGTGATCGAGGTAGAAGTCACTGATTCGTTATCGCTGACGATTGACGGGCCGTTTGCCCAAGGGCTTTCAACCACAGACAATCTGGTTCTGCGGGCGGCGGAAATATTGGCGCCGGGACAAGGCGCCGCCATACGGCTGACTAAAAACTTGCCTGTTGCATCGGGCATCGGTGGCGGTTCGGCGGATGCCGCCGCGACGCTAAGACTGCTATCGCGCGTTTGGGGAATCAAATGTGATCTCCATCATATTGCAGCAAAACTTGGGGCCGATGTGCCTGCTTGCATTGCCTCGGAGACGGCTAAAGGCGAAGGTCGTGGCGATGATCTCACCGCAAGCGATGCCGACGTGTCGGGAACGCCAGTCTTGCTCGTTAATCCAATGATTCCACTGGCCACGCCCGCTGTGTTCAAGGCCTGGGATGGCGCTGATCGGGGGCAGCTTTCCGATTGGCGGTCGGGCCGCAACGATCTTGAGCAGCCCGCGCGGTTGCTCGTGCCCGAGATTGGTAGTTTGGTTGATTGGCTTTCGGCGCAAGCTGGCGTCACGATGGCGCGGATGTCGGGATCGGGGGCAACCTGTTTTGCCCTGTTTGCCGATCACGCCAGTCGTTCAGCGGTCGCTGCCGAGGCAGCGGACGCATTTCCCGGATACTGGACGATGCAATCGGTGCTGCGATGAGGCCATGGCAGTTGGTGGAGGGCTTGGGCGATGTGCTGACGATTGTCGATCACGCATCGAACCATGTGCCCGGTGATGTTGATCTTGGAATTAATCCGTCGCTACTTGAAACGCATATCGGGTGGGATATTGGAGCCGCAGCACTGGCGCACGCGCTTGGTTTTCCGGCATTCTTTGCGACAGTTTCCCGGCTGGTGATTGACCTGAACCGCGAGGCGGATGCGCCGGGAATCGTGCCGTTGGCGAGCGACGGGACTGTCATTCCCGGCAACGCTGGCGATACAACAGATCGGATTTCACGATTTTGGCGGCCTTATCACGATGCACTCGAAGCACTAATCGCCGAAACGCGTCCGATCCTTCTGGTATCGCTGCACAGTTTCACACCGAGCCTTTCATCGCGACGCGAAGAAGCCCGCCCATGGGAGATTGGCATTCTCTACAATGAGGATGAACGCGCGGCTCGGATTGCGATACCGATGCTCGAAGTGGCGGGCGTCATTGTCGGGAATCAACTCCCCTATTCAGGCAAAGTCCTAAATGCGACGATGAATCGACATGGCGAGGGCACGGGGACGCCTTATCTGGGCATCGAAGCGCGACAGGATTTGATCGATAGTGCCGCGGGCGTGACGAAATGGGCACGCATCCTGCTTCCCGTGATCGAAAAATGCGCTAAGCAATTGAGTGTGGATAAGGGAGCGCACCGCCATTGACGCTTGAACAGCGCGTATTCATCGGATTTGTTGTCGTCGTGTCGCTCGCGATGGCGTGGATCGCTGCGCCTTATTACGGTGCGATACTATGGGGCGTGGTGACCGTCATCGTCTTCTGGCCACTCAACCGCAAGCTGCGCGCGGCACTGCCCAACAGGCCCAGTCTGGCCGCCTTTGCGTCGCTTCTCGCGGTGATCGCAATTGTCATCGTACCAACCATTATCATTGGCACGCTGCTGATCGAGCAGGCGCTATCGACTTATGCCCAGATCGAGTCACAAAAGCTTGATTTTGGACGAATTATTACCGACCTGCAGGCCGGGTTGCCCAAATCGGTTGCGGCGTTTCTCGACCGAAACGGGTGGGGTGACATGCAGGATATCCGGCAAAAGCTGGAGAATGTCGCAACGAGCGGCGCGCGCATTGCCGCCACGCAAGCGGTGAACTTCGGGCAAGGCGCGTTCAGCTTTGCGATTTCGCTGGGCATCATGCTTTATCTGACTTTTTTCCTGTTAAGAGACGGATCGAAGCTAACGCGCACCATCGGTGAGCGCATTCCACTTGCCGTCCAGCAGCGGCGCGATCTCTTCGAAAAATTTGCCACTGTCATTCGTGCCACCATCAAGGGGAGCATCGTGGTCGCCATCGTTCAGGGGATTATCGGCGGCGTTGTTTTCTGGTTTATCGGGATTGAGGCGGCGCTGCTGTGGGGTGTCGTTATGGGCTTTCTGTCGCTGCTGCCAGCGGTGGGCACGGGGCTGATCTGGGTGCCCGTGGCAATCTACCTTTTTGCGACGGGGCAGAATTGGCAAGGTGCGGTGCTGACCGCTTGCGGTATTTTCATTATCGGTATGGTCGACAATGTCTTGCGACCGATATTGGTGGGCAAGGATACGCGCATGCCGGATTATGTGGTGCTCATCTCAACGCTAGGCGGGATCAGCGTCATGGGGATTAACGGCTTTATTGTCGGGCCTGTGATTGCCGCCCTTTTTATTGCGGCATGGGATATTTTCCTCGCCGAGCGAACGACGGCAACCGCATAAGCATTATTGAGTCGTGCGCGCGGCGGCGGCATAGGCGGTAGTGGAGATTTGTATAGTCATGCCAATATTCGATAAATCGAAACTGCCCAGTCGCCATGTCTCCGTTGGGCCGGAACGTGCGCCCCATCGCAGCTATTATTATGCGATGGGGCTTACCGAGGAAGAGATTGCACGCCCGTTCGTTGGTGTGGTTTCGGCGGGGAATGACAGCGCGCCGTGCAATACGACACTCGATGCGCAGGCGGATGTGTGTCGCAAGGGCGTGGACGCTGGTGGCGGAATGCCGCGACGATTCAACACGATCACGGTCACTGACGGCATCGCGATGGGGCATCAGGGGATGAAATCCTCGCTGGTCAGCCGCGAAGTGATTGCCGATTCAGTCGAGCTCAGCGTGCGCGGGCATTGCTATGATGCGCTCGTTGGTTTTGCTGGATGCGACAAGTCACTGCCGGGCATGATGATGGCGATGCTGCGCCTCAATGTCCCGAGCATTTTCGTTTACGGCGGATCGATCCTGCCGGGCCGGTTCAACGACCGCGACGTGACTGTAAAAGACGTGTTCGAGATCGTCGGCAAATATGCAGCGGGCGCGTGTCCGCTGTCTGAGGTTGAGGCGCTGGAGAAAGTCGCTTGCCCGGGGCATGGCGCATGCGGTGGGCAATATACCGCCAACACAATGGCGTGCGTTGGTGAAGCCATCGGATTGTCATTGCCGAACAGCAATATGGTCCCCGCGCCTTACACATCACGCGAGCAAATTGCCCATGCGGCGGGGGTGCAAGTGATGGATTTGCTCGCCCGCAACATCCGGCCACGTGACATCTGCACGCGCGAGGCGTTCGAAAATGCCGCGCGGATTGTGGCGGCGACGGGTGGATCGACAAATGGTGCGCTGCACTTGCCGGCGATGGCAAACGAGGCGGGTATCGACTTCGACCTGTTTGACGTGGCTGAGATTTTCAAGTCCACGCCGTATCTTGCCGACTTGCAACCCGGCGGTCAGTTCGTGGCACGCGATATGTATGACGCAGGCGGTGTCTATATGTTGATGAAGACTATGATGGGCGCAGGGCTGCTGCACGGCAATTGCATGACCGTCACCGGGCAGACACTCGGCGAGAATATCGATCAGGTGACGTGGAACCCCGACCAGAAGGTCATTTATGACGTCAAGACGCCGATCACGCCGACGGGTGGTGTTGTTGGTCTGCGAGGATCGCTCGCCCCTGATGGAGCAATTGTGAAAGTGGCGGGGCTGCACACGCTTCAGTTTACCGGTCCGGCGCGGGTGTTCGATTGTGAAGAGGATTGCTTTGCCGCTGTGGAGGCTCGGAGCATTCGCGAGGGGGAAGTCATTGTCATCCGCTACGAGGGACCCAAGGGCGGACCGGGGATGCGCGAGATGCTGTCAACAACGGCTGCGCTTTATGGGCTGGGCATGGGTGAGAGCGTTGCATTGCTCACGGATGGTCGCTTTTCAGGCGCAACGCGCGGGTTCTGTATCGGCCATGTCGGCCCCGAAGCGAGCGATGGCGGACCAATCGCGCTCGTCGAGGATGGCGACGTCATCGCGATTGATGCCGAAGCCGGGACGATTGATCTGCGGGTCGACGAAGCGACGATGGCGGCGCGCAAGGCGGCGTGGCGGCCCCGTGTCAATGACTACCAGGCGGGCGCGCTGTGGCGCTATGCCCAGAATGTTGGCCCCGCGTGGCAGGGCGCCGTGACGCATCCGGGTGCGACGGCCGAGCGGCATGTCTATGCGGATATTTAGTGGCTTTCTGCTCTTGATATTCACGGGGTGCAGTGCAGAGCCGGTCGTTGAAAACCAGGTCAGTCAGGCCAAACCCAATGATCAGATCGATTGTGCACTTTCAGGCAGTCAGGCCTTTACACGAGATTGCGCTCTCGAGCGCGGCGACGGCACGATGCTGACGTTGCGCCACCGGGATGGGGGTTTCCGGCGGTTAACGCTTGAAGCAGACGGCACCATCGACACAGCCGATGGCGCAGACGACATTACAGTGCAGACTTTGGCCGACGGACGGACGGAGATCACGGTTGGAGAGGATCGCTACCGCCTGCCCGCAACATTGTGAGTAATGCCCGCCTGATCGTCCGTATTGCGTCGCGGGGTGAGGGGGTTACGGCGGACGGCTGCCATGCGCCGCTTGCTGCGCCCGGTGACTGGCTGTTGGAGGATGGCACCGTCGAGCCCGGACCCGACCATGCAACCCCGCCGTGCCGTCACTTTCCGGCATGCGGCGGGTGCCAGCTCCAGCACCTGAGCGATACCGGTTATGCGCGATATATTACGGACCGGATCACTCATGCGCTGCATGCGCAGGGAATCGACACGCCCGAAATGGATGCCCCCCATCTTTCGCCACCGCGCACGAGACGTCGTGCATCGATGCGTGCGGAGCGGCGCGGCAAGCATGTTGTGCTGGGTTTCAACGAGGGCGCCAGCAACAATATTGTCGACCTGACTGACTGCGTGATCCTCCTTCCCGAGCTTTTCGCGCTGCTGGCCCCGTTGCGGCGTTTGCTGACTGCGTTGCTGAATGATCGGGAGCGGGCGGGGGTGACTTTGACGCGCACGGATCAGGGTGTCGATGTTCTGCTCAGTGGTTTTGAAGTCGTCGGACTGGCGGCAGTTGAGGCGCTTTCAGCTTTTGGTGAGGCAAATAGGTTGGCTCGACTGTCGCTCGACGAGGGTTATGGGTCCAGCGTGCGCTATGCGCCCGGCGATGTGACCATCACGCTGAGCGGTGTGCCGGTCGGGTTGCCTGAAGGTGCATTTTTGCAGGCAACCGCCGATGGGGAACTGGCGCTGGTTCGCGCTGTTCGAGCGGCGGTGTCGGGCGCTGCGTCCGTCGCAGATGTGTTTGCGGGTATCGGGACATTTGCGCTCGCACTACCGGGGAAGGTTCATGCGGTGGAGGGCGCGCGTGATGCCGTGCTGGCACTGGCCTCAACGCGGCGCGTTACCGTGGAACACCGCGATCTGTTCCGGCGACCGCTTGCTCCGGCGGAACTCAATCGATTCGACGGCATTGTACTCGATCCCCCGCGTGCTGGAGCGAAGGAACAGATTGACTCGTTGGCGCAATCGGACGTGGCGCGCATTGCCTATGTTTCCTGCAATCCAGCGACCTTTGCGCGTGATGCAAAAACCTTGATCGACGGCGGCTACATGCTCGCCAAGATTACGCCAGTCGGCCAGTTCCGATGGTCAACGCATGTCGAGCTGGCCGCCGCGTTCAGTCGCTAGCGCGCAAAAACAATCGCAACGGCATGCACAGTCAGCATCAGCAAACAAAGGCTCGAAAGTGCGAAAAGCGCGAAGCGCAGTGTCACGCGGTTGACTGTTACTTGAACAAGGCTGTGCGCGATGCGTAGTCCAACATAGGCCCATGCGATCATCGCATTCAAGCTGTCACCCGAACCCAAGAATGCCAGCGTCAGCGCAACGGCGTAAAAAACCGTTGGTTGCTCCATCAGGTGATTATAATTGTCGGCTTTCCATTGCACCGTGACGGGGAGCTTGGGGCCGAGGGAGGCTCCCGTGCCGCCGATCATCGGCTCGTCGAGCAGCCCTGCACGCTTCATTGCAGGAAGGCGCGTGGCATACATCCATATCCACATGATCATCGACCACGCGGCGAGGACAACGACGGGCTTCAGGATTTCGGATGACATGGCTCAGACTCCGTGAACAGAAAAGACGGCAATCAGGGCATGGAGTGACAAGGCAATCATGCACAGCGTCGACAAAGCAAAAGCGAGAAACCGAAAGCGTATGATGTTACTTGTAGCCTGGATCAGGCTGTGAATGATACGGAAGCCGACGTAGGCCCAAGCGATCACTGCATTCAGTCCGTGCCCAGCACCGACAAGCGCGAGCAACATCGCAGCCGCGTAAAAAATCGTAGGCTGTTCCATGAGGTGGATATAATTGTGTGCTGGCCACTGCGCTTTGTCGTCAATAACGCCGTCCAGACCACCGGGCCTTCCCCCAACAACTTTGTTGATATCGATGCCCGCGCGTTTCATTGCCGGGAGACGGACAAAGACCGTCCAAACGAGCATGATGAGTGACCAGGCAATGAGCACCGCTACAGGTTGCAAAATTTCCGTCGACAAGTTCATTCTCCCCAGTTCGGAAGGAAGTTGCCGCAATACGTTGTCAGAAGCAACTAGTCGAAAATCGCACCCCATTTGCGCTTGGCGCGGTTTTTCCACGCACCGCGATGATAAGCGTCGCTGGCGAGGAGCGGCATGACAGAACCCGCTTCGGCAAAGACCATCTGTTCGATGCCGGTGTTGACCTTGCCCCAGCTGGCCGCTTCCTGAAGGGTCGATGAGGAACACGCACCGTCGCGGACGTCTGCAACGGTGATCTGCACGGCATATTTGTGAACCTGCACATCGTCGTGGCCGAGGATTTCTGCGCAGACAACCGTGTCCTGAATGAAGTTCTTGGGCACGCCGCCGCCGATCATCAGGAGGCCGGTTGTGCCTGCCTTGATCTTGATGTCAGTCAGTTCGCGAAAATCAGCGATTGCGTCGAGCACCATGCAAGGCTTGCCGGCCTTCGCGCGGTCGACCTGATGCTTGACGAGACCGAATCCCGCCGATGAATCGACGAACGCGGGGCAGAAGATCGGCACGTCATGCTCATAAGCGAGCTTGACCAGGCTGTTGTCTTTCTTGCCGTGCTCGACGAGATATTTGCCCATTTCGCGGATGAACGCACGGCTCGAATAGGGACGCGGTTCAAGCGTTTCGGCGATTTCGAAGATCGTATGATCGACGTGCTGAAGCTGTTCCTCGTCGATATAAGTGTCATAGATGCGGTCGATCAGCAACGAACGCAGCGTGTCATCATCGGGCACTTCAAGCGCCTGATAATGCTTGTGACCAAGCCCTTCAAAGAAATCCATGTCGACGATGGTCGCGCCGGTGGCGACGATGCCGTCGATCATATTCGACCGCAACAGTTCGGCATACAGGTCCATGCACCCGCCCGCGCTCGTGCTGCCGGCGATGACGAGAAAGATCGAGCAGTCGGGGTCTTCGAGCATCTGGTTATAAATGCCGGTCGCGCGCGCGAGGTCGCGGCTGGTGAAGCTCATCTTGCCCATTGCATCGATAATCGGCCGCGCGTCAAAGCTGGTGATGTCGATATGTTCGACAGTGGTGGAAAGCAGTTCGGCTTTGCGCTGGGCGTTGGCTTGTGCGCTTTGGGGGGAGGTGGTCATTTCGAAAGGCTCCTTGTTCCCAACCCGTTGAGGCTGAGTTTGTCGAAGCCCTGCCCTTATCTTAACTGCCCTCACAGGAAGGCAGCCCTTCGACAAGTTCAGGGCGAACGGTATTTGTCGTGGCTTGGCGTTACAGCTTGACGACGTTCGACGGCAACCGCTGTTCGGCCTCGACATAAAGCGAGACCATCGGTTCGTCGGTCACTTCGATACTTTCGACCGAACCGAAGCCGTTGAACCCGGTCCGCATCGCGCAGCCATAAGCGCCGAGCATACCGATTTCGATGTAATCGCCCGCTTTCGTATCCGCAGGGAGATAGAACGGTCCGGCCATGTGATCCATGTCGTCGCAAGTCGGCCCGTAAAAGCTGAACGCCATGTCTTTCGCGTTCGAATCGGGCTCGCGCAGGAGCTCGACCGGAAAACGCCAGCCGATGTGCGCGGCATCGAACAAGGCGCCATAGGCACCGTCGTTGATGTACAGTTCTTCGCCTCTACGCTTTTCGACGCGGACGATGAGCGACGAATATTCTGCGCACAACGCACGACCGGGTTCGCACCACAGTTCGGACGAGTAGCTCACTGGCAGATCCTCGAAGCATTTGTGGATGACGTCGAAAAACACTTCGAGCGGGGGTGGCTCCATGCCGGGATAGCTCGACGGAAACCCGCCGCCGACATCGACGACGTCGACTGTAACACCCGCATCGACAATCGCTGCGCGGACACGCTGCATGGCTTCGGAATAAGCGGCAGGCGACATGGCCTGGCTGCCGACGTGGAAGCAGATGCCGAGCGCATCGGCAAGCTGGCGCGTTGCGATGAGAAGTTGACGTACTTCATGCGGTTCGGCTCCGAACTTCGAAGCGAGACTGAGCTTTGAATGCTCCGACGATACGCGGAGACGGACGCATAGCGTCAGATCGGTCGCGCTCTTGGTCGCACGTTCGATCTTTTCAAGTTCTTCCATCGTGTCCAGCGAGAATGTGCGGACGCCATGCTCGAAATAGGCTTCGGCAATCGCTTCCTCAGCCTTCACCGGGTGCATGAAGCACAAAGTCGCCTGCGGGAGCGTGCGCGCGACGAGGCGAACCTCGGCAATCGAAGCGACATCATAATGCGTAATGCCGCTGTCCCAAAGGACCGTTAGCAGATCGGGTGACGGATTCGCCTTGACGGCATAAATCGATCGCCCAGGAAACTTCTCGACAAAGAAGCGGGCGGCGCGCTGTGCTGCGTGCGGGCGAAGAAGCGTAACCGGCTGGACCGGTTTCAGGGACGTTGCTAGCCCCAGCGCGTTATGATGTTTGTGCAATTCAAGGGACCTCCAAATGGCTTGCGCCGGTCGTTGAGCTGCCTTGCGGTTGGAAGTCCCATGGGGCAGCGGGAAGCGCGCACTTATGCAGCGCGAAGGTTGATGTAAAGTGTAATATATGCGGACCATCTTAGAATTATCATCAAGGGATCAAAACTTGCGAAATCCAACGGTAGAAGGTGTGGATAATGCGGCAAAATCCATAGCCGCCATTTTGCCGCCGTCACCCTTGTTCGACATTGAAATCAACGGTGTCACTGTTTTCGCCAAGGCCGAATCGTTGCAGCCGATCGGCGCTTTCAAAATACGCGGCGCGTGGCACCGGTTGTCGTCACTTTCAGAGACAGAGCGCGCGCAGGGCGTTGTTGCTTTTTCGTCGGGAAACCATGCGCAGGGCGTTGCGTGGGCGGCGCGCGAGTTGGGCATTGCCGCAACAATCGTGATGCCGCGTGACGCACCCGATGCCAAGATTCGCCGGACCCGCGATCTTGGCGCCACTGTCGTGCTCTATGACCGGTTGATGGAAAGCCGCGAAGCCATTGCAAAAGACCTGGCCGACCGGACAGGCGCGACAATCGTGCCGCCGTTCGCTGATCCCTGGGTAATCGAGGGGCAAGGGAGCGTCGGTATCGAGGCCATCGAACAGCTCGCCGCCAGAGGCATTGATTCACCTGATCTGGTAGTGGCCTGCTGTGGCGGTGGTGGACTGGCCTCAGGATTGGCGCTGGCCTGTCCCGATGCCGCAATGGTCACCGTCGAGCCTGAGGGATGGGACGACATGGCCCGCTCGCTCGCGGGTGGTGCGCTCGTTGCCGTTACCGACCCGAGCGTTCCCACGGCGTGCGACGCCCTGATGACGATTGTCGCCTCGCCGCTCACATTCGACATTCTCCACGCGCGCGGTGCCACTGGCGTAACGGTTTCGCCGTCCGAAGTTGAAGACGCAATCCGCTTTGCTTTTAGACATCTTCGATTGGTTTTGGAGCCCGGCGGTGCGGTGGCGCTCGCTGCAATGATGAGTGGCAAGGTCACACCGACGCAGCGGACCCTGATCACATTGTCTGGCGGCAATATCGATGCGGCGCAGTTTGCAGCAATCTTGACGCGGTCATGATAGGTTTGCTGTTGATGGCGGTGGCCATGATCGGTGCAACGGCTCTGGCTTGGGGCGGATTTACCCTTGTCCGCACAAGGCGGGATACCAGACGGGGGTGGTTGATGATTGTCGCAGCCGCCGTTGTCGTCGGAAACGTGCTTATCCTGACAGTTTAACGATCCGGCAGATTGTCGAAGGTCCGGCGGATTTCCTTCAAGGTTTCGGTCGTGATGTGCAGATCGGCGTGGTCGAACTCCGACATAATTTCGGTGATATCGGGCGCGACATCGGCAATGGCTTCAGCATGTTTTGCGCGGCCGGCTTCGGTGACGAAGACACATTCGAAACCATCGACCCAATCGATCTCGACCAGTCGACGGGCCGCTAACTCTGAGACCGTAGCGCGCACGGCAGCGGTTTCGACTTGAAAACACCACGCCAGCGTTTGCAGCTTCTCTGAATCTTTACCAAGCCGGACGAAATAGTTGAGAACGGCAAAATCGACGGACCGCAGATCGGCAAAATGCTGGGGCTCGAAGCGCTGGCGGACAAGATGCTCAAGGATTGCGATTTCGGTAAACAGGTCGAGATACAACCGCTTGGTGCTTTCATCATAGGCAAGCGCGTGATCGGCCATGTCTAATTCCTTACCGTATCGGCGAATCTGGCGCGAGGCGCATGTCGAGGTAGCGGTCCACCGAACTCATTAGCTCGGCCTGTTCATGTTCAAAGAAATGATTTGCACCGCGGATTTCATCATGATGGATCGTAATGTGGCGCTGCGTGCGGAGTTTATCAACGAGCTTTTGAACCGCGTTCGGCGTGACCACTTCATCGCCCGTGCCCTGAATGATGATCCCTGACGAGGGGCAGGGCGCGAGGAAGGTGAAGTCATACATGTTCGCAGGCGGCGCGATTGAAATAAAACCCTTGATCTCGGGACGTCGCATCAGGAGCTGCATGCCAATCCACGCACCGAAACTAAACCCGGCGATCCACGTCGTTTGTGCCTCAGGGTGGATCGACTGGACCCAATCAAGCGCCGACGCGGCATCGGAGAGTTCACCAACGCCATTGTCGAACACGCCCTGCGATTTGCCGACACCACGGAAATTGAAGCGCAGCGTCGCAAAACCCCGGCGGGTAAATGTCTGATAAAGTGACTGGACGATGCGGTTGTTCATCGTGCCGCCGCCTTGCGGATGCGGGTGTAAGATCATGGCAACAGGCGCGCGCGGACGCGGTCCGGGATTGAAACGACCTTCAAGGCGACCTTCCGGCCCCGGAAAAATAACTTCGGGCATGGGCACTTTCTGTAAAACTAGGGCGCGCGTTGCGTATGTCGCGCGTTGCGGTCGCCGCCTATATAGGCAAGGAGGCGTTTAGAGCAACGATTACGGACACCGACGAATTGGCCGACAGGCTTTATCTTGATCATGCCGCGACAACGCCGGTTTTGGCAGTCGCGCGGGCTGCCGTTACTGATGGTTTTGCGCGCTGGGCTAATCCGTCTTCACCGCATGCCGAGGGGCGAGCAGCGCGCGCCGCGCTTGAGGATTGCCGCGATCGAATAAAGGCAGCGCTTGATTGGGAAGGCGAGGTGCTGTTCACGAGCGGTTCGACGGAGGCCATTGCGATTGCGCTGAGTCGGACGGATACCGATGCCGTGCTCGCAAGTTCGGTCGAGCATGATGCAGTTCACCGGGTTGTGCCCGATGCATATATTATTCCTGTCGGTAATGACGGGCTGGTCGCCCACGATTCGCTGGTCGGGCGATTGGGCGCTTTGAGCGCGCGTAGGCCCTTGGTTGCGATTCAATCGGTCAACAACGAAACTGGGGTTCAGCAGTCGCTTGGCGTGCTTGCAGGGGTCGTGCGGGCCGCCAAGGGTATTTTATTTGTCGATGCGTCGCAGTCTGCGGGGAAGGTATCACTGCCCAATGCTGACCTCATTGCAATTTCGGCGCATAAGTTCGCTGGGCCGCCCGGTGTCGGCGCCCTGCTGGTCCGCGATCTCGGATTGTTGACCGCAAGTGGCGGGCAAGAGCGTGGATATCGCCCCGGAACCGAAAATCTGCCGGGCGCGCTCGGCATGGCCGCCGCACTTGAAGCACCGCGCGGGTGGCTGGAGCGGGCCGTTGACCTGCGTTCGCATCTTGATGCCGCCATTGAGGCAGCCGGAGGACAGGTCGTCGCAAAGGGTAGTGCGCGGCTGGCCACAATTGCCAGCTACCGGATGCCCGGCGTCGCATCGTCGGCGCAACTTATTCAATTCGATATGGCCGGCATCGCTATCTCTGCGGGGAGCGCCTGTTCGTCGGGAAGTCTGAAACCAAGCCATGTCCTTGCCGCGATGGGATGGGCTGAATCCGAAGCCAGCGAAGTTATCCGCGTGTCGTTCGGACCCGAGACCACGCGCGCCGACGTCTATCGGTTTATCGAAGCGTGGAAGCGCATCGCAGGCCGCGCCGGATGATCTATCTCGACTATCAAGCCACGACACCGCTCGCTCCCGAAGCGCGCGAGGCGATGTTGCCGTGGCTGTCCCCCGATGGATCCGCGAATCCGCATTCGTCGCATGTTGCGGGCCGCGCGGCAAAGGCTGTTATCGAGTTGGCGCGAGAGCAGGTGGCGGCGTTGCTGCCGTCAGGTGGACGATTGTATTTTACCAGCGGTGCGACCGAGGCGGCAAACTGGGCGATTCAGGGGATGGGGAAGGGTGGCATTGCCCTGCCCGATACCGAACATGCCTGCGTTCGCGACACTGCATTGGCGATGCAGGCGCGCGGTCACGACGTCACGTTGCAGCCTGTGGATGTTGGCGGTCTGGTGGAAGCGGATGCACTGATTTCGGACGGCACTGCACTGGTCTCTGCAATGCTGGTCAATAATGAAATCGGCGTCATCCAGCCCGTCGAAGCGCTCGCCAAATCTGCCCATGAAGCGGGCGCATTGTTCCTTTGCGATGCCGTGCAGGGCTATGGCCGGATGCGCATTCCCGATGGCTGTGACCTGATTGCGATCAGCGCGCATAAAATACACGGTCCAAAAGGCATCGGCGCGCTCTGGGTTCGGGATGGCTTGGCTCTCGAACCGTTGATGTATGGCGGCGGACAGGAAGGCGGTCAGCGTTCCGGCACCCTTTCGCCCGCGCTTTGTGCTGGCTTTGGTACGGCAGCGGCATTGGCAGCGACGAGATTGGCCGAAGATCGTATCCATGTCGAACGGCTTTGGGACTGCGCCGTCGCGCAACTGGGAACGGGCTGGGTGATCAACGGATCTGTGGTGCAACGCTACAAGGGCAATCTCAACATCCGGCGTGATGGTCTGGACGCCGGTCGGGTCATTTCCGAGCTGCGAGGTGTGGCGTTATCGGCTGGATCGGCGTGCGCGAGCGGGTCCGGGCGGCCAAGCCATGTGCTGACGGCGCTGGGGCTGTCGCGTGCCGAAACGCGGTCGAGCATTCGTATCGGGTTTGGACGTTACACGACCGAACATGAACTCGCAGAAGCCATCGACCGGATCGTCGAGGCGGCCGACCGGCAACTGGATATGGCGGCATGATTCGGGTTCGGTTCACCAATGCAGACGGGACGGAAACGCGCGACGTAAACGCCAATACGGGTGATCGCCTGCTGGAAGTCGCGCAAAATGATGGCCAACCACTTGAGGGCACCTGCGAGGGGCAGATGGCCTGCTCGACCTGTCATGTCATTGTTGCCATGGAGGATTTCGGTCGATTGCCAGCGGCGCGCGAAGAGGAGGAGGATATGCTTGACCTCGCCACCGGGGCGACAAGAACCAGTCGACTTGCGTGCCAAATCATCCTGACCGAAGCAATGGACGGCCTGACCGTGCGCATCCCGCCCGAAAGCCGGAACATGCAGGGCCGTTGATTCGGAAGCCGCTTTGCACCATATGCCGATGCGGAAGTCGGGCGGACGGTGCTCTCGCCAACCTGGTCAGATCCGGAAGGAAGCAGCCACAACGAATTCGCCCCGGGTCGTTCCGGCTTCCACCGCGAACCGATCTTCGATCGCTTAGCGTGGCGGACAAAGCAAAGCTTTGATCCACGTCACGGCTTTGCCGGGACGCAATCACCCGCTAGACCACCCGTAATGACTTCAGCCCAACCCTACCGCGTCCTCGCCCGCAAATACCGCCCGCAGACTTTCGCCGAACTCATCGGTCAGGACGCGATGGTGACGACGCTGGGCAATGCCATCAAGCGCGACCGGTTGGCGCATGCGTTTCTTCTGACCGGTGTGCGTGGGGTGGGGAAAACCTCAACCGCGCGCCTCATCGCCAAGGCACTGAACTGCATCGGGCTGGACGGGCAGAGCGGGCCGACGATTGATCCTTGTGGCACCTGCGAACCATGCGTCGCAATTGCCGAGGGGCGTCACATCGACGTCGTCGAAATGGATGCCGCATCGAACACAGGCGTCGATGACGTCCGCGAAATTATTGAGGCCGTGCGTTATTCGGCGGTTTCGGCGCGCTACAAGGTTTATATCGTCGACGAAGTTCACATGCTGTCTAAGAATGCCTTCAATGCGCTTTTGAAAACATTGGAAGAACCGCCGCCGCATGTAAAATTTCTGTTCGCGACGACCGAGGTGAACAAGGTGCCGGTCACTGTGCTGTCGCGGTGCCAAAGGTTCGATCTGCGGCGCATTGCGGTTGATACATTGGCGGCGCATTTCGCGATGGTATCCAACGCAGAATCGGTAAGCGCCGAACCCGAAGCATTGGCACTAATCGCGCGAGCCGCCGAAGGGTCGGTTCGTGACGGCCTCTCGATTCTCGACCAAGCGATTGCGCATGCTGATCTCGACAGCGGCGGCACGGTGACAGCATCTCAGGTGCGCGACATGCTCGGCCTTTCCGACCGGGGTGCGCTCAGGCGCTTGTTTGCAATGATGTTGGCAGGCGAGGGGCCACCAGTGCTCGCAGCCCTTGCCGAACAACGCGACCTAGGTGTCGATCCAGCGGCCGTGTTACGCGGTTTGCTCGACATTGTTCATGCCACAACACGGATGAAAGTCGGTGCGCCCGATGATGCGGCGCAGTCGGACGAGGAGCGCGGTGCACTTGGCGAGTGGGCCACAAAAATGTCGTTCGCCACGCTCCACCGTCTCTGGCAGTTGCTGCTGAAAGGGCATGACGAGGTCGCGCGGGCATTTGATCCGGCGGAAGCCGCCGATATGGCCGTTTTGCGGGTTATTCATGCCTCGACGATGCCTGATCCGGGTGAATTGGCAAGGATGATCGCAAGCGGCGCACCAAACGCGGCGGCTCCACTGGCAACACCGACGGCGCCCAACTTTCCCGACAGTTTTTCGGCGATGATTGCTTTGGTAGAGAAACAGGGGAAGCATTTGCTTGCCCAAAGGCTCCGCGATGAAGTTGGCGAGATCAGTTACGCGCCACCCGAAATGGCGATCCGCCCCGCGCGCCCGTTCGACACACGCGAATTGGCGCAAGTTTTGAATGAAGCAACCGGCGTCGTCTGGACCGTGACAAGCGAGGACGCACCCGCCAAACCATCGCTGCGCGATCAGGAACTCGCAACCGAAGCCGCCGCGCGCGACGCCATCCTTTCTGACCCGATTGTGCATGCGGCAATCGAACATTTTCCCGGTGCCGAGCTCGTGGGCTGGTCCGAAGAACGGAGTATAAATTCATGAAATCAATTGATGATATTCTCAAGATGGCTGCCAATGTTCAGGAAGAGCTGACCAAGGCGCAGGCAAGCCTTGACACTATCGAAGTCGAAGGTGTTTCGGGCGGGGGTATGGTCAAGGTCAAGGCTACCGCCAAGGGCCGCATCCTCGGCGTCAGCATCGACGATTCGCTGATGGACGTGAGCGAAAAATTGATCCTTGAGGACTTGGTCACGGCCGCGTTCAACGATGCACGGACCAAGGCCGATGCAATTTCGGGTCAGGAAATGGGCAAGATGACGTCGGGTCTGCAATTGCCGCCGGGGTTCAAGCTACCTTTTTAACGCAGGCAACTGTCCAGGCCGCCGCGCGCGACAACAACGGTCCGCGCTGAAATCGCATTGCCATAGCGGCGGGTGTAGCCCTTCGGTACCACGGCACCGCGCTTTTTGGGGAGCGGTAGGACGGCGGCGATGCGCGCAGCTTCTGTTGTGCTCAGGCGGCTTGCATCATGTTTGAAATAGCGTTGCGCCCCGGCGTTGACGCCATAGGTGGCGATGCCGGTTTCCGCGATGTTGAGATAGACTTCCATGATGCGGGGCTTGCCCCACAGATTCTCGATGAGCAGGGTGAACCATGCTTCGAGAGCCTTGCGAACATAGCCGCCGCCTTGCCAGAGAAAGGCATTTTTGGCCGTTTGCTGGCTGATTGTCGAGCCGCCGCGAATGCGCCCGCCCTTTGCATTTCTTTTCATCGCCGATTCGATAGCCTCGCGGTCGAAACCATTGTGAGTGCAAAACTTCGAGTCCTCGGCGGCAATCGCGGCCTGCGCCATGCTACGGTCAATCTGTGAAAGCGGCATCCAGTCGCGCGAAATCGATTCGCCACGCGTCATATCGCCAATCATCGTGAACGTGATTGGCGGCGGCACGAAGCGATAAATCAATACCCACAGCACGGAGCCCGCAACAAAATAGACAATCGCCCGGCCCAGAAACCAACCAATTCGATAGGCGGGACCGCGCCGAGTTGCGCCGCGCGATTTCGTCACGCGAGGGCCAATGTCCCGTTCGTCCGCGCGATCCGCATCATCGCCTTTTGCAGCTTGTCAAAGGCGCGAACTTCGATCTGGCGGACCCGCTCGCGTGAAACACCATAGACCTGACTCAATTCCTCAAGCGTTTTCGGCTCTTCGATCAGGCGGCGTTCGGTCAGGATATGCTTTTCGCGTTCGTTCAGATCGTCCATTGCTTCGGCAAGCATGGCATGACGGTGGACACGTTCCTGACTGTCGCCAATTTCTTCGTCCTGCAACGGTCCTTCGTCGGCAAGCCAATCCTGCCACTGCTGCCCCTCGCCGTCGTCTGACATGCTGACATTGAGCGACGTATCGCCGCCCATTGCCATGCGACGGTTCATACTCACGACCTCGGCTTCGGTAACGCCGAGATCCGTGGCAATCTTCTTGACGTCTTCGGGGCGGAGGTCTCCGTCTTCAAAAGCTTCGAGATTATTCTTCATGCGCCGCAGATTGAAAAACAACTTCTTCTGCGCCGCTGTCGTGCCCATTTTGACGAGAGACCAGCTGCGCAGGATAAATTCCTGTATCGACGCGCGAATCCACCACATCGCATAAGTCGCAAGGCGGAAACCGCGATCAGGCTCGAACTTCTTCACGCCCTGCATCAGGCCGATATTTCCTTCTGAGATCAGCTCGGAAACTGGCAGGCCATAACCGCGAAACCCCATCGCGATTTTCGCGACGAGTCGCAGATGTGACGTAACAAGCCGCTCCGCCGCTTCGGGATCGCCATGCTCCTGAAATCGCTTGGCGAGCATATATTCTTCCTCGGGCGTCAGGAGAGGAAATTTCCTGATTTCCGATAGATAACGGTTGAGACTGGCTTCACCACCCAAAGCCGGGATGGTCGCGGGAACATTGCTTTTACCGGCCATGATGACCTTCATTCTCCCTGAATGCCCGCCGATATAGGAAGGGATTCGCAAATTTCTATAGCGCAAAAGCGCTGAACAGTTGCTGCATATCGTCCGGCATTTCGCTTTCAAAATGCATAGTTTCTCTACTAACCGGATGGATGAAGCCAAGTTCCGCCGCATGGAGCGCTTGGCGTTTGAAATTCAAGCTTTTCAGGACTGCGCAATGGTTCGGACGAACACTTCCATAGACAGGGTCACCAAGCAGCGGATGACCGATCGACGACATATGGACGCGTATCTGGTGCGTTCGCCCGGTTTCGAGGCGACACTCGATGAACGCTGCATCCTTCAACGCGCTGAGTAGTGTATAATGGGTCACGGCGCGCTTCCCGCGTGCCTGAATTGCGACTTTCTTGCGATCATGCGTGCTGCGAGCGAGGGGGGCATCGACCGTACCGGACGTCGGGACGCCTGCGACGATGGCCTTATAGCGGCGATTGATGCTGTGGTTGGCAAATTGTGCCGAAAGCCCCTCGTGCGCTGGGTCGGTCTTTGCGACGACCAACAACCCCGAAGTGTCTTTGTCGATCCGGTGGACAATGCCGGGCCTCGCCACGCCCCCGATGCCCGAGAGGCGACCGGCGCAGTGATGCAGCAAAGCGTTGACCAATGTGCCGTCATAATTGCCCGCGGCAGGGTGCACGACGAGGCCCGCTGGCTTGTCCACAATTAACAGATGTTCGTCCTCAAACAGGATTGTCAAAGCAATGTCTTGCGCAACATTATGCGCAGGTCGCGCTTCGGGGACGTCAATATCGAATGCGCTACCGCCGGTCGTCTTCATCGCCGGGTCACGCGCCAGCCCGGCCGGACCGCGCACATGCCCGCTTGAGATCAGTGCCTTCAACCGCTCGCGCGACATCGTCGGCACGGCGAACGCGAGCGCGCGGTCCAGCCGCCAGCCGTCCTGTGCATTGTCAAGCAGCACTGAAACTGTAGAAAAATCACCAGTCATCGCTAAACCCTGTGGCCATGATTCAGCACATATCAAGCAAATTACACCAGCAGCTGCTGGCAGAGGCCTCAGCGTCACCTCATGCAGAGATTTGCGGAATTCTGATCGGGGACGCGGTGATAGAGCGGTTGATCGCAGCCCCTAACGTCGCAACCGATCCATCGCACGCGTTCGAAATTGACCCGACCACGCTATTTGCCGCGATCAAGGGCGAACGTGCAGGAGAGGGGCGCATACTTGGCTATTATCACTCACATCCCCACAGCGGCGCCGCCCGGCCGTCGGCGACGGATACCATTCATGCGCCATTCGACGGGCGCATTTGGCTGATCGTCACGCAACGTGAGATTACGGCGTGGCGCAAGGATGAAACGAATAAATTCAAACCGGTACCCATGACCATCGACGATTGAACGCCAAGCGACCAACTGTGTTGGAAATATCACGCCGCTGTTGTATGAATGCCACGATGCAGCCCCGGATGGCACAGTGGCGACGGCGTTTGACCGTCCTGATCGGTCGCCGCCGCTGGATACCCTATGTCGAAATCGGCGTGGTGACTGCGCTGCTTCTCGTCATGACCGCCAGCTATTTGGTCCTTGCCGAAGGTGAGCCCGGGCAAAAATTACTGACCCCACCCATCGTTGCGCTGATGCTGGTGGCTAATCTTGTTCCGGCGATTGCGTTGATCGTTTTGATCGGGCGTCGCGTGGCAAAGGGCAGGGCCGCTGCGTCGCCGGTTGGCGGCGGCGGTCGGCTACACGTTCGTCTCGTCGGTATTTTCTCGCTCGTTGCCAGCGTTCCGATGCTGCTTGTGGTGCTGTTTTCGTCTCTGCTTTTTCAATATGGTGTTCAATTCTGGTTCTCGGATCAGGCGCGCGGGATGCTCCAGAATGCAAACAGTCTCGCGCAAGGTTATTATCAGGAAAAAATGCAAGCAGTTGCCGGTGAGACCGTTACCATGGCAGGCGATTTGCGCGACTATCTGGCGCAGGCATCGACACAGAGTCCCGCATTTGCGGAGGGGTATGCGTGGCAGGTGCTGAACCGGAACCTGACCGAATCTGCGATCGTCGAGGTGACAACGTCAGGGCCGAAGACCATCGCAATGGTCAATCCCGATGCTCGGCCAGTTGAAAAGCGGGTATCGACAACGATCTTGGCGCAACTGACCGCAGGGAAGCCCGTCGTTGTCTCAACGAGTTCGGATCGGATCGAAGCCGTCACGCGGCTTTTTCCAGACAAGAACATCTATCTGTACGCCTCACGCATTTCGGATCGTCAGGCGCTCATGCAGACCGAACGCGCTAAGAATGTCCTCGCGGATTATGATGGGTTACTCGACCGCGCAAGGCGCCTTCAGTTGCAGTTTAATGCGGCGCTGTTCGTCATTTCTTTGTTTATTGTCGGCATCGCGGTCTGGATCGCGCTCAATGTTGCTGACCGGCTGGTGCGCCCCGTGGGCGAGCTTGTTGGCGCATCGCGACGGGTTGCAGCCGGTGATTTGTCGGCGCGGGTAGCATCGCCGATTGGCAAGGACGAAGTCGGCACATTGGCGACAGCGTTCAACACGATGACGCGGCGGCTTGAGGAGCAAACCGGTGCGCTTGAAAGCCGTCGCGCGCTGATTGAAGCGGTTTTAACAGGCGTTTCGGCCGGCGTGGTGTCGGTGGATCAGGAACGTGCCGTCCGTCTCATGAACGCATCGGCGCGGACCTTGCTCGCTACTGAGGGCGAAACACCGATTGGCGCGCCACTGTCTAGCCTTGCACCAGAACTTGATGCCGCGCTCGACCGGCGCGAACGTGAGACAATCGTCCAACTAACCTCGGGCGGTGAACCGCGAACACTTGCAGTCAAGATCGTTAGTGATGAGCGCGGCCATGTGCTGACATTCGACGACATCACCCAGCAACTACTCGACCAGCGCCGCGCTGCCTGGTCCGACGTGGCACGGCGCATAGCCCATGAGATCAAGAATCCACTGACACCGATCCAGTTGGCTGCCGAGCGCCTTAAGCGGCGCTATGCGGGTGAAATCACATCAGATCCTGCGACGTTCGAACGGCTAACCGATACCATTGTCCGTCAAGTTGGCGATCTTCGCCGCATGGTCGATGAATTTTCATCGTTCGCACGGATGCCGAAACCGGTTTTCCGCGAGGAGTATCTCGTCGACATCGCGCGTCAGGCGTTGTTCCTGCATGAAGTTGCGCATCCGAACATCAAGTTCACGCTCAGTGTCCCCGAAACGCCTCCCATGATGATATGCGATCGGCGACAATTGGGTCAGGCGCTCACGAATATCGTCAAAAATGCTGTCGAGGCGATTGCGCAGTTGCCGGATGGTGACAAGGCGGAGGGCAGCATTTCGATTACGATTAGTGAATCACCCGATGGTCCGATCTGTATCGAGATTGCCGACAGTGGCATTGGCCTGCCTGCGGAACGCGACCGCTTGGTCGAACCTTATATGACGACGCGCGCTCGGGGCACTGGCCTCGGGTTGGCCATCGTTAAAAAGATCGTTGAGGAACATTTTGGAACAATGGCCTTTTCTGACCGCAATCAGGGCGGCACGATTGTGAGCCTCTGGTTTGATCCCGCTCTGCTTGCGCCACTTGCCGGGGGGCATGACGAACCGGTCGACGAACCGGTCCCCGCTGACCTTGCCCGGATAGGAAACAACTGATGGCGCTCGACATTCTTGTGGTGGACGATGAACGCGATATTCGCGATCTCGTCGCGGGCGTTCTCGAAGATGAGGGTTACACGGCGCGGACGGCCGCAAACAGCGATGCCGCGCTGGCGGCAATTGCCGAGCGTCGTCCTAGCCTCGTTTTGCTGGACGTCTGGCTGCAAGGATCGCGGCTTGACGGTCTTGATCTGCTCGATGTTCTGAAAGCAAATGATCCGTCACTCCCGGTGCTGGTCATTTCGGGGCACGGCAGCATTGATACAGCGGTGGCAGCCATCCGGCGCGGCGCCGTTGATTTCATCGAAAAACCGTTTGAAGCCGAGCGATTGGTTTTGCTTGTCGAGCGCGCAACCGAAACGCAACGGCTGCGGCGCGAGAACGAAGTTTTGAAGGCGCGCAGTGGCGGCGATGATGAACTCAACGGCGTCTCTGGCACGATAAATGCCGTCCGGGCCACGCTGAAGCGCGTCGCAGGGACGGGGAGCCGCGTGCTCATCACTGGCCCTGCCGGCGTCGGCAAAGAGGTTGCCGCGCGCCTTCTCCACAATTGGTCAAACCGCGCGCCATCACCCTTCGTCGTTGTTAGCGCCGCGCGGATGGAGCCCGAACGGGTCGAGGAAGAGCTATTCGGTGTGGAAGAGGGGAGCGACATTGTCCGTCCGGGCCTTCTCGAACAAGCACATGGCGGCACCTTGTTCCTTGACGAAATCGCTGACATGCCTGTGACTGCACAGGCAAAAATTCTCCGCGTCCTGACCGAACAGAGCTTCGTCCGCGTCGGCGGATCGCGCACGGTGCGCGTCGATGTCCGCGTTGTCTCCGCAACATCGCGCATCCTTGCCGACGAGATTGCTGCCGGTCGGTTCCGCGAAGATCTTTATTATCGCCTCAATGTCGTGCCGGTGCATCTGCCGCCGCTCGCAGATCGCCGCGAAGATATTCCGCCGCTCGTCGAGCATTTCCTCGCGCGCTATGCCGCCGAGCGGCGTGTCAACACGCCCGAAATCGCGCGCGATGCGATGGCAGCGCTGCAAGCCTATGACTGGCCAGGCAACGTCCGCCAGCTGCGCAATATCGTCGAGCGGACGATGATCCTCGCGCCCGGTGACCGGCTCGCGCGGATCGACGTCGATCTGTTGCCACCCGAAGTCCTCGGTGATCCTGTCGTCGGGCATGGTCATGGCAATAGTGCGGTGATGGGTGCACCGTTGCGTGAGGCTCGCGAAACATTCGAGCGCGAATATCTCCGCGTTCAAATCCGCCGTTTTTCGGGAAACATTTCGCGCACCGCGAGTTTTATCGGGATGGAGCGATCCGCGCTTCACCGGAAACTGAAAATCCTCGGGATCACTGACATCAAGGAAGGTGACGAGTAAGCCTTTCGCAATTGCCGGATTCGCGATATGATGCTGCATTGCCGCAGAAGCGGTTAAACCTGCGGATCTACGTGTCCGCCAAAACCAAAAGGCAAAGCCATGGCCGACAAGCCCAATAACCTACAGGATTTGTTCCTGAATTCGCTGCGCAAGGCAAAAACACCGGTGACGATGTTCCTTGTAAAAGGCGTCAAGCTGCAGGGAATCATCACCTGGTTCGACAATTTTTCGGTCCTTCTGCGCCGTGACGGCCAGTCACAGCTGATCTACAAACACGCGATCTCGACCGTTATGCCCGCCAACCCGCTCGACCTCGCGCCGGTTGCAGCAGCTTTTGCAGAAGACACGAGCAAGCCGAAGCAATTGCAGGATATTTTCCTCACCGCCGTCCGCCGTCAGAATAACCCTGTGACAATGTTCCTCGTCAACGGCGTGATGCTTCAGGGCGAAATCGCGGCTTATGACTTGTTTTGCATGCTACTGCAGCGCGATGGCATGGTGCAGCTTGTCTATAAACATGCTGTCTCAACCGTGCAGCCCGCGCATCCGCTCAATCTTGCCGAAGAAGGCACAGATGATGAGGACTGATCCAACGTCTTGAGTGCTTTCGAACTTCAGCGTGAAGAAGGCCTGAGCCGCGGGGCGAGGGCGGTGGTCGTGTATCCTGATCAGCGCAAAGGCGGCGCGCGTGATGTTGACGCGCGACTTGCCGAGGCGGCGGGGTTAGCCGAGGCTATCGGCATTGACGTGGTCGATAGCGCCGCACCGCATGTTCGTGCACCTAAAGCCGCCACATTATTCGGAAGCGGCCAGATCGAGGCAATCACGGCCCGTTTGCGTGCGCATGATGCCGAACTGCTGATCGTCGATGGGGCGCTGACACCAATCCAGCAACGTAATCTTGAAACTGAAACCAAGTCGAAAGTCATCGACCGCACTGGCCTTATCCTCGAAATTTTTGGGGAACGCGCAGCGAGCGCCGAGGGGCGGCTACAAGTCGAACTCGCGCACCTTGATTATCAAGCTGGACGCCTCGTGCGCAGTTGGACCCACCTTGAGCGCCAACGCGGTGGCTTCGGTTTCCTTGGTGGTCCCGGCGAAACGCAAATCGAGGCCGACCGTCGCTTGATCCGTGATCGCATGGCAAAGCTGCGCCGCGACCTCGATCAGGTCGTCCGCACGCGCGGTCTCCACCGCGATCGCCGCAAACGTGCGCCGTGGCCGGTCGTCGCCCTCGTTGGCTATACCAACGCCGGGAAATCAACACTTTTCAATCGCTTGACCGGTTGTGACGTTATGGCGGAAGACTTGTTGTTCGCAACACTTGATCCAACGATGCGCGAGATTGCGCTGCCGGGATTGTCGAAAATCATCCTGTCGGACACGGTCGGATTCATCTCGGATTTGCCGACGCAACTCGTCGCGGCGTTTCGTGCCACACTTGAGGAAGTGACATCGGCGGACCTCATCGTCCATGTCCGCGACATTTCGCACGCAGATAGTGATGCGCAAGCTGCCGATGTCGATGATGTGCTGACGGATTTGGGGGTGATCGGATCGGCGGGGGGCACACCGATACTGGAACTTTGGAACAAGGTTGATCTGGTCGATGACGAACGCCGTGAAATGATCCTCGCGGAGACCATGCGCCGCGATGACGTTGTGCCAATATCCGCCGTTACCGGTTTTGGAATGGAGGCGTTGCGCTCACGGCTCGCCGAGCGCCTGACCATCGCGCGTCGCCTTCGCCATATCGAACTTTCGCCCGGTGATGGTGCCGGGCGCGCCTGGCTCCATGCCCATGGCAGTGTCGAAAGCGAAAGCGGGGAAGGGGACATCACGACCGTTGCTGTCCGCCTCAGCGACGCAGATTATGCGCGCTATCAGTTGCGCTGAGCTTCCTTGGCTGCGGTCCAAAGCTGTTCCTTTTCATCAAGTGAAAGCGCTGAAAAGCCATCCGCAACCTCGATCACACGGAATCGCCGTTCAAACTTCGCATTGGCACGCCGCAAAGCAACTTCAGGATCAACCCTCAGATGTCGTGCGAGGTTCACGACGGCAAAAAGCAGGTCGCCGACTTCGTCTTCGCGAGCATCATCGGACGTAGCAGTTTCGACTTCTGACAGTTCTTCGAGAATTTTGTCGCGCGGACCATTTGTATCCGGCCAATCAAACCCCGTGCGCGCGGCGCGCTTCTGCAGTTTCTCGGCACGCATCAGCGCGGGTAAAGCGAGTGCGACGTCATCAAGTGCACTCGCATCGCTACGCTCGGCTGCCTTCAAGGCTTCCCAATCGGGCCGCACTGTCGCGTCGCCAAAGATATGCGGATGGCGGCGCTCCATCTTGTCCGCGATGGCCGTCGCAACATCGTCGAGCGAGAACTGACCAGCTTGTTCGGCAATCCGCGCATGCAGGACGACCTGAAACAGTAAATCACCCAACTCTTCCTTGATTGCCGCTGGATCGTCGCGCGCAATTGCGTCAGCAACTTCATAGGCTTCCTCAATGGTGTAAGGTGCAATCGTCGCAAAGGTCTGCACACGATCCCAGTCGCATCCGTTCACTGGATCACGCAATTGTTCAACAATGGCGCGAATCCGCGACAGGGGGGCTTCATTCATCGACATCTTTAAGTCCGATAATATGCATTATGTTAAATAGACTAGGGCTCAAGGATTAGCGTAGCCCCCTCGAGGCGCCAACTTTTCAGAGCCGACAAAAAGCTCATCCCGAGCAAATTCGTGTCACCAAGGCCTTCGCTGCCGATCAGAATCTTGGCATTGCGCTGGACAATGTTGCCAACAGCGAGCGTGTCAATTTCGGCACGTTGCAATTCAACGGTGCCGTTGGCTGTATCAACGAGCACGGGAAATCCACCTGATGGTTTGAGGCCCGCAGCTCGGGCCGACGATTGCGACAATGTCGTCGTGGTCGCGCCGCTGTCGATCATAAACCGGACTGGTGTTCCATTGATTGCGGCGCGCACCCAATAATGCCCGTCTTCCTCGCGCTTCAGTCGCAGCGTCTTGCCTTCGACTTGACCGGCATCGCCGGAAATCTCTGCAGTCGCGCGGCGCCAGACTTCCCGCCCCTCATCCTTGAACAGAAATAGAACAAAGAAACCGCCGAAAATTGCAACCCACATCAGCGCCATCTTGATGGCTTTGCCAATCGGCAATTTCTGCGCGACCAAGCTCGAGATCACGAGGACCAGCGCCCCGATACCCCAGACGAAGGATATGCCGTCGTCCATCAAGCGGCCTTGCTGAATAGCGTGCGGAAATTATCGGACGTGTAGCGTGCGAGGTCATCGACCGCCTCACCCCGCAGATCGGCCAGAAACCGCGCCGTATCAGCAACAAACGCAGGCTCACACGGTCGCCCGCGATGCGGCACCGGGGCAAGGAACGGTGAATCTGTTTCGATCAACAGGCGATCCTGCGGCACAGTTGCAGCCGTGGCCTGCAAGTCCTTGGCATTCTTGAATGTTACAATGCCCGAAATCGAAATATAGAGCCCGAGATCAAGCGCGATCCGCGCAAAGGCATCGCTTGCCGTGAAGCAGTGGATCACGCCAGTATAGGCCCCCTTCCCCATTTCCTCGCTCAGGATCGCTGCCGTGTCGTCCTCCGCATCGCGGGTGTGGACGATCAACGGCAAACCAGTGTCGCGCGCGGCGGCGATATGGCTGCGGAAGCTCTTGCGCTGCTGCTCACGGTCGCTGTGGTCGTAATAATAATCCAGACCCGTCTCCCCAATGGCGACAATGCGCGGATTAAGCGCGCGGTCGACAAGTTTAGCGGTATCCACGTCAGGATGTGCATCCGCCTCATGCGGGTGAATACCAACCGACGCCCAGACATCGGCATGACGCTCGGCCACGCCGACAACATCATCCCACTCACTCTCGCGCGTCGAAATATTGAGCATCGTCGAAACCCCCGCCACCCGCGCACGTTCGAGCACAGCGGCCTGATCTTCGACCAACCCCTTGTAATTGAGGTGACAATGGGAATCGATGAACATCAGGCGGGCTCGGTTGCTGGCAGTTCGAGGCGGGGGAAGATCGGCGTTGGTGGGTCGAGAACAACACCAGAGAGGCGACGATTTCGATACCAGTCACGATCCCAAGTCAGCGCCTCATTGCCATCGTAATCTGAAAGCGTATTAAATTGTCTGTTGCCTTTGTCCAAACCGAGATAATCAAGCACATATTCCGACATCGTTGGCAAAGCAGGCTGACCAGTGATTGCCAGCTCTCGGATCGCCCAGACGAGCAGGGCTAAAACATTTCCCATCCGTGCTGGATCAGAGGTTCTCAGCTTCCACGGAGCCATCTCATCAATAAATGCGTTGCACTTGAATATAGCCATGTTCCAAAACTGAAGACCTTCCATCAGTTCCAAGTCGCAAAATGAATCTCGAAGGCAAGATAGATCTGAAACAACGCCGTCAACGAAAGCGTAATCTTCCTTGTATTCGCAAGGCGCGGCGCCAGCATATTCTTCGGGAATTTTACCTTCGAGAAATTTTGAAATGAACCCAAAAGTTCGCTGGACGAGGTTCCCAAAACCGTTCGCAAGATCGGCATTGCAACGCGTTACAATGGCCTCTTCGCTATAACTGCCATCGCTGCCGAAGGTCACTTCGCGAAGCAGGAAATAGCGCAGCGCGTCGACGCCGTAACGGTCGGTCAGTTCAATCGGATCGACCACGTTACCCAGCGACTTCGACATTTTCTCGCCGCCGCGCGCCAAGACAAACCCATGACCGAACACCTGTTTGGGCAACGGCAATCCCGCCGACATCAGGAACGCGGGCCAGTACACCGCGTGGAACCGGACGATGTCTTTGCCGATCAAATGCAGGTTCGCGGGCCAGTATTTGGCCATGTCCGGCGTTGCGTCGGGATAGCCGAGCCCCGTCAGATAATTGGTCAGCGCATCGACCCAGACATACATGACATGGTCAGGCGAGCCCGGCACTTTGACGCCCCAGTCAAAGCTCGTCCGCGAAATGCTCAGATCACGCAGGCCGCCTTCGACAAAGCGCACAACTTCGTTGCGGCGGCTTTCGGGGCGGATGAAATCGGGTTGTTTTTCATAAAGTTCGAGCAAAGGTTTTTCATATTTCGAGAGCTTGAAGAACCAGCTTTCCTCGACCGTCCACTCGACCGGTGTGCCCTGCGGCGAGAGCTTTGCATCGCCCTCCCCGATCAACTCCTTCTCTTCGTAAAACGCCTCGTCGCGAACCGAATACCAGCCTTCGTACCGATCCAGATACAAGTCACCCTTCGCTTTCATCGCTTCCCAAATCGCGACACTGGCGCGGTGGTGTGCGGGATCGGTCGTGCGCTGGAAAACGTCGTAGCTGATATTGAGCTTGTCGCACATCGCCTGAAACTGATCGGACATTTCCCGCGCCAGATCAGCGACCTCGACGCCCTTGTCACGCGCGGTCTGCACCATTTTCAGGCCATGCTCGTCAGTTCCCGTCTGAAAGCGCACGTCGCAGCCCGACAGCCGATGAAAACGCGCAATCGCATCGGCAGCAATCGCTTCATAAGCATGGCCAATATGCGGCTTTCCGTTGGGATAGCTGATCGCCGTTGTGATATAAAAGGGTTCACCTGACATGCTGTCAGGCTTTAGCGGACCCGCGCAACGGAGCAAGGCTCGCGACAATCCCCGCTATTTCAAACACGACTGTTTCCGCCACCAGCGACTGCGGAATGGCAATTTGAGCGAGGGCGCGCGCCTTGCTCCACGCCGTCAATGCGGCATCAAGCGTCGCGCCATCAGCCAGCCTCGCCTGATCAGCGATAAACGCAGGCGCGCGACCAAGAAACGCCTCATAGCGCGGCAATGCTGCTTTTAGCGATAGCGATTGGGCCAGCTTGCTCCGCACCGCATTGGTCGGATCACCGGTCTGCGCCAGCTCCTCCAGTGCGGCATCGAGTGTCGCGACATCAAGTTCGGCATAAGCCAGCGCGGTGGCAGGCAACCCCTTGGCGCTTAAAATCAACTGCGCCCGCTTGGCGGGATCAAGATCGGGCAGTTGATCATCGAGAACTGACGTCATGGCCACACCATCGAGCGGCCCGAACATGAGCGTGCGGCACCGCGACCGGATCGTCGGCAGCAACCGTCCCGGCTGGTGACTGACGAGCAGGAAAATCGTGCTGGCGGGCGGCTCTTCGAGGCTCTTGAGCAGCGCGTTGGCCGCGCCGCGTTCCATGTCGTCGATGCTGTCGATAATAATGACGCGCCGGTCGCTGATTGAGGTACCCGTGGCAAACAACGTGCGCAGCCCACGCACCTGATCGACAGTAATATTCCGCGCCAGATTACCGGTCTTTTCATTCGGCAATCGTTCAAGCCGCCGGAAATCGGGATGACTCCCCGCCTCGATTAGGTTCGCACCTTTCGAACTTGGGTCGCTGGCGTTCAGAAGAAGGCGCGCCGCAAAATCGGCAAAACGCCCCTTGCCCACCCCGCGCGGTCCCGCAAGCAGCCACGCATGGTGCATCCGCTCGCCCGACGTAGCGGCGCGGAATGCGGCGATTTGGGTATCGAGGCCGTGGAGCTTCACAAAAGATCATCCATCGCTGACAGCAATCGGTCAGTTACCTGTTCGGTTGGCCCAATCACGTCAACAAGTCGAAAGCGCTGTTGATCGGCCAAAGCAAAGTCTTCGAACGATAGCATCAGCCGCGCGTGATACTCGGGCCCTTTGTCGCCAAATCTATCCCCGCGTCCCTGATCCCGTTCAAATGCTCGAGAAGCGGCCTCTTCTGGAGGTAGCCGCATCAGCAGCGTCCGGTCGGGCATCAGCCCGCCGCTGCCCACAGCGTGCAGCGCTAATATGTCGGCATCCGAAACGCCCCCCGCCCCGCCCTGATACGCCCGCGTTGAATCAATAAACCGGTCACAAATCACCCAGTCGCCGCGTTCCAGCGCTGGCCGGATGACCTTTTCCACATGATCCGCCCGGGCTGCTGCAAACAGCAACGCTTCGGCCCGCGCGCTCCAGCGGTCTTCGTCGCCGGTCATCAAAAGGTCGCGGATCGCTTCGGCTCCCGCCGTCCCGCCGGGTTCGCGTGTGACAACGACCTGTATGCCGCGTGCGCGCAGCGCCTCGGCCAACCGTGCAGCCTGCGTCGATTTGCCGACTCCCTCACCGCCCTCAAGCGTTATAAATCGTCCGCGCGTCACGCCCCGACGAGCGACTTCATGCCAGCCCACAACCGCCCAAAAAAGCCAGCCTCGCCAACATCAGCCTCGGCGACCAACGGCATCGTTTGCGGTCCCGTTTCGGGCGTTGTCACGACAAGATCGGCGATATGCTGTCCGGCCTTGATCGGTGCCTTAACCGGGCCACTATAAACCACTTTGACAGTCATATTAGCCGCTGCACCCGCCGGCAGAGTCACCGCCAGATTGCGCGGTGCAGCCAAACCCACTGTCGAAGCATCGCCCAGCTGAACGTCAGCGGTTTCAACGCGCTTACCCTTTGGAAACAGTGGTCTGGCTGACCATGCCTTGAAACCCCAGTCCATGAACTTGACCGATTCCGTGATCCGCCCGTTGAAACTGTCGAGGCCTGCGACGACCATGACCAGACGTCGACCATTCTGATCCGCCGAACCAGTGAACCCATAGCCCGCTTCTTCCGTATGGCCTGTTTTCAGCCCGTCAGCGCCCGCCACGCGTCCCAGTAACGGATCACGATTGGGCTGGGTGATGGCCTTGCCCGATCCGAGCGTTTTTCCCCACGTAAAATCCTTGAGCGAATAGAAGCGCTTGTAGAAATCAGGATGATCCTCGATCGTTGCCTTGGCCAGCGTCGCAAGATCGCGCGCGGTTGTGTAGGTCCGCCCTTCATCGGGCCAGCCATTCGACGTGCCGAACTGACTGTTCGCGAGGCCTAGTTTCTTCGACGCATCGTTCATCCGCTGGACAAACGCCGCTTCAGTGCCCGAAGTGCCTTCAGCCAGCACAATGCACGCGTCATTGCCCGACAGCGTAACGATCCCTTTGAGAAGATTTTCTACGCTGACCTTTTCACCCGACGACAGAAACATTGTCGATCCTGCGGCTGGGCCATGCCATTTTGTCCAAGTTTCAGGCCGGACATCCATCATTTGATCGAGCTTCAACTCGCCCTTTTTGATCATGTCGAACGCGACATAGACCGTCATCATTTTTGCCATTGATGCGGGCGGCATGCGGCGGTCGGCGTCCTTGGCATAAAGCACTGCGCCCGATGACAGATCGACCATGTAGGCAACCGGTGCGGTCGTATCATAGGGCGGCGCGGCGGCAGTGGCGGGATAGGCCGCCGCAAGCAGGAAAGCGGCAGTTGGCAAATAAGGCTTCATGATATTCCTTGGGTGTTTAACGAACGATGCGGACGTCCGAATAGCCCTTTGCCGTGAGCGGTGCCAGCGCAGCGTTGACTTTGTTTGCGTCGGCATAGGGGCCAAGGCGAACTTGGTACAAGCCATCGGCTTCGAACAAGTCCGCCCCCAGTCGGCCGGCCATCGATTCGGCACGGTTTTTCGATGAAAATGTGCCAACGCGAATAAAATACGGCCCGCCACCTGCCGGCAGCGTCGCGTGCGTAGATCTGGGGGCGGACCAGCTGTTGAGCTCGCGCAGCCGTTCGAGATCGCTGCTGTTGACCGTCGCATGGACGGGCACTGCACGGCCATTACGCAACGCCGTCTTCTCAAGCTCGGATGGCTCGACGCGACGGATGCGCACCATGCGCGCGCCGTGGCTGACAATCCCCAACTGCCGCGCCGCCCCATGCGACAGGTCAATGATCCGGTTGCCATGATATGGCCCCCGATCATTGATGCGGACAAGGATTGTCTTACCCGTATCGAGCGCCGTCACCTCGACATAAGACGACATCGGCAGTGTCCGGTGCGCCGCGGTAAACCCGTCAGGATTGAAGATTTCGCCATTCGCGGTTTTGCGACCGCGCAGTTCATCGCCATACCAGCTTGCGTGGCCGGTGGCTTGATAGGCTGGAGCTGCGACAGCAGCCGGTGCAGCGACAAAAGCGGCGAGCAGCGCGCCGCAGACTAACGGATCAACTTGCAACTGCATCGGCAAGCAGCCCGATCGCCAGTGCGTAAAAATTCGAGCAATTATAATCGAGGATCACGCGGTAATTTCCCGTGAGCAGATATGCGGTCGCATCGCGGCCATCTGGTTCGAGCAGCGTGGCGAGCGTCGTGTCGGGCAACGTCCGTCCGATTGGCGACACTCCCAAAGCACGCCATTCCGCCACTGTTTTCCACTGACTGTGCCGCGCGTGAACACGGGGACAACGCGGACTGACGGTGCGGTTCACTATTGTCGCCCGGTTCAACGTGGGCGCAACACGAACGGCCACACCCCAAGGCTGATTGGGTTTCCACCCTGCTGCGACGAAATAATTGGCAATCGACGCCAGTGCGTCGGTTTCATTCCGCCAGATGTCAATCCGGCCATCACCATCACCGTCGCGCGCGAGGCGGAGATACATTGACGGCAAGAATTGCGGATAACCCGTCGCCCCTGCCCAGCTCCCCTGAATCGCTTCGCGCGGAATACCGCTGTCGATAATCTTCAGCGACGCAATGAATTCACCTTCGAACAAGGCGCGACGGCGTCCTTCATAAGCAAGACTGGCGAGCGAGCGCGGCAGATCGAAATTGCCGGTAAACGCACCATAATTGGTTTCATTGCCATAAATCGAGATCATGATCCCTTCAGGAACCCCCGTCTCACGCTCGACCCGAGCCAGCAACGGTCGCAGCGAGGTATATTTGCTCTGCCCGCGATTGATGCGCGGCGCATCGACGTGACGCGCGCGATAAGGTGCGAACTGCGGAATTACATTCGGATCAGATCCGGGCTGCGCACGGTCCAGTTCGACAACACGCGGATTGAATGTCAGCGTCGGGATAATCGCATCGACCGTCGCGCGACTCACGCCCTGTGCAACCGCCTGACGTCCCAGCCCCGCTACATAAGCTGAAAAACCATTGTCTTCCTGCGCGTCTGCCCGACCACCACCCAGATTGGACAGCGGCGTCAGGATCGCCAGCGCCAACGCACCAAAATATATTACCCCTCGCATCGCGCGACAGTGGCACAGTCCGACGGTCACGGGAATTCCTTTTGTCGCAAGCCTTGCACGTCCGCCCGCGCCACCGCTAAAGGCAACCCACCGGACAGGTGGCCGAGTGGTTTAAGGCAACGGTCTTGAAAACCGTCGTGGGTGGAAGCTCACCGTGGGTTCGAATCCCACCCTGTCCGCCATTCGCACGACACGCCTTGGTTGTGGGGCGCACTGGCGCAACATGCGATTGACCGCCGCGGATACACCAGACAGCAAACTGAAATGAGTTGCGTGAAGGACGTGCCAGTTTGGCCAATTTATTCTCAAGAATTTTCAGCCAGTCTTCGCATGGCATGGCAATCGACCTAGGCACGGTGAACACCGTAGTTCATGTGAGCGGCCAGGGTATTGTCCTGAATGAACCATCCGTTATCGCCTTGGAGACCAATGCCGGCATTCGCCGTGTTCGCGCGGTGGGCAATGACGCAAAGTTGATGATGGGCAAGACGCCGGGCAATATCGAAGCCATCCGCCCGTTGCGTGATGGCGTGATTGCCGACATCGTGGTCGCCGAACAAATGATCAAACATTTCATCGACAAGGCGATGGGCGGCCCAAGCCGGATACCACGGCGACACAATATTGTGGTCTGTGTGCCGTCGGGGTCGACCAGCGTCGAACGCCGCGCAATCCGCGATGCGGCGTCAAACGCCGGCGCGTCGCAGGTTTTTCTGATCGAGGAGCCAATGGCTGCGGCAATTGGCGCAGGGTTGCCGGTTACCGAACCCATTGGTGCGATGGTCGTCGATATCGGCGGCGGAACGACCGAAGTTGCTGTGCTTTCGCTGCGTGGCCTGGCGTACAGCACGTCGGTTCGGGTCGGCGGTGATAAGCTCGACGACGCCATCGCGTCATACATTCGTCGAAAGCATAACCTGATGATCGGCGAAGTGACGGCTGAACGCATCAAACATAGTATCGGCAGTGCGATGCGTCCCGTTGATGGCGAATCCGAATTGTCCGTGCGAGGACGCGATCTGGTGACCGGACGACCGGTGGCAATCATGATAACACAGACGGAAATCGCAGATGCCATTGCCGAGCCGGTCGCCCAGATCATATTAACGATAAGGAACGCGCTCGAGCAAACACCACCGGAACTTGCGGCGGACATCTTCGAACAGGGAATTACACTGACCGGCGGCGGCGCTTTACTCGGTAATATGGCCACCCTGATTGCACTGGAGACTGGATTGCCCACGGTTATAGCAAAGGATCCGCTCATTTGCGTGGCGCTTGGTGCCGGGATTGCACTCGATGACCCGGCTTATACGGGCGTGCTGACAGCGGCATAGCGTGAGGCACGCCGGACAACGACCGCTTAGACTCAATTTCCTCTTTTCTTTTGGTCGCTGGCATGATCCAACCCGTCGCATGAAAAATCTCTGTACGCTGATCGCCCTCGCCCTCCTCGCCAACCCCGCTTTTGCCGCCACCGAAAAATTTGTCGTCATTACCGGCGGCAAGACAGTCGGCCGCGTCAATGCAGAGACTACAGGCGATAAAACGACCATCGATTTCGACATCAAGAATAATGGCCGCGGCCCATCGAGTGCCGAGACGATTACGGTCGATGCCAACGGCCTGCCCATCGCTTGGGCGATTGCGGGCGCGACCACATTCGGCAGTAAAGTCGCCGAGACGTTCGCGCGCAAGGGCAACAATGCGTCGTGGGTCGATGCGACCGGCCCGGGCAAAGCATCGATCAAGGGTCCCAGCCTCTACATCGGCCAGTCAGTCAGCCCCTGGGCGCTTGGCCTCTATGCCCGTGCAATGCTCAAGCAGCCCAAGCCCGAGATCACCGCGCTCCCCGGCGGGACATTGCGACTGGTGAAGGGTGAAACACTGACCGTTGGGTCGGGCACCACGGCAATGCCCGTTACCCGATACTCCATAATGGGGATCGATACCGGTCCGTCAACGATTCTGCTGGCAGCGGACAACAGCCTGTTTGCCAATGTCTCGCCCAGCGCCATCGTCATCCGCGCAGGGTATGAAGCCGAGGAAAAACGCCTCCGCGATCTCGCCGCGACATGGGAAACCGAGCGCTTCGTCGCCATCGAAAAGCGTGTGGCGCATCGCTACAATGCGCCGATCCGCATCAAGAATGTCCGCATTTTCGATCCAGTCACATCCAAGCTCACCGCGCCGATGTCAGTCGTCGTCAACGGACGCACGATTGCAGGCGTCGAACCGCTCGACAGCCCCGCGACACCCGGCGAAGTCAGCATCGACGGTGCAGGTGGCACGCTGATCGCGGGTATGACCGAAATGCACGGCCATTTCGGACAGGACGATGCGCTGCTCAATCTGGTCGCCGGGATCACGACCGTGCGCGACATGGGCAACGACAATGCTGTGCTCGACGATCTTATCACCAAGATGGACGCTGGCACAATTGGCGGTCCGCGCGTCGTGCGCAGCGGATTCATCGAGGGGAAATCGCCGTTCAACTCCAACAACGGCTTTGTCGTCGACAGCGAAGCCAAGGCCATTGACGCCGTCCGCTGGTATGGCGCACGCGGATTTTGGCAGATCAAGATCTACAACAGCATCGATCCCGCCTGGGTACCCGCAATGGTTGCCGAAGCCCACCGGCTCGGCATGCGCGTGGCGGGCCACGTCCCTGCCTTTTCGAACGCCGACGCGATGATGGCGGCGGGCTATGACGAGATGACGCACATCAACCAGTTCATGCTCGGATGGGTCATCAAGCCGACCGAAGATACTCGTACGTTGTTCCGCCTGACTGCGCTCAAACGCCTGCCCGGCCTCGACCTGAACAGCGCGCCGGTTCAAGCCACAATCAATACGATGGTCGCCAAGAAGATTGCGATCGACCCGACCATCGGCATCCACGAAAATCTGACGCAGAACCGCGACGGCAAAATCCCGCCGGGCATGGTTGATTATTTTGACCATATGCCAATCGGCACGCGGCGCGACGCCATGAAGGGGTGGATCGATGTGTCCGCGCCGGGCGACGATGCCGCCTACCTCGGTGCTTATGACAAAATCATTGCCACCATCAGCATGCTCCACAAACGCGGGGTTATGGTTCTGCCGGGGACTGACACCGGCGGTGCGCTGACCTTCCACCGCGAACTCGAACTCATGCAAAAGATCGGCATGACAGCGCCTGAGGTGCTCAAGCGGGCCACATTCGACATGGCGCAATATCTGGGTGAGGATCAGCGTCGCGGATCGATTGCCAAAGGCAAGCTTGCCGATTTCTTCCTTGTCCCCGGCGACCCGACGACCGATCTTAAAGCGATCAAGACGATCAGCATGGTGGTCAAGGACGGCACCGTCTACTTCCCCACGGAAGTCTATCCCGAATTCGGGATTCGCCCGTTCACCGCCGCACCCAAAGTGACAACGCCAAGCCTTCCGTAACGTCATATTCCGGCCTCTTGCTAAGGGCTTCGCTTGCGCTAAGGACCTGCGCATGACCCTTCCCGCCATTCTTCAGAACCTCCGGCTTCCCGTCATTGGCTCGCCGCTTTTCATTGTTTCCGGTCCCGATCTCGTGATCGCCCAGTGCAAGGCGGGTATCGTCGGTAGCTTTCCCGCGCTCAATGCACGACCACAGGGGCTACTCGACGAATGGCTCCACCGCATCACCGAAGAACTATCCCAGCATAACCGTGACCATCCCGAGCGCCCTGCCGCGCCTTATGCCGTCAACCAGATTGTCCATAAATCAAACGACCGGCTCGAAGCCGACCTCGCGACTTGCGCCAAATGGCAGGTACCGATCACGATCACGTCGCTCGGCGCGCGTGAAGACTTGAACGCAGCGGTGCACAGTTGGGGCGGCATTGTCCTTCATGACGTCATCAATGATAAATTCTCGCGCAAAGCCATCGAGAAAGGTGCCGATGGCCTGATCCCCGTTGCAGCGGGCGCGGGCGGCCATGCCGGCGTGCAATCCCCCTTCGCCCTCATCAGCGAAATCCGTCAGTGGTTCGACGGTCCCGTCGCGCTCTCCGGGGCCATCGCCAACGGTCATTCAATCCTTGCCGCGCAAGCGTGCGGTGCCGATCTGGCCTACATCGGTTCGGCTTTCATTGCGACCGCAGAGGCCAACGCCGACGCCGCCTATAAACAAGGCATTGTCGACGGGCGCGCACAGGACATCATTTATTCGGACCTCTTCACTGGCGTCAGCGGCAATTATCTGCGCAGCTCCATCGAAAAAGCCGGGCTTGATCCCGACAACCTGCCCAAAGGTGAATATAAAACGATGAACTTCGGCCAGAGTGACAATACGCCTGCAAAGGCTTGGCGCGACATCTGGGGGTCGGGTCAGGGGATCGGTTCGGTCACCGAAGTCGAAACCGTTGCCGACCGCGTCGACCGCCTCGAACGCGAATACCGTCAAGCCAAAGAAGAGCTGGCCGCAAAGGTCAAATAGCAATGCCGGTCAGCCGCATCCTCCTCATTCTCGCGGCCATGATTGCGATGGTTGCTGTCGGCATTGCCACATTGCGCCCGACCGAAACGACGCAGCAACAAGCCGCCGCGCCTGCAAATTCCGGCGACATGATTGCCCAGCTCGAAGCGAAAGTGAAAGCCAACCCCAAAGAAGTCAAAGGCTGGGCGTTGCTCGGCCTCGGCTTTTACCAGACGGGGCGGTTCGCCGAAAGCGCAACGGCCTATCAGCGCGCCACATCGCTCGCCCCGACGGTCGCCGAGCATTGGTCGAACTATGGCGAAGCGCTGGTCATGGCGAGCCCGAGCAAATTCCCCGCCGACGCGAAGACTGCGTTCACCAATGCTCTCGCCCGCGACCCGAAAGACGTGCGCGCCCGCTATTTTCTCGCTGTCGAAAAAGATATGAGTGGCAACCACAAAGGCGCCATCGACGACTGGATCGGGCTTTTGAAAGATTCACCACCGGGCGCGCCGTGGGAATCCGACGTCCGCAATCTGATCACGCAGGTATCAACCGCAAACAAGATCAGTGTTGCCGGTCGCGTGCCTGCTGCTCGGCCGGGGCCAACGCCCGAACAAGCGCGTAATGTTGCCGCGTTGCCCGTAACACAGCAGAATGCAACGATTGCCGGGATGGTCGATGGCCTGGCCAAAAAGCTCGAGGCCAATCCCAAAGATGTCGAAGGCTGGACAATGCTCATCCGCAGTTACAGCGCACTCGGTCGAAAGGCTGACACCGAGCGAGCCCTTCAGTCTGCAACCACCGCCAACCCGGGCAGCGCAGACGCCTTTCGTAACGCAGCCGCACCCACCGGCTGAGCCCGCCGTTGCAATTTTCTGCCTCTTGCCGCAATGCAGCATCATTATGGCAAGTAAATGGACACCTGACAGCTGGACTGCGCATGAAGCACGACAGCTTCCGACGTACCCCGATGGGGCAGCGCTTGATCGCGCGACAACAACGCTGGGCAGCTTCCCGCCGCTCGTTTTTGCCGGTGAAGCCCGTGACCTGACCAGTGACCTTGCCCGCGTCGTGCGCGGCGAAGCATTTCTGCTCCAAGGTGGCGATTGCGCCGAGAGCTTCGCCGAATTCCACCCGAACAACATCCGCGATACGTTCCGTGTCTTGCTCCAAATGGCCGTCGTTCTGACGTTTGCCTCGAAGCTGCCGACCGTGAAACTCGGGCGCATGGCGGGGCAGTTTGCCAAGCCGCGCAGTGCCGACACCGAAACCATCGAAGGCGTCGAACTGCCGTCCTATCGCGGCGACATCATCAACGACATCGCGTTCGAAGCCGAAGGCCGCGCGCCCGATCCCCAGCGGATGGTGCAAGCTTATAACCAGTCTGCGGCCACGCTGAACCTCCTCCGCGCATTCTCGGTCGGCGGTTACGCCAACTTGCACCAGGTTCACGCCTGGACGCATGACTTCATGGGCCGCAGCCCGTGGACCAAACAATATCGCGACGTCGCTGACCGCATCGGCGAAGCGCTGGACTTCATGAATGCCTGCGGGATCAATCCTGACACCGTGCCGCAGCTAAAGGGCACGCAATTCTACACGAGCCATGAAGCGCTGCTGCTGCCCTATGAGCAGGCGCTCACACGGCAGGATAGCCTGACCGGCGACTGGTATGACACGAGCGCTCATATGCTGTGGATTGGCGATCGCACCCGTTTTGAAGGGTCAGCTCATGTCGAGTTCCTGCGTGGCATCGGCAACCCCATCGGCATAAAAGTCGGCCCAAGCCTGACTCCCGACGTCCTCCTTCGCTTGCTCGACACGCTCAACCCCGCGCGTACTGCCGGACGGATCACGCTCATCACCCGTTATGGGCATGACAAGATCGAAACTGGCCTCCCCGCACTCGTCCGCGCCGTCAAGCGTGAAGGGCACCCTGTCATCTGGTCGTGCGATCCGATGCATGGCAATGTCATCAAGGCGGGGAATACCGGCTACAAAACCCGCCCCTTCGAGCGCATCCTCGCCGAAACGCGCGGATTTTTTGCCGTGCACCGCGCCGAGGGCACTTATGGCGGCGGCATTCACATCGAGATGACCGGCCAGAATGTGACGGAGTGCACCGGTGGTGCGATGGCGATCTCGGATGCCAACCTGTCTGACCGTTATCACACCCATTGCGACCCGCGTCTCAATGCCGATCAATCGCTCGAGTTGGCGTTCTTAATCGCTGAGCGGCTAAAGTTGGAGCGGGCAGGTGTGCCGGCAGAAGCCCTGGCCGGGTAACTAGGTCGTTGTAAGTTGGATCGAGCGATTTCGCGCGACCCGGCATAACTTGCACTATCTGAAGTTTGGGGTTGCGCAGTCGCGCCGCCCCACTCCCCCTCTCATCGAGAACTGAAACCGTAAACCTTGGTGCCTCACATGTCGAAGCTTGCTCTAGCCGGTGCCCTTTCGGGCTTGATGTTTGCTATGCCTGCCATCGCACAAACGTCACCAGCCCCCGCACCTGCCGCAAAACCTGCGGCTGCTGCCGCACCCGTTGGCGCTGTAGGCGCTGTCGCGTCAGCCAAAAAGCCAGCAGCCACACCAGCCGGGTGTATGCGGTTGCCGCTCTCTGATGTCGCCTTTGGTACTGAGAACGCAACGAACGCTGCCCGCTTCCGCCAACAGGAGTATGCCGAGGCGGAAGCCAAGAAGCGCAAGTGGGTGCTGACCAAGCCGATGGTCAAGAGCAACGAGACGGTGAGCTGTGAGGTCTATCTCAACCTCGGACCGCTCGGCACCGAGTACCGCTGTCTCGTAACCACGACGTTCTGTCAGAAATGACGTTCTGTCAGATGTAGGGACAATCTACTGCGTCTTGGGTGCGCTTGCGTCCTTGCCCCAAAGGGCTTCGAGGCGAGCGTCGCGACCACAACCTTTGCGATAGCGGTAATAATGGTCGGCGTTGGTTTTGTAAAATTTCTGGTGATAGCCGTCGGCCTTGGTGAAGGCTGACGCGTCGGTTACCGGCACGACCACCGGCCATTGCAACTGCTTTGACGCGTCAAGCTTGGCCTTGCTGGCTTCCGCTAGTTTGCGCTGCTCCGCGTTGTGCACGTAGATCTCAGGCCGGTACACATCACCGCGATCGCAGAACTGTCCCCCTTTGTCGACCGGATCGATATTCACCCAGAACGTGTCGAGCAATTTGTTGTAGACCGAAACAACAAAGAGCACCACGACGACAGATAGCATCTTGGCCTTGGGTATGACTGTA
>JANLSJ010000011.1:0-31743 GCA_031362355.1 Sphingomonas sp.
GGCGCGCGGCTTACTCCCGATTTCAGGATAACTCATGAGCCTCCGCAATGTGGCCATTATCGCGCACGTCGATCATGGCAAAACGACCCTTGTTGACCAGCTGTTCCGCCAGTCGGGCACGTTCCGCGAAAACCAGCGCATCGAAGAACGCGCGATGGATTCGAACGATCTGGAAAAAGAACGCGGGATCACGATTCTGGCGAAGTGCACCAGCGTGGAATGGCATGGGCAAGGCGTCGACACGCGGATCAACATTGTCGATACGCCGGGCCACGCCGATTTCGGCGGCGAAGTCGAGCGTATCTTATCGATGGTCGACGGCGTCATCTTGCTGGTCGATGCGTCCGAAGGCGCGATGCCGCAGACCAAGTTCGTGACCGGCAAAGCGCTGGCGCTCGGCCTGCGTCCGATTGTGGTTGTGAACAAAGTGGACCGACCAGACGAGCGTATTCAGGAAGTGCTCGACGAAGTTTTCGATCTGTTTGTTTCGCTGGAAGCGACCGACGAACAGCTCGATTTTCCGGTGCTCTATGCGTCGGGCCGCAACGGCTATGCTAGCCTCGATCCAGCGCGTCGCGAGGGAACGCTTGCGCCGTTGTTCGAGACGATTGTTTCGCATGTGCCTGAACCTTCGGCGGACCCTGATGGGCCGTTCAAGTTCCTCGTCACGCTGCTCGACCGTGATAACTTCCTCGGCCGCATTCTGACTGGCCTCGTGTTCAGCGGGTCGGTCAAAACCAATATGCCAATCCACGCGCTCGATCCCGAGGGCAAGATTGTCGAGACCGGTCGCGCGTCGAAAATCATGGCGTTTCGCGGACTCGAGCGGATGCCGGTTGATGAAGCGCATGCCGGCGACATCATCTCGATTGCCGGTCTGACGACCGCGACGGTTGCCAACACGATTTGCGATCCGACCGTGTCCGAACCGCTGCACGCGCAACCGATTGATCCGCCGACCTTGTCGATGCGCTTTGCCGTCAACGACAGCCCGATGGCGGGCCGCGAAGGCAGCAAGGTCACGAGCCGAATGATCCGCGACCGCCTGTTCCGCGAAGCTGAATCGAATGTCGCAATCAAAGTGACCGAAAGCGCCGACAAGGACAGTTTCGAAGTCGCGGGGCGCGGCGAATTGCAGCTGGGCGTGCTGATCGAAACCATGCGCCGCGAAGGCTTCGAGCTCGGCATCAGCCGCCCGCGCGTGCTGTTCCGTGACGAGGACGGCAAGCGCACCGAACCCTATGAAACCGTCGTGATCGACGTCGACGAGGAATATTCGGGCACGGTCGTCGAGAAAATGAACCTGCGCAAAGCCGAGCTGACCGACATGCGGCCGAGCGGCGGCAACAAGACGCGGATCACCTTCAGCGCGCCCGCGCGCGGCCTGATCGGCTATCATGGCGAATTTCTGTCCGACACGCGCGGCACGGGGATCATGAACCGGCTGTACGAGAAATACGGGCCGCACAAGGGCGTCATCGAGGGCCGCAAGAACGGCGTGCTGATTTCGAACGGCGCGGGCGAAGCGAACAGCTATGCGCTGGGGCCATTGGAAGAGCGCGGCATATTGTTCGTGGCGCATCAGGAAGCACTGTATGAGGGCATGATCGTCGGCGAAAACGCCAAGACTGACGACCTCGAAGTCAACCCGATGAAGACCAAGCAGCTGACCAACTTCCGCGCGTCGGGCGGGAAAGATGACGCGATCCGGTTAACGCCGCCCAAGCGGATGACGCTGGAGCAGGCGATTGCGTATATCGACGATGACGAACTGGTTGAGGTTACGCCGAAGAGCATCCGGCTGCGCAAGACGCATCTGGACCCGAATGAGCGGAAACGGGCGAGCAGGGCAAAGGTTGCTGCTTAGGGATCGAGGGGCAAGGTCTACATGCAAAGTGAGGCTTTCGAGCAGTATATGCGCGGCCGCAATTTGGCTGATAAAACGAAGCAGCAACGCGGATACGCATTGAAGCGGATCGAGCGTGCTCATGGCTTAGAGCTAGATTCGGCCTTTCAGGAGGACAAGCTCGCGGGCTTGTTGGCAAGTTTCGCTTATTCGGCTTCAGACGAGCGGGACGGACGACCAAATCCGTCAAAAATGGATATTGATCCTGACAAACTCCTTACCCACCTTCGCTGGTATCGCAGCCATCTCGTCGATTACATTAGATTTCTTGGTGCGGAAGTCGAAGGTTACGACGCCGACCAAGGCGCCGTCGTCGCCGCCTCAGATGTGCAGGTCATTGAAGAGGCTGTCGGCAAGACTTTCGCCCTTGAGCGTGATTTGCAATTGGCGTTGAGAAACAACCTTGCCGATCTTGAAACTGGCCTAGTAGTTGCGGACGGTGGCTCAGAGCGTAGGGTAGACTCTGGGTTCATCGACATACTTGCGCGCGATGCAGAGGGCGTTCTTACTGTCATCGAACTCAAGGCCGATATTGCACGGCCCGAGGCGATTGCCCAAATCCTTGGTTATATGGGATGCTTGGCTGAAGAAACCGGCGAGATCGTTCGTGGTATTCTGGTCGCCGCTGATCATCACGCTCGTGTGAAACACGCCGTCCGTGCTGTTCCAACGCTTTTGTTGAAACAATACCGCTATCGGTTCGAGTTCGAGTAGGCCAAGTCGAATTTGTGGACTGCTTGAAGCCTAACCCTTCCACCGTCTAAGCTGCTTCGATGGCTACTCACCTGAAACCCGTCCCAACATCGGTCGATGATTTCGGCCTGCCCGGCTGGACATACAACAACGCCGATTATTTCGCGGTCGAGATGGAGCGGGTGATCCGGCCGGCGTGGCAGATTGTTTGTCATGGGTCGGACATACCGGGCGCGGGGGACTGGCGGACGATTGAGCTGCTGGGCGAAAGCATCGTTGTCGTGCGCGGCGATGATGGCGCGGTGCGGGGGTTTGTGAATGTTTGCCGGCATCGGGGGATGCGGCTTGTGGATGGTGACAAGGGCTGCGCGAAGAAGCTGGTCTGTCCTTATCATGCGTGGGTTTATGAGTTGGACGGGCGCTTGTCGGGCGTGCCGATGCGCGGGGATTATCCGGCGCTTGATATTGCGGCGACAGGGCTGATCGCGGTTGATGTCGAGGTCTGGCAGGGGTTTGTTTTCGTTCGGATGCGCGATGATGATGGGCCTTCGGTGGCGGCGATGATGGCCCCGGCGGAAGCGGAGATTGCGCCTTACAAGTTCGCCGAGATGCAGCCTGTGGGGACGCCGTGGTCGCGACCGCGCGCGGTCAACTGGAAGAATGTTGGCGACAATTATTCGGACAATCTGCACATTCCGGTCGCGCATGATGGCCTGTCGCGGCTGTTCGGCAAGAGCTATGCGATCGAAGCGCATGGCTGGGTCGACCGGATGTCGGGGGAGATCGCCGACCGCCCTTCGGCCAATTTCTGGGAACGCTTTTACCAGACGCATTTGCCGCGCGTCGATCATCTGCCCGAAGCGGCGCAGTGGCGGTGGGTCTACTGGAAGCTGTGGCCGAACATGGCGTTCGACATTTATGCCGACCAGATCGATTTCATGCACTGGGTGCCGGTGTCGCCGACAGTGACGATGCTGCGGGTGATGAGCTATGCGCTTCCCGATGAGCGACGCGAAATGAAGCTGGCGCGCTATGCCAATGCGCGGATCAACCGGGTCGTGAATGCCGAGGATACCTGGCTGATCGAAGGCGTCCAGGCGGGGATGGGGTCGGCCTATTTCACGGCGGGGCCGCTGGCGGCGAGCGAGGTGTGCTTGCGCAGTTTCAACGCGCGGATAAGAGGGATCATCCCCGAGGCACGGATGGCGTCGCCGCCTGAAAGTTACAAATAATGACCAAAAAATATGATGCCGTGATTATCGGCGGCGGGCACAATGGGCTGGTCTGCGCCTTCTATTTGGCGCGCGCGGGCATGAAAGTCCGCATTCTCGAGCGGCGCGCGGTGATCGGCGGGGCGTGTGTGACTGAGGAATTCCACCCCGGTTTCCGCAATTCGACCGCGAGCTATACGGTCAGCTTGCTGCGGCCCAAGGTCATCAAGGACATGCGGCTGCACGAGCGCGGCTGGCGGATCATCGAACGGACGATTTCGAACTTTTTTCCGTTCGAGAATGATTATCTGAAACTGGGCGGCGGGACGGAGCGGACGCAGGCCGAGTTTGCTCGGTTTTCCGCGAAGGATGCGGCCACGTTCCCGGCTTATGAGGAAGCACTCGAGCGGGTTGCCGAAGTTCTGCGCGGTATTTCACTGAAGACACCGCCCAATGCCGGGGGTGGTGTGCGCGCATTGCTCGCCGCCGCATCGCAGGGGCGCAGCGTGGCGGGACTCGACATCGAAGCGCAGCGCGATGTGCTCGACCTGTTCGTGAAGTCGGCGCGCGATTTCCTTGATGGTTGGTATGAAAGTGATGCGGTAAAGGCAGCGTTCGGCTTTGACGCGGTTGTCGGCAATTATGCGTCTCCGGACACGCCGGGGTCGGCTTATGTGTTGCTTCACCACGTGTTCGGCGAGATCAACGGCAAGAAAGGCATGTGGGGCCACAGCGTCGGCGGGATGGGCGCAATCACGCAATATATGGCCGAGGCGTGCGTCGAGGCAGGGGTCGAGGTCAGCCTCGAAGCGCCGGTTGCGCAGGTGCTGGTTGACGGCGCGAAAGTCGCGGGGGTTCGGCTCGAAAGTGGCGAGGAGATTGCTTGCGCGACGGTGGTGTCGAATGTCGGGCCTTCATTGCTGTTCAAGCAGCTCGTCGCGGCGAACGATCAGCCGGCTGCGTTCAAGAAGCGGATCGACCAGTGGAAGACCGGATCGGGCACGTTCCGGATGAATGTCGCGCTGTCCGAATTGCCGAGTTTCAGCGTGCTGCCGGGCAAAGAGAAAGCCGAGCATCACACCTGCGGGATCATTATTGCGCCGACGCTCGATTATATGGACCGTGCCTATACCGATGCGCGCGCATTCGGATGGTCGAAAGCGCCGATTGTCGAGATGAAACTGCCGACGACAGTCGATGACAGCCTCGCGCCGCCGGGGCAACATATCGCCAGCCTGTTCTGCCAGCAGTTCGAGCCGCGATTGTCGGGCGACCGGACGTGGGATGATGTGCGTGAAGAAGTCGCAGATCATATTATCGATACTGTCACGCAACATGCGCCCAATTTCAAGGCGTCGGTCATCGCGCGGCAGATTCATTCGCCCTTGGATCTTGAACGCAAATTCGGCCTGATCGGCGGGGATATTTTTCACGGGCACATGTCGCTGGATCAGCTTTATTCGGCGCGACCGATGCTGGGGCATGGCGATTACCGGATGCCGATCACGGGCCTGTATATGTGCGGATCGGGCACGCATCCCGGCGGCGGGGTGACGGGCGCGCCCGGGCACAATGCCGCGCACGAGATATTGAAGGACAGGAGTGTGCTGGGGCGGATGACTCGGCGAGCTAGATGATGTAGGCCAACGCCGACGGCAGTGGGGGCGGCACCATGACGGTCTATCATTATATCGCGCTCGGCATCTTTATCGTTTTTGCGATTGCCGATCATTTTGGGCGCAGCCGGCATTTTCCCGACGTCCGTTTCTGGCGGACGATGGGCATTATCTCGACCATCCTCTATTTCACGATCGCAACTTTCAGCCCCTATCTTTGGGACGAATGGCTGGGTGCGCATCGCATCGTCGACATTAGCACGCTGCACTTTGCGGCACAGGTGCTGGTCGGCTTTTTCCTTCTCGAGCTGGGGATTTATGTCTGGCACCGGACGATGCACAGCTATGATCCGCTGTGGCGTGTCACGCACCAGATGCATCATAGTGCCGAACGGGTGGACATTTGGGGTGCTTATTATTTTCACCCCTTCGACATGGTCGGGTGGGCACTGCTCGGCTCGCTCTGCCTGGTGTGGATTATCGGGCTGTCCGCCGACGCTGCGCTCATCGTTGCGATCCTGACAACCATTCCCGGCATGTTCCAGCACATGAACATCCGGACGCCGCACTGGCTGGGCTACATCGTGCAGCGCCCCGAAAGTCATTCGATCCATCACGAGCGCGGGGTGCACGCCTATAATTATGGTGACATCCCGCTGTTCGACATGATCTTCGGGACATTCCAGAATCCGCGCGACTGGGAAGGCGAGGCAGGTTTTCATGACGGTTCAACCCGGCAAATCGCACCGATGCTGTTTTTCAAGAAGATATCGTAACAACCTGAGGGCGGCGGCATCGCCGGAGAATTTCCGTTGAGATTGTCAGCCGCTCATGTAATTTACCGATGAACGCGCCGTCGGCACCCTAGCCCCACTTGGGCACTTTGGCTGGTCCGCGTTGAATGTCTGGTTCAGGGTGCATTTGAATATGAAGATTTTGACTGTTTTGCGCGTGTTTGCGTTTGTGTTGTTTTTGTTCGTGCCCGCCATTTCGGTGATGCTGTTTGCGGGCTTTGTTTTGAACAGCACTTACTGGTTCAAATGGGCCGGACTGCCCGTGCTGCTCGCCAACGGGGCCATTTTGTTCGTGCAACCGATCAGGAGCTTTATCTCGCTTGAGCTGATCAAAATGGGGCGCTCATCGTAGCTGCGCCGCGCGGACGGAGCCAGTAAAGCGGAATGGCGGTGAGCATCAGGACGATGCTGAGCCCGAGCGCATATAGTCCCGATCCCCACAGCAACCACAGGGCAAAGCCGAGGCCCACGAGGGCGGCGGGCCGCACGATGCCCATGACCAATGCCGCGACACAGGCCCCGACATAAAGCCAGACCGTGGCGGCGGTGGTCAGTTGGATCATGAAGGTCAGAATGTTGGTCATGCCCGGCACTGCGCCTGACAGGACGAGGATGCTGACAAAGCTGCTTGAGATCAGCATGGCCGTGGTGGGGACGTCGCGGTCGCTGGTCCGTCCGAGGAACGCGGGCATCAATCCGCTGCGCGCCATGCCAAGCGGCACTTCGCCTTGCATCAATGTCCAGCCGTTGAGGCAACCGATCGCGGCGATGGACGCAAAGGCCGACACGGCAAGGCTTGCGCCGTGGCCCCAGAAACTTTCGACGAAAAATGCAATTGGCGCGTTTGACGCGGCGACGGCGGCTTCGGGCAGCGCGAAAACAATGCCATTGCAGATGATGACGTAAAGCAGGCCCGTGAGCGCGGTGCCATACAGCGTTGCGCGCATGACGTTGCGCGCCGGATCACGCAGTCGTTCAGCCGCCAGCGCGGCAGCCTCGAAGCCGATCAGGGCAGAAAAGCACAGTGTTAGCGCGGTGGACACGTCATGCGCGGCAAACGGCGGGTGACCGGATGCCTTGAACTGACCGGTGTCACCAACCGCAAGTCCGGCAAGAATGATAACCACGGCGACGAGCGGCAAGAGCTTCAGCAGCGTCGTCAATACCTGAAAGCGGCCCGCACCCTTTGCACCGCCGAGATTAAGCGCGGTGAGCGCCCAGACCAGCGTGGTTGCTCCCAATGCTGTGGCGAGCGGAGACGCCGTCAGCGCGGGCACGAATGAAGCGCCATAGCGCACGGCAGTAAGCGCGATGATGGCGTTGGCGGAGCAGATGCCGACCCAATAGCTCCACCCGACGAGCAGGCCGGGCAATGGACCCAATGCCTCGCCCACAATGGCGACGGCACCGGTGGCTTCGGGGCGCGCCACAGCAAGACGTGACAGCACATAGGCGAGCAGCAATGCGCCCGGGATCGCCAAGCCCCAGGCAACCAGACCTGTCGTGCCAAATGGCGCAAGTTGGGCGGGCAGAATGAAGATGCCCGCACCGATCATCCCGCCGACAACAAGCGAGGCAGCAGTCCAGAGACCGAAGGGGCGAGCGGGGTTGGTTTGGGCCCCGCTCACCCGATCAGAATTTCGCGCCCAGCCTCAGGCCAATGGTTCGCGGGGTGACGATGTTCACGTAAACACGCGTGCAGACGCTGCATGACGTGCCGCGCGAGATTTGTGCCCGTTCGTCAAAAGCATTGGCCACAAACAGCTCGGTCGTGAAATTGCCGAAGTCGAGGCCCGCTGCAAAGTCTGCGGTGGTATAACCCTGAATACGCCCGAGAAGTGCTGCTGGATTGTAGAACTTCGTGGGGTCGGCAATTTGCAGCGGATCGCTCTGATCGTTGAGTGCACTGATAAATGCTTTCTGGCGAACATCCGACGCCGCACCGCTTTGATGCGCAACCAGTGCCTGAAGATGCGCTTTCGACGTGCCCACGCCAAATTCATAACGGGCGCTGCCGCTGATCTTGAATTCGGGTGTAACGGGAAGGCGCGAACCGCCGGGTGTCTGGATATAGTTGATCTGTCCGCCCGGCCCGGCAAGCGTGCAAGCGTAAGTCGGATCGTTTATCGCACACAAATTCTGGCGTGTCTTGGCATCCGTGTATGCAGCGGCGGCCGTCAGCGTCAGACCGGTAACCGGCACAAAATTCAAATCGGCCTCGATGCCACGAATGCGTGCATCGGGTCCGTTCTGGATTTGCGTGAAGCTGTTCTGGCCGAGGAACGCGAACTGGAAGGTTTTCCAGTCCTGTTGATAGGCCGCGCCGTTGAAGCGCAATTTGCCGTCGAGCCACGTTGTCTTCCAGCCGAATTCAAAATTGGTGAGGAAGTCGGACGCATAGGGACCGACCGTCGCACGACGGTTAATGCCACCGGGGCGGAAACCGCGCGACCATGTTCCGTAAAACAAATAATTGCGGCTTGGCTTCCACGTCAGGTTGAGCCGGTGCGTAAAGCCCTGGCCATCAGCCTGTTTGGGACGGACTTTTCCGGTTGCCGTGTCGAAATCGCCGAGATTTGTGCACGGCGCGGGTGCGATCGTCGCGGGCAGTAAGGTGCCTGTCGGGTTGTCGCGGAGGGTTTGGCCCGTTGACGTGAAACATCCGGCCACACCAGTGCGTGATGAGCCGGCGGCATTGAACGGTGTGCCTGCCGGATTGCGACCGAAACCGAAGAAACCGATCAGCGTGTTGTCATAAATGAAACCACGTCCGCCTGCGGTAAAGGTCAGCGTTGGCGTGATGTCGAAACTCGCTTCGCCGAAAATCGCATAATCCTTGTCGACGCGCTTTTGCTTGGTCAGCCACAATGTGCCGGGAAGGCCGTTGACCGAAACCTGTCCGCCCAGATTAGGTACAATGTAGCGTTCGTCGATGTCGTTCACTTGCCGCTGGTAAAACAGTCCGGCAACGACGCGGAAACGGTCTTCGGTGGGCGATGCGACGCGCAGTTCCTGACTGAGTTTGCGGTATCGGGGTTCGCTTGTCGTGAACTGCCGCGAGTCGATTGTGTTGCCCGCTGCGTTCTGGAAATAGAAGTAACCTGCAACACCGCCGACGCTTGAATAAAGGCTGTCATACGCCTCGGCGTAGTCGGTGTAGTCACCTGTCGCTTTGATCTTGCGGTCAAGATACGCTCCGGCATAGGTCAGGTCCCAGTTGCCGATTTTGCCTTCGATGGTCAGCGCCGCTTGCGCGAACCGATCTTTCGATGAGTCGGTGAAAAACCGCTGAACCTGCAAATCGCCCACTGACGGCTGGGTGCCAAAAACGCCTTTGGTACGCTGTTCCTGATAATAGACCGTCGGCGTAACCGTCCAGTTGTCATCGAGATCGATCTGGAGAGCCGCACGTCCACCATAAAGGTCAGTTGTGTTGAAATCCTTTTTGACCAGCGCCGTGTTGGTTGCGGAAATACCGCCGACCGTTGGCAGGAATCTGCGCGTGCCCAGCACATTGTCGATGTAACCGGCGTCGCGCTGATACCAACCTACGACACGGAGCGCAGCGTTACTGCTCAGCGGCAGGTTCAGCATGCCTTCCAATCGTCCGCCGACGCCGCCTTTCGCTACGGTGTTGACTTCACCATCAACACGGCCTTCAAATCCGGCGGTCGATGGCTTGTTGGTGATGATGCGGATTGTGCCTGCCTGCGACGATGCACCGTAGAGTGTGCCTTGCGGTCCGGCGAGACTTTCAACGCGCGCAATATCATAGAAATGGATCGGCAATGTGCCGCCGATTGTCGTCACAGGCTGCTCGTCGAGATAGACGCCGACGCTTGGCAGTGGCCCCGAATGGTTGCCGTCACCGCCCGACGCGACACCACGCATGTAGATGCGTGTCGAACCCGGCTGCGACGTCTGGATGCTGACACTTGGCAGTAGTTGGACGACCTTGTCGACATTGGTGACGTTGAGCTGGTCGAGCTTTTGAGTGCCAATCGCGAGAATGCTCAGTGGCACATTCTGGAGGCTTTCCGAGCGCTTTTGCGCGGTGACGATGATTTCGTCGCCTGCCGATGCATCTGCGGCGGGGGTCTGCGCGAGTGCCGGCGACGCAATGAGCATGGTCGTGGTCAAAAGGGCAGCGGTAAGTGTGCGGCGCGATGTCATTTTGGACCCCATTTTTTGTTCATGGCGAGTCTGTGACTCCCGCGAGTCTGGGTCAACGCCTAAGTGCTGCATTGCAGGAATTGCGCGCGTGGGCGTGGCAGATTTGCCACTATTGCGGGGCGGCGGGGTAGGACGTCAGAACATTGCCGAGTGCAGCTTTGAGGGGATCGAGATAAGGTTCGAAGGCCTGCCAGCCCTCGGTGCCGTCGCGGAAGATCGGCTGGCGCACTTGTTCGGACGAGGCGGTGCGGACGGCGCGTTCGGTTTTGTGGAATTCGAGGGTGGCGGGTTCGAAGTCGAGACCGCAGGCGGCGAGGAGCGCGCGGGTTTCGGTTTCGGTGTTGTCGACCATATTCTCATAAATCACGCGGTGGACGCGGCCCGGCAGCACATCGTCGATGTGGGCCATCAGGCGGACATAATCGGCATAATATCGCCCCATGTCGGCGAGGTCGTAACTGAATGCCTGACCCTTGGCGAAATGCTGTTTGAAGTTGGAAAAGCAGCAGCCGAGCGGATGGCGGCGCGCGTCGATGATTTTCGCGTTGGGCAGGATCAGGTGGATGAAACCAGCGTGCACCCAGTTGTTGGGGAGCTTGTCGATGAAATACGGGCGATCGGTTTTGCGTTGGATGCGCGTGCGGTCGAGATAGCTTTGGCCGAGGTCGTGGAGGGTTTCGGCGTTAAGAGTCGGTAGGTTCAACGGATAATCAGGCGTGCGGGCGAGTGCGGGGATGTCGGGAAGTTCGGATGTTCCTTCGACAAGGCTGTGACTCGACAGGATTTGTTCGACGAGGGTGGACCCGGCGCGGGGCATGCCGAGGATGAAAATCGGGTCGGGGGCGGGGCAGCCTTGTCCTTTGCGCTCAGCGAAAAATTCGGGTGTGAAAATGCGGATGCAGGCATCGACGAAGCGCGTCGTGTCGTCGGCGTCGTAATCGATTTTGGTGCGGCGGAGGGTGTTGCCGGCGGTGTAGTGCGCAAAAGACGTGGTGGGGTCTTTGGTGTCCTCGAACGCTTTGCCGAGCGCGAAATCGAGGTGGAAGCGGTCTTCGTCGCTGATGTCACCCTGCAAGGCCGCCTGCATTGCGGCGATGTCATCAGCAGTGAATTTGACCGTCTTGAGATTGGCGAGGCTCCACCAGACTTCGCCGAGGCCGGGCTGGATGACGAGCGCGCGGCGGTAGGCAGCAATGCCGTCTGCCTGTCGTCCCACGGTCTTGAGCATGTGGCCGTAGCTCATCCAAACTTTAGGCTGATTTGGAGCACCTTTCAGAACTTGTTCGTAAAGGTCGATGGCTTCGTCGAAACCACCAATCCGGCCAAGCGCGGCGGCTTTCAAATTGCTGTGGCCGATGTTTTCGGGATCGTCGATCAGGACGAGATCGAGTTCGGCGATGGCCTCTGACGGTTTGTTCTGGCGATAAAGACAAGTGGCGAGATTGGCGCGGGCCGCCCCGAAATCGGGGGCGAGTTCGAGTGCGCGGCGCAGGAGGTTTTCGGCATCCTTATAACGCCCGATGCGTCCGGCGAGTTCGGCCATCATACGGATGGCGGCGACGTCGAAGGGGTCGGCTTTCAGGTGCGCGCGGAGCAGCGGTTCGGCATCCGACAGGCGGTTGTCGTGAAGCGCGAGTGCAGCCTCCATCAGCTGCGGGTTGTTGATCCCGCGCTGGATCGTGTCAGAGAGCGGCGACAACGGCATCGCCCATGGCGCGGGTCCCGACCGCGCCGCCGAGGTCGCGGGTGCGGTGGCCGCTTTCGAGAACCGATTGCACCGCGCGTTCGATATGATCGGCGGCGGCGGGATTGTACAAGCTGAAACGCAGCATCATTGCCGCCGACAGGATCGTCGCCAGCGGGTTGGCAATGTCTTGTCCCGCAATGTCGGGGGCGGAGCCGTGGATGGGTTCATACAGGCCGAAATTGTCGGCGTTCAAGGACGCACTGGGCAGCATGCCAATCGAGCCTGTGAGCATCGAGGCTTGATCGGAGAGGATGTCGCCGAACATATTGCCGGTCAGGATGACGTCGAACTGTTTGGGCGATTTCACGAGCTGCATCGCGGCGTTATCGACATAGATATGGTCGAGCGCGACGTCGGGATATTCGGCGGACACTTCGATGACGACATCGCGCCAGAGCTGCATGGTGTCGAGGACATTGGCCTTGTCGACCGAGGTCACGCGTTTGGAACGGGTGTGGGCCGCCTGAAACGCGACACGCGCGACGCGGGCGATTTGCGCTTCGGTATAGCGCATCGTGTCGAAGCCTTCGCGGTTGCCCTTTTCACCCGTGATCCCCTTGGGCGTGCCAAAGTAAATATCGCCGGTCAGCTCGCGGATGATGAGAATGTCGAGCCCTGCAACGATTTCGGGCTTCATGGCGGAGGCATCGGCGAGTGCGGGCCAGACAATCGCGGGGCGGAAATTGGCGAAGAGATCAAGCTCGCGGCGGAGGCCGAGGATTGCTTGTTCGGGACGGAGTTCGCGCGGGAGCGTGTCGAGCTCGAAATCGCCGACAGCACCAAACAGGATCGCGTCGGACTTGCGTGCGATTTCCAATGTGGCGGGCGGGAGCGGATGGCCGTGCTTGCGATAAGCCGCGCCGCCGACATCGGCATGGGTGAACGTCAGGCCAAGCCCGAGCGTATCAAGCACGCGGACCGCCTCGCGCGTCACTTCGGGGCCGATCCCGTCACCGGGCATGAGTGCGATTGTCGTCATGGCAAACGCCGATAAGGGCAGGGGGTGTGTCACGTAAAGCCCCTCCCCTTCAGGGGAGGGGTGGGGGTGGGGACTGTCAGCGAGTCCGATTCTTCGGTTTGTGCAAGGAGACCCACCCCAACCCCTCCCCTAAAGGAGGAGGGGCTTACCATTTTGCCCTTCGTCACCTATGGCTCCCGCAAATTGAACAGCGGAATGGCGTCTTATGAAAATTGCGATGATCGGTGCGGGCTATGTCGGGCTGGTTTCGGGCGCTTGCTTTGCCGATTTCGGGCATGATGTGATTTGTGTCGATCTTGACCAGAAGAAAATTGATGCCCTGCTGAACGGTGTAATGCCGATTTTCGAACCGGGGCTGGCCGAACTGGTGACGGGCAATGTCGCGGCGGGGCGGCTGGCGTTTACGACAAAGATCGCCAAAGCCGCCGTCGATGCCGATGCGATTTTCATTGCCGTGGGAACGCCGTCGCGGCGCGGGGATGGCCATGCTGACCTGAGCTATGTGTTTCAGGCCGCGCGCGATATTGCTGCGGTGATCACAAAGCCGACTGTGGTCGTGACAAAGTCGACCGTGCCCGTGGGAACAGGTGATGAAGTCGAACGCATCCTGCGCGAAGTCGCGACGGGCGTCGAGGTCGCGGTTGTGTCGAACCCTGAATTCCTGCGCGAGGGCGCGGCCATCGGCGATTTCAAGCGGCCCGACCGCATTGTCATCGGCTGCGAAGATGCGCGCGCCGAACAGGTTATGCGCGATATTTATCGGCCCTTGTCGCTGGGGCAGGCCCCATTGATGTTCACCGGACGACGGACGGCCGAACTGATCAAATATGCTGCCAACGCATTTCTGGCGACCAAGATCACGTTCATCAACGAAATCGCCGATTTGTGCGAAGCGGTTGGCGCGGATGTGAAGGATGTGTCGCGCGGGATTGGTCTTGATAACCGCATCGGCGCGAAATTCCTTCATGCCGGACCAGGTTATGGCGGGTCATGTTTTCCCAAGGACACGCTGGCGTTGCTCAAGACCGCCGATGACCACGGTGTCCCGATGCGGATCGTCGAGGCAACGGCGGCGGTTAACGACAGCCGCAAGCGCGCAATGGGGCGCAAGATCATCGCGGCGATGGGCGGTGATGTGCGCGGCAAGACGGTCGGCATCCTCGGCCTCACGTTTAAGCCCAACACCGACGACATGCGCGATGCGCCCGCGCTGGCGATCGTCCAGGCGCTGATCGATGCGGGGGCGGCCGTGAAAGCCTATGACCCCGAGGGGATGGAACTGGCCGCGCCGATGATGCCGTCGGTGACGATGTGCAAGGATGCCTATGCCGTGGCTGACGGGGCCGACGCGGTGGCGATCGTCACCGAATGGGATGCGTTCCGCGCGCTTGATCTGGCGCGGATGGGCGGCCTGATGAACGACAAGATCCTCGTCGATCTGCGCAATGTTTATGATGCCCGGGACGTGACGCGACTTGGCTTTGCCTATCACAGCGTGGGGCGGCCCGGCTAAACGGGTTCGCCCGCGGCGCGGGCGCGGTCCTTGATCGTGGCTTCGGCACCGGGGACGCTGCGATACGCCATCAGGAGCAGGATAAACGAGACCGGTGATGCAACGAGCAGTGACAGCACACCCGTTTGCAAGCTGCCCGTCACTGTTGACACATAGCCCGCCATATAAGGCCCGAGCGCAAGGCCCACGAGCGTTGTGCTGATGAAAAAAGTCGCCGTCGCGGTGCCGCGCATGCGGGGGAGGACCAAGTCCTGCGATTGCGCGGCGGCTGCGCCAAGTGCGGAACTGCCAAGCACTTGGGCGGCAAAGGCGCAGATGTAGAAGACCACAGGGCTGGCCGTGGTGTAGCCGATGATCACCGGAATAATCGGGCCAAGTGCGCCAATCATGATAACCAGCACACGACCCGCCGGATTCGTCTTGCGCCAGCGATCCGCCAGCCAACCGCCGGTAATGACGCCAATGAAGCCCGCCGCTGCCGCGCCACCACCAATGAACAGGCCGACCATGGCTTTGGGCTGGCCCATCACACGCTCGCCATAAGGGGCGGCCCAGAGCGCAAGGCCATAAGCAACGAAGGCGATCAGGCCGTAACCCAGGATCGTATAGAGAAATGCAGGCGTCCCCCAGATCAGCTTGAACGTGGGATAATCGCGGACACGCAGCGACGTCGCCCATGAAAAGACCGCATAAGCACCAATGCCGACCGCAACCCATTGCGGGACTTTGCCGGTCGCTGTGACAAGCACGAACGCGACGACGGCGCAAAACGCAGCGAAGGCCACATTGTTCAGGAACGCGCGCGAGCCCCGTTGCCACGCCCCGATCAGCGTCAGCGGCGGGATGATCGTCACCAGTTCCTTCGCGAAATCGCGGAACGGCGTGGGGGAGGTGGGCGTGACAATGCCGTCGGCTTGCCCGCGCACCGGTTCACGCAGAGTCGAGACCCAGAGCGCCACGAGCAGGCCGGGAATACCGACCGCCATGAAGGCCGCTTGCCATCCGACCAGCCCGAACGGTCCGCCCCCGGGATAGGCATTGTTCCACGTGCCGACGACCAAGCCGCCGATAAACAGCGACAAGCCGCCGCCGAGATAAAGCCCCGACGAATAAATGGCGAGCGCAGTGCCGCGGCGTTCCTTCGGGAAATAATCGCTGAGCAGCGAGTAAGCGCACGGGCTGGCAGTGGCTTCGCCGATACCGACGCCGATGCGCGCGAAAGTGAGTTGCATGCCGCTGCGCGCGAGGCCGGATAGTGCCGTCATCGCCGACCAGACCGTGAGGCCGATGGTGATCAGCCGGACACGGTTCCAATTGTCGGCCAGCCGCCCCAGCGGAATGCCGAACAGCGAATAAAACACGCCAAACGCCGTGCCGAACAAAAAGCCGATGTCGTCATCGTCGAGACCGAGATCGCGCTTAATGTCTTCGGCCAATATGCTGAGAATCTGGCGATCAATGAAGTTGAGCATGTAAACGAGAACGAGGACGGCGAGGACATAATTGGCATAAGCCGGGCTGCTGCGCGTCGCGGTCGGTTCGGTCATAAGAGCCCTCTCGTTGCGCCTTGGCTAATCGACGCCTGCATATTCGACAAGCGGCCGATTGCGTTTATGTCGTGTTTTGCTTGAAACTGTGAGCAAAACCCCCAATATTGTTGAGGTCCGGCGATGGTCGCCGGGTAGAGGAGTATGTTTCGATGGCCAATTGGTCCGATCCCCGTATGACCGCCGGCGCGGCCGCGCCGTCCGTCGGTGCCCGCGACGCCGCATATGATGCGGGTCTGCGGTCCTATATGTTGTCGGTTTACAACTACATGGCATCTGCTGTGTTGCTGACCGGCATTGTCGCTATGCTGTTCGCGATGGGCGGCGAAAATTCTTATGCTGCGCAAGTCTCGGCTACGCCACTGAAATGGGTCATCATGCTGGCCCCACTTGGCTTTGTTATGGCTCTGAGCTTTGGCATAAACAAGATGTCGACAGCGACTGCACAAGCCGTGTTCTGGGCCTTTGCCGTGGTTATGGGCCTGTCGATGTCGACTATTTTTCTAGTTTATACCGGAACGTCGATTGCGCAGGCATTCTTTGCAACGACGGCAGCCTTTGCTGGCCTTAGCCTTTATGGTTACACCACGAAAAAGGATCTGTCGGGCTTCGGCACGTTTCTGATCATGGGCGTTGTCGGTCTGATCGTGGCGATGCTGCTGAACCTTTGGTTACAGTCGAGCGTGCTCAACCTCGCGATCAGCGCCATCGGCGTGCTGATCTTTGCAGGTCTGACGGCGTATGACACGCAGCGGATCAAGTCGATGTATGCCTATGTGGCGGGCACTGACATGGTGGGGAAGACCGTGATCATGGGCGCGCTGTCGCTCTATCTCGACTTCATCAACATGTTCCAGTTCCTGCTGAGCTTCATGGGCTCGCGCGACTAAACTGGTTTGTCTGGTTCAAAAACCGGCCCCGGCAGAGCAATCTGCCGGGGCTTTTTTATGGGGCGCATCTTGAGAATACCGTAAACTTCTGACGCCGAACAAATAGTGATTGACTCGACTCAATTATGGAACATATCATGAACAGTAAGGCGTTTGGATCGGAGAGGCGTGCGATGAAAATTCTATTGGTTCTCATGACGGCCGGTTTGATTGCCGGGCCTGCGGCGGCGGTCGAACTCTGCCCCGGCGGCCAGCCGGCCGTGATGCGTGTGTCGAAAATCACACCGACGGGCAGCATGGCGGGCTTTCGCGAGGCGGCTCGCGACCATGTCAACTGGTATCGCACAAAGGGTTTGCCAGTGACGCAGTTCACTGCGCCGGTGATGGTCTATAGCGCGAAGGCCAAAGCGCAGGTTGCGTCGGAGCGCGAGATTATGACCGTTCGACTGGGCAGTGCCGATGTGCCGCGTGGAAAACAGGACGCGGGGTGGGCGGCATTTGTGGCGAAATACAAGGCGAATGCGACGATTGTCAGTGAAACGCGGACCTGCTGGCCCAAGGGTGCTTAGCGCCAGATTGGACATATCCTGTTGATGGCGGTTAGGTTCAGGTTTCTACCACGCAACAGGGAGTGCGTTTTATGGACTGGATGTTGATGCCGCTGCGCCGTTATGCCGATTTTTCGGGACGGTCGCGCCGCAAAGAATATTGGATGTTCACGCTGTTCATCCTGCTCGTCTATGTTGCATTCTTTGCACTTATGGCAGTCGGGGGTGGCCTCACCGGCATGTTCGAACCCGGTACAGGAGCGGGGATCCCTGTTGTCGGCTGGATCGTGATCAGTCTGTTTGTTATTTTCGCGCTTGCGATCTTCATACCCGCGCTCGCGGTTGTTGTCCGGCGGTTGCATGATCAGGATAAATCGGGCTGGTTCATATTGATTCAGTTTATCCCCTATATCGGCGGGATCATTATGCTGATCTTTATGTGCATCGACGGGACGAAGGGCGAAAACCGTTATGGTCCGGACCCCAAGGGCGAGAACATCGCCGACGTGTTTGCCTGACGCTTAACGATCCCCCGCGTGTTCAAAGCGACCGTCGCGGATGAATGCGGCGCTCTGGTTGATGACGCGGGGGTTCATCGTCATCAGTGTGTGGGTGACGGGCATCACGATATGATCGTCCATTCCGTTAACCCGCGTCGACTCGACTGACACTTTGCCGTCATTGGGCCGCGCAACCAGTAGGCGTGGGAGCAGGGGATCGAGCGCGCGATTTCCGGCGATGACCCCCAGCGAATAATCAACCGTGCCGAACAACGCCTCGTCATCACGCGCTCGCTCGGTCCGTAAATGCCGCGCCGTCGGACCAAGGATTGCACGGTCGAGCCTTAGCCGCAGGACAAAGTCGGCCCACTCGCTCCCTTGGTTGGGCGGGGCAAGCATGACGACACGCCCCATATTCGCGGGTCGATGCGCAGCGAGATAGGCACGGACCACCAGCCCGCCGAGCGAATGCGTCACGAAATGAACCGGGCCATCATGCGCGCGAGCCATCTGAACAACGGCAGGATGGATCGTCTCGACAATCTGCGCCAGTGATTGCCGCCGCGCCGGATAGTTCAGCCGCAGCGTCCGATACCCGGCGCGGCCCAGCGCGCGATCTATTCGCCACATCGACCCGGCGGTGCGGCCCAAGCCGTGAAGGAGTATGACGCTGCCATGATCGAGCATAGACGTGCACATCGGCGGTAGTTTATGCGCCATGTCAAGGATCGATCCGGAGTGCGCGTATGGCTGACTTTTACACCATCCACTATGATGTCGCGGATGGCATCTTCACGCTGACACTCAACCGGCCCGACCGGTTGAACGCCTTCACCCCGCAAATGATGGCGGAGATGATCGCGGCGTTCGACATGGCGGATGCTGACGATGCTGTCCGCGCGGTGATCGTCACGGGCGCGGGAAAGGCATTTTGTGCAGGCGCGGACCTTGCGGGCGGCGGGGCGACGTTTGATTATGCCAAGCGGCCCGACAAGCTCGAGCAGGGATCGCCGGTCCGCGCCGACGGTTCGGTCGATTTTGACCATCCCGGCGTCCGCGACAATGGCGGCAAGCTGACACTGCGGATTTTTGCCTGCAAGAAACCCGTGATCGGTGCGATCAACGGCGCGGCGGTCGGCATTGGCGCGACCATGCAGCTGCCGATGGATTTCCGGCTGGCGAGCGAAAGCGCCCGCTTCGGTTTTGTGTTCGCGAGAAGGGGGATCGTGCCCGAGGCCGCGTCGAGCTGGTTCCTGCCAAGGCTCGTCGGGATCGGGCAGGCACTCGAATGGTGCTATTCGGGCCGCGTTTTCGGCGCGGACGAAGCGCTGAACGGCGGGCTGGTCCGCAGCGTTCATGCGCCCGATGACTTGCTCCCCGCCGCGCGGGCTCTCGCGAAAGAACTGACGGCAGATAGCGCTCCTGTGTCCGTCGCGCTCACGCGCAATGCAATGTGGCGGATGATGGGCGCGGCCCACCCGATGGACGCCCACCGGCTCGACAGCCGCCTGATCTGGTCGCGAGGAAGCAGCGGCGATGCGGCGGAAGGCGTCGCATCCTTCCTTGAGAAACGACCCGCAACCTACCCCGACCGCGTATCGGCGGACATGCCGCATTTCAGCCCGTGGATGGACGATCCGGACTGGTAACGCGCCGGTCCCTTACACGACGATACTCGGTCCAGCTGGTCGGATCGTCGGCAAAATTGAGCATCGCATTTTCAAACGATGCACGGTCGGAAAATGAACATCGCTTTGTGAAAAGCAGTCCTTTGACCACAACAGGAGAGCCCGGCGTCAGGCGGCGGGCACCATTGCATGGCGGCACGGAAAGTCGATAGCCGTTTGGCGTCAGCGCGATGAGGCCATAAATAGACCAGTTCATCGAAAGCGCGCCGCTGCCCGGATTACCCTGAACAATGTAGAGGCCGCGATTGGCATCGAGTGAGACAAGACGGACATTCGAAGGCGCATCGATGTCGTCATTCCCTTTGATAAGGACGTTGTTCCGGTCGTCATACGCAATTTCGATACGCGAGCCGAGGGGCTCGTTGGCGAGGCGGGCTTCATCATCGGGGAACATGGCATAGACACGGACGGGCTTGTATTTACCCGCCGGAATGGGCTGGACGCTTGGCACGCCGGCATAGAAATCAGGTCCGGTCCAACAAGCGCCCAACAGGAGCGGCAAGATCAATGCGACCAGTGCTTTTGTCATAAACTTACCCCGATTTTCTGCCGCCGTGATTAGAAATCAAGTGTCACGTGCCGCGCGTGAACGGCTTGTGAACCTTGGGCGGCATGATGTTGATGACGTGATCCCATTCCCCCGCTACGGCGCTCGCAGATGAGCAAACCGTTCCCCTCCGCCGCGATCCCTTTTGTGGCGGCTTGCGTTGGGATTGCGCTGTTTTCGGTGATGGATGCGGCGATGAAGGGGGTGGCGATTGCGATTGGTGCCTATTCTGGAATGCTGTGGCGGCAGGTTATCGGGGTGTCGATTGGCGTCATGCCCTATATGCTGACGCGGACGGGATGGCCGAGCCGGGCGGGAATCCGGGTGCATGTGCTGCGCGGCCTTGTCGCCTCGGTCATGGCGGTATCGTTCTTTTATGGCCTTGCGCGCGTGCCGATGGCGGAAGGGATCGCGCTGTCGTTTATCGCGCCGCTGATCGCGCTGTATCTTTCGGTCGTTATATTGGGCGAGCGCGTCGGGCGGGGAACCATCATTGCGTCAATTCTGGGCGTCGCCGGCGTTGCGGTGATGGTCGTTGCCAGACTGAGCGACGACAGCGGCATGCCGCGCCATCTGGACGGGGTGGCAGCGATTTTCGTGTCCGCCGTCTTCTATGCGTGGAACATCATTTTGATGCGGCAACAGGCGTTGCTGGCACCGCCGATGGAAGTGGCGTTTTTCCAATGCCTGACTGCTGGGTTTTTCCTGCTGCTCGCTTTGCCGGTGGTGCTGCTGGTGGCGCCGAACTGGGTCGCCGTGCCGAGCGGGCATATCTGGCTCCTGCTCGCGCTGTCGGCGGCGCTGGCGTTTATCTCGCTCTTCCTGCTCAGTTGGGCCTATGGTCGCGCCGAAGCGCAGGCGCTGGTGCCGGTCGAATATACAGCGTTTATCTGGGCGGCGATCCTTGGCGCGATCTTTTTTGATGAAGCAGTGACGGTGACGACAGTGATTGGCACCGCTCTGATCGTGACGGGGTGCATCATCGCGGCGCGCGGGGGGCGCGCAGACCTATCCAAGCTGGAGGCAGCCGTTTGAACCGGACGGCGTTGACACCTGCGCATCTGGTGCTGGCCGTGGCCGTGACGATGGTGTGGGGCAGCAACTTCGTTGTCGTGAAATATGCGCTGGCGACGATGGCACCGCTGACGCTGGCGACCCTGCGGTTTACGGCCGTGCTCATTCCGCTTGTTTTCTTCGTGAAGCGTCCTGCCGCCAGCTGGGCGAACCTGGCGGCCTATGGCGTGCTGATCGGGGCGGGGCAGTTCGGTGCACTGTTCGTGGCGTTGCGTGCCGATGTGACGCCGGGGCTGGCGTCGCTGCTGATGCAATCGCAGCTGTTTTTCACGATCGGCTTGTCGCGGGTGCTGACGGGCGAGCGTGTTCGCTGGTATCAAATGGTGGCGCTGGTGCCCGCGCTTGCCGGCGTCGGGGTTATCCTGATGCACACCGACGGCAGCATAACGATGCTGGGCCTAGGGCTCATCCTCGTTGCGTCGCTGAGCTGGGGCGGCGGCAACATTGTCGCGCGGGCGGTGGGACAGGTCGACATGCTCGGCTATGTCGTGTGGGCAAGCCTGTTTGCGATCCCGCCATTGCTAGCGCTGACCTTGTTGTTTGAGGGGTGGCCGGTGATGGTTGCGGGCGTGCGCGGGGCAACCGTCTCGACCTGGGCGGTCGTCGCGTGGCAGGCGGTCGGCAATACGATGTTTGGCTATGGCGTCTGGGGCTGGCTGCTGGCGCGTTATCCGGCGGCGACCGTATCGCCGCTTGCGTTGCTGATCCCGGTGTTTGGCATGAGCGCCTCGACGCTGTTGCTGGGCGAGCCGTTGCAGGATTGGAAATTGCTCGCGGCAGCACTTGTGATGTCGGGGCTGGCATTTGGTGTGCTCTGGCCTCGGCTCGCGACGCGGGTTAGGGCAGTGGCATGACGATCACGATCCGAAGCGCCGTTGTTGACGACCTCGACCTGATTATCGGGTTTATCCGTGCTCTCGCAGAATATGAGCGGCTGGCAGATGCCGTTGTGCTCGACCGGGTCACAATGGGATGCCATTTGTTCGGTGACAAGCCGATGGCCGAAGTGTTGATCGGCGAGGTCGACGGCATTCCCCGGGGGTTTGCCTTGTTCTTTCACAATTTTTCGACCTTCGAAGGGAAGCCGGGGATATATCTCGAAGACTTGTTCGTCGACCCGCAGGCGCGCGGGGCGGGGCTGGGCAAAGCGTTGCTGGCGCGACTGGCGCAACTGGCGATGGAACGGGGATGCGCGCGGCTGGAGTGGTCGGTGCTTGACTGGAATGAACCGGCGATCAAGTTTTACAAATCGCTGGGTGCCGAAGCGATGGACGAATGGACCGTCAACCGCGTGGACGGGGCGGCGCTGGTGGCGCTGGCGCACATATGATGGTCCCGCCGATGCAGCCGGTGTTGGCGGACGAGCGCGTCCTATTGCGTCCGATGGTCGAGGCCGACCGTGAGCTTTTGTTTGCGGTGGCGAGCGATCCGCAAATCTGGGCGATCCACCCGGCGCACAACCGCTGGCAGCGCGCCGTGTTTGATCCCTTTTTTGAAGAGGGGTTTGCGTCGAACGGCGGGCTGACCGTGATCGATGCGGCGACTGGTGCCGTGATCGGAAGCTCACGCTATGACATCCGTGTGTGTCAAGCAGGCGAGGTGGAGATCGGCTGGACCTATCTCGCGCGGAGCCACTGGGGCGGCGAATACAACCGCTCGATAAAGCGGCTGATGCTCGGCCATGCGTTCACCGTTTTTGACACAGCGATTTTTCTTGTCGGCGAAACGAACCTGCGCTCTTGTCGCGCCATGGAAAAAATCGGTGGTGTCCTGACTGATCGGCGACAAGCGTGGGACATGGCGGGCGTGCAGGTCGATCACCTCATCTATGCGATCACGCGCGACGATTTTGCGCGCGGGCCCTTGGCGGCATGAGCGCGGACGCGGGCCTGATCAACTGGGTGGTCGAAGCGCTTGCCCCGATGGGCACTGTCACAAAACGTGCGATGATGGGCGGGGCGACGCTCTATCTCGACAGCACGGTGTTTGCGATCGTCGATGATGACGCGCTTTGGTTCAAGTCCGATAAGGTGAGTGATGCGATCTGGGACGCCGAGGGCTGCGTCCGTTTCACCTTTGACATGGGTGGCAAGATCGGCAGCATGAATTATCGCCGCGCGCCCGATGATGTTTATGACGATGCCGACGCAATGCAGCGTTGGGCGGGGATAGCGGTCGAGGCCGGACGGCGCGCACCGGCAAGGAAGAAGCGCGCTTAGCCGTGCGTCTTCGCGCGCTCGATGCATTCGAGGATGATGCGCTTGGCATCATCCGCCGAGCCCCAGCCGTTGAGCTTGGCCCATTTGCCCGGCTCCAAATCTTTGTAATGCGCAAAGAAATGTTCGATCTGCTGCGTCACGATAGGCGGGAGATCATCATGCGTGCCAATTTCGCTGTAATAGGGAAAGGTGGTGTCGACGGGCACCGTGATCAGTTTCTCGTCACCCCCCTTGTCGTCCTCCATCAGCAGCACACCCACGGGGCGAACGCGGATGACCGCGCCGGGGATGATCGGCGAGCGGGCAATGACCAGCGCATCGAGCGGGTCGCCATCCTCGCCGAGGGTATGCGGCACAAAGCCGTAATTGGCGGGATAGCGCATCGACGTATGGAGGATGCGGTCGACGAAGAGCGCGCCTGACGCTTTGTCGAGTTCATATTTTACCGGCTCGCCGCCAATCGGCACTTCGATGACGACGTTGATGCTGTGGGGCGGATTGTCGCCAACGGGGATGAGGTCAATACGCATTATGGCGCTTTACCGCGCGATTGCGCGACTGTCACGCAGCGGGGACGAATTCCTTCAGCGGTTTCCCAGCGTCGGCGATTTCGGCGGCAGTGACAACCGTGCGACCTTCGACGAGCTTTCGCCCTTGCGCATAGTCGCGGACGTTGTTGACGCAATCGAGCGCGATGACCTGCCCGGCCTTCAGGTAGACGACCGAAAAGCTGCGCGTTGCGGGGTCGCCGCGCAGGACGGCTTCGTCATGATTGGTCGAAAGGCCGACGGTCTGGAGCTTCAGGTCATATTGGTTCGACCAGAACCACGGGGTTGCAGCATAGGCGACGGGCGCGCCACAGATTGCCTTGGCGGCGACGCTGGCCTGGTCATTGGCGTTCTGGACGGATTCAAGACGGATCGTTGCGCCTTCGGCAAAGCCATTGCTGTGCGCGGCGCAGTCGCCGATAGCATAGATGTGGGGCAGCGAGGTGCGGCAGTTTTCGTCGACCAGCACGCCGTTGCCGCCCTCGGCTCCGGCAGCGATCAGCGGCGCGACGGCGGGAATGATACCAATGCCGACGATAACCATGTCGGCGGCGACCACACTGTCGTCGGCAAGGCGGACGCCGGTCACGCGGGTTTTGCCTTCGATGGCGGTGACGCCGATGCCGGTGCGCAGATCGACGCCGTGCGCGCGGTGTTCGGCTTCGTAAAAGGCCGAGAGATCCGGACCGGCGACGCGCGCGAGAACACGGGGGAGCGCTTCGAGGAGCGTTACCGGTTTGCCGAGTTTGGTGAGCACTGCGGCGGCTTCGAGGCCGATATAGCCGCCACCGACGACGGCCACATGCGAGACGTCGTCCAGCTCGCGCATGATCAAATCGACGTCTTCGCGGGTGCGCACGGCGTGGATACCGGTCAGCTGGTGGCCGTGGCAATCAAGCTTGCGCGGATCGCCGCCGGTCGCCCAGATGAGGTCGCCATAACCGAGCTGCGCGCCATCACCGAGTGTGAGGATACGTGCCACAGGATCGACTGTCGCGACTTCACAGGAGAGCATCATCTCGATCCCGCGCTCGGCCCAGAAGGCGGGGGGGCGAATATACAGCCGCTCGAACGGCTTTTCCTGCGCGAGATATTCTTTGGAAAGCGGCGGGCGTTCGTAGGGCGGCTCAGCCTCGCGGCCGATCATCGCGATGGTCCCTTCGAAACCCTGTTGGCGCAGCACAACTGCGGCTTGCGCACCACCATGTCCGGCGCCGACGATCACGACATCAAAATGCTTCATTACCTTACCCCTCGCCGAGATTCCCCGTAAAATCAATCCGCGCCCATATCGGCAGGTGGTCGCTTGCGCGCCGCGATTTCAGACTGTGGTGCACGCCGCACGATGCGATGTTGAGCGACTTGTCGACCATGATGCGGTCGAGCCGTGCGACGGGCTGGCGCGTGTGAAAGCTCGGCGGGGTGGGGGCGATGCGGAAGTGATGCGCGAAATCGCGCAGGCAACCGCCGTGGAGCGTCCATTCGTTGAGGTCGCCCATCAGGATCGTCGGGAGCGGGCGGCGGGCCTCGAGCGCTGCGATAATCGCGCGCGCTTGCCGCCGCCGCCACAGGCCCGACAAGTCGAGGTGCATGGCGACGACGCGGACGCGAATACCCTTGATCCGCACTTCGGCCATCACCGCGCCGCGCGGCTCAAGCGTGGGCAATTCGATATGCGCGTGCGTCAGGATTTCGGCATCTTTGTGGACAAGGATCGCATTGCCGTGCCAGCCGATGCTGTGGTCGCGCTTGTTGAGCTCCACGGGCACGTAAGGCGAGTTCGCCAAAATGAGTTCGGGCGGGAGCGCCGACGCGCGCAATCCAAACCGGCGGTCGGCCTCCTGCAATGCGATGATGTCGGCATCCAGCTCGCACAGCACATCGACGATGCGGTCGGGGCGACGCAAGCGATCAAGGCCGACGCCTTTGTGGATATTATAGCTGGCGACTTTGATCATATCTGCGGCGGGTTAGGCGGAAATGCCGACAAGCCGAAATTATTTTTGGTGGACGGGGGTTGAAGGATCGCATCGGCTCCCCATTCTTACATAGTGCGGGCCGGGCCCCTCTGGCGATTGTAAACAATCGTGATGTCGGACCGCATCGGGTGATCCCCGGTGCTTTGGGTCCGTTTGGCAAACTGCATCAGGTCATCCGTTCGATCACATCGAAACGAGGAGTGCCTGTTCATGAATCCCATTATTTACCGATTGAAATTGGTCCATTCGCGGCTGGAGGCGGAAATCCGCTGCGAACTGAAAGCACGCTGGCCGAACCGTGACCGGGTGACGCGGCTGAAAAAGCTCAAGCTGGCCATCAAGGACCGGCTCCACGGAACCGCTCGGCTCGCCTTGCGCGCCGGTTGACGGGGTGGCCGGCGATGGCCGTCCCTGGGTTCGTCGCCGGCCACTGTGGTTCTTCCGGGGGTAAAATAGGGGTTTATCGTGGATTATCTAATGCTCGACTGGCTGGGAAAGCCGGTCTGGATGTGGCTGTCTTTTATCGGCATCGTTATTGTCTTGCTCGCGCTCGATCTGGGCGTGCTGCACCGTAAACAGCGCGAGATTGCGGTCAGCGAAAGTCTGATCCTGAGCGCTGTATACATCAGCCTTGGTCTCGCCTTTGGCGGCTGGGTCTGGTGGTATCTCGGCGAGACGGCAGGCGTGCAATATGTCACCGGCTTTGTGATCGAGAAGTCGCTGGCGATGGACAATGTCTTTGTCATTGCGATGATATTCACATATTTCGCGGTGCCGCGCCTTTATCAGCACCGCGTCCTGTTCTGGGGTATTCTCGGCGTTATCGTGCTCCGCGCGATCATGATCGGGCTCGGCGCGACGTTGGTCGAACAATTCAGCTGGGTGCTGTATATTTTTGCGGCGTTCCTGATCTTTACCGGCGTCAAGATGTGGCAGACGGCGGACGCGGTGTATGATGTCGCCGCCAATCCAGTGCTGAAATGGGTGCGCAAGCGCTTCAACGTGACCGAAGCGCTGCATGGCGAGAAGTTCTTCGTGAAGGTTGACGGCGTGCGGCACATGACGCCGCTGTTCCTCGCGCTGATCATGATCGAGATTGTCGATCTCGTGTTCGCGGTCGACAGTGTGCCCGCCATATTCGCGATCACGACCGATCCGTTCATCGTCTATACGTCGAATATCTTCGCGATCCTCGGCCTGCGTGCGCTCTATTTCGCGCTGGCGGCGATGGTGCACCGTTTCCACTATCTGAAATATGCGCTGGCGGTGTTGCTCGTGTTTATCGGCTCGAAAATCTTCGTTGCTGACATGTTCGGGCTGGCGAAAATTCCGCCGCCGGTATCGCTCGGGATTACCTTTGCGATCCTTGCGGCGGGGATCGGCTGGTCGCTGTGGAAAACGCGCGACGCTGTGCCTCAGGCCTGATTACAAATGAAAACACCCTCCGGTTTCGCGCCGGAGGGTGTGATCATTTTCATCGGAACGCGTGGCTTTAGCCGAACGAAAGGCTCGTCCGTTGACGACGGCGCATGGCACCACCGACAATGCCGAAACCAACGAGCATCATGCCCCAGGTCGCGGGTTCTGGCACAGGGTTAACCTGACCACCGACAAAACCGATGAGGTTCTTCGTCAAGGCCACGGACCCGGCATTCGCGTCTGTCTGCATGAAGTTCACGTCGAAGATCGCCGTCAGCGCGCCAGCGGTGGCATTGCTGAGCGAACCAACGCCGAAGGCGACGCCCGTGCCGCCGTTGGCATTGGCCGTGATCCACTGTCCGCTGCCGAAGGTGGTGACGCCACCGGCCGCCAGATAATTGACATTGGCGACTGCATTAGGACCGGTGAACGGCGCAAAAACAGTCTGCGCATCGCCGGGTTCTGAGAACGTAAGCGAACCGCCGCCAGCCGCGCCGACCAAGGCAATGACCGAAGCATTGCGCGCCGCGAAGCCACCGTTTTCACCCATGACGAACATACCGCCGCCACCAGCAAGGTAGTTGACATATTGCGTGATCGTTCCGGCGGCGAGAGCACCCGTGGTGCTGAACCGGATGTCCCAAACCTGCTGAAAACCAGTGAAGTTGACGGGAACGCTGTCGACAACCGTGACGACATTACCGGCTGCTGTGTGCAGTGTGCTCAGCTGGCTGGTGATCGAGTTTGTTGTGCCGACTTCCGACGTGGCCGAAATGCCGTTGATGATGAGAATGTTACCGGCGTTGGCCGATCCGACGATGCCAAACGCAACTGCGGTGGTCGCCAAGGCGAGTTTCATGAATGTACGCATCTGAATAGTCCCTGTGTTTTGAATCCCCTCGTTGGGGGGGCGGTGCGACCGTTCTGTTCATCTGTTGGAAAGGTTTGGCAGCGTCAAGGCTAATAGATCGTTAACAGTGTTTTTCGATACGTGGTGTCTCATTTAGATACAAAAACCCGCCGCATCGCTGCGACGGGGTTCTTGATTTGCTATGATCGTTGCTTAGCCGAACGAAACGCTCGTCCGTTGACGACGGCGCATCGCACCACCGACAATGCCGAAACCAACGAGCATCATGCCCCAGGTCGCGGGTTCTGGCACCGGGTTAACAACAATATCCTGTGAGGCGAATGTCCAGTTCTCGTACCGCGAATTTACGTTGAGTGCGGCAAACGAAACAAAGACTCCGTTGATGTCCCATTTCGACACTCGGTGAGCCTGCTCATCGGACGTATAGAAATTCACCCCGTTGAAGGCGATCCCGTTTGATCCGTTGAGAGTCTGGCCGTTAATCGCGGGATTAATAAATGCCGCCTGACTCAACGTCAGCGCTGCATTGCCGCCGGGGATCGTATACTTGTCGTAGGGCCCATTTTGATCGCCCCGGTTTGCAATAATCGTGTTTCCGAAGACCACCGAGCCATCGCGGTAAGCGTTGGCCGCTGTTGGAAACGCGTGCGTTGAAAGGAGCGTTCCGCCCGTGTTGAACTCCTTGAGCGCGCCAGCACCGCCATCGGCAAACCAGAGATGCCCGTTGGCATCGGTCGTGATGCCGTTGGTGTATCCAGCCGTTGCCCCGATATTGAAGGCAATGCCGCCGGAGAGGTGAGTGATCATGTCGACTTTGTAAATGTTAGAGTCACCCAAGAGTGTGTAATAACCGGTATTACCGACAAATGCGATGGATGCCGCTGAACCGGCGCCAAGTGGCACAACGAAGGAATCAACAACCGCGCCGGTGTCACCATTTAACTTCTGGATCGTATTAAATTGGTTGATTGCCCAAAAAAAGGAATCGGCTTGTGCTGGCGCAGTCGATGCGACGATGGCCGCCACGCTGGCCAAAATAAATTTCCGTATAGTCATGATAATTCCCCATAAAAAAAGACGCATGCTCGTTTGAGAGCCAACTTGTTTTGCGACCTATTTTTTTGGTTGATAGAACATTAACAGATATTCAGCTTTGAACAAGACAAAACATTTTTGCCACCGCGTCCCTCTGCGGGACACAAAAAACCCCGCCGCATCGCTGCGACGGGGTTTTTTGAGTTCCCGGTGACGCGCGATCAGCTGTTCAAATAATCGCCCGCATCGGCATCGGTGCCGTGGCCTGACGTGATCACTTCACCAAGCGCGTCATCACCGGTATCGGCTTCGACGGGCTGGCGCAGTTCGGCTTCATGCTCTTCGGCGGCGCTGTTTGGCGCGATCAGCGACGCCTGCCAGTCACGCTGTTGCGCACGGAGCGCAGCATCGCGGCTGGTGGCCGTAACCCGCAAGCGGTTGAGGCCCGCGCCGGTGCCCGCCGGGATCAGGCGACCGACGATGACGTTTTCCTTCAAGCCCGTCAGCGTGTCCTTCTTGCCCTGAACCGAGGCTTCGGTGAGCACGCGGGTGGTTTCCTGGAACGACGCTGCCGAGATGAAGCTGCGGGTTTGCAACGACGCCTTGGTGATGCCGAGGAGGACCGGCTTGCCTTCCGCAGGCGCTTGGCCCTTGGTCAGCTTCGCGTTGGTTTCGTCCATCTCGGTCCGGTCGACCTGTTCGCCGGCCAGAAGCGTGGTGTCCCCGCCATTGGTGATTTCAACCTTCTGCAACATCTGGCGAACAATCGTTTCGATGTGCTTGTCGTTGATCTTCACGCCTTGCAGACGATAGACTTCCTGAATTTCCGCGACGAGATATTCAGCGAGGGGTTCGATGCCCATCACTTCGAGAATATCATGCGGGTTCGGCGAACCGCCGATCAGGTTGTCACCGCGCTTGACGTAATCGCCTTCCTGAACGTCGATGACTTTCGACTTCGGGATCAGATATTCGGCGAGTTCGCCGCCGTCTTCGGGCTGAATGCCGATCTTGCGCTTGGCCTTATAGTCCTTGCCGAACACGACGCGGCCCGAAGCCCGCGCAATGATGGCATTTTCTTTGGGGATGCGCGCTTCGAACAGCTCGGCAACGCGCGGCAGACCGCCGGTGATGTCGCGCGTCTTGGCAGCTTCGCGGGAAACACGAGCAAGCACGTCACCGCCGAAGACAGTTGCGCCATCCTCGACCGAAAGCGTTGCCCCGACCGCGAGCATGTAGCGCGCGGCATCGGCCGAGTCCTCACCGAGGAGCGTGAGGCGCGGACGTAGATCCTCCTTGGTGCGGCCCTGACGATATTCGGTCACGACTTTCTGGGCGATACCCGTGGCTTCGTCAGTCTGTTCGACAAGCGTCTGCCCCTCGACCAGATCCTGATACTTCACGATACCGCCGGTTTCGGTGATCACCGGCATGGTGAACGGATCCCATTCGACAAGGCGGTCGCCCTGCTTCACCTGCGCGCCGTCATCGAACAGCAGGTAAGCGCCGTAAGGAATACGGTGCACCGCACGTTCACGGCCGTCAGCATCGACAATCGCGATTTCGCCCTGACGCGACAACGACACGCGGCGACCCGCCTTGTCCTTGATGATGCGCAGGTCGCGATATTCGAAGCTGCCGTCGGCGAGCGCGTCGATGTTCGACTGCTCGTTCAGCTGCGCCGCGCCACCGATGTGGAAGGTACGCATGGTCAGCTGTGTGCCCGGTTCACCGATAGACTGGGCAGCGATAACACCCACCGCTTCACCGATGTTGACCGGGGTTCCGCGAGCCAGATCGCGACCATAGCAGGCCCCGCAAACACCGCCGACGCTTTCGCAGATCAGCGGGCTGCGGATTTTCACCGCTTGGGTGCCGATGGCTTCGATCGTCAGGATGTTGGCTTCGTCGAGCAAAGTGCCCGATGGGATCATCACTTCGTTGGTCTTGGTATCGATGATGTCTTCCATCGTCGTGCGACCGAGGATGCGTTCACCCAGCGATGCGATGACCGAACCGCCCTGAACAATCGCCTTCATTTCAAGCGCGCGTTCGGTGCCGCAATCGAGTTCGACAATCGTGCAATCTTGACTAACATCAACCAAACGGCGCGTCAGGTAGCCCGAGTTCGCCGTCTTCAACGCCGTATCCGCGAGGCCCTTACGCGCGCCGTGGGTCGAGTTGAAATATTCAAGAACGGTCAGACCTTCCTTGAAGTTCGAGATGATCGGCGTTTCGATGATCTC
>JANLSJ010000030.1:0-4549 GCA_031362355.1 Sphingomonas sp.
AATGCGCCTTAAAACCGTTCAAAACCAATAGGTGCCAACGATAACGAGGCCCTCGCAATTGCTGCCTAACTAAGTCTTCACGGACGAAGTTAGAAAGCCTGAGCGCGGTACGGACCACACCGGGCAACAGAAGTGGAAACCAGCGGCTCGGAGGTGCCGGGCAACAGAAACCTCCACCTTTCATCACTCCGTCGCTTTTATGTTGCGTCGCAGCACGAACCATGATTCCTTGGCTGTTAAGGTTGCGCTAACCAAAAAGGCGCATGTCTGTCTCGGGACGCTTTTTGGGCAAAGGGGCGAGTAGCTATGGGTACGACCGCACGCGGGGCAGACGGGGCTGCCACACTTTCCGAAATGAAGGAATTCGCAAGTTTTCCGTCATCGACGCAACGCTATATCCGCCGGTCTTTGGACGTCGGCCTGCAACGCGCCGACGCACTCGACATCTGGTCGCGTGACCTGATCGAATCGGCGAGCATCCGGGCACAGGCGAAACTTTACGAACGGCTCGAGGGGCTGCGTGAAAGCGTCCCCGAGGATTCGGGGCTCGACCGCGTCGAACCGTTCATGGCCCCGCTCGTCACAATGAGCGCGTTTGACCTCGGGCAGGATCGCTTGCCGAGTTTTGGCGCCTACCGTTTCCTCTACGAACGGCTGATCGGAGCCAGTGCGCGTCCGTGGTTGCCTGGCGCTTTCTGTGCCGCGGCCGCCCTGCCGCACCTCCATCCCGAACGTCGCCGGGCCCTGCTCCAGTCGATCAGCGAAGCCGCGGCCACCGCGCCCGGCTGGTCCACGCGCGAACCGGCGTTTTATCCAGAGTGGGTCGACAAAATCGAACCGTGGGCGCTGCCGAATTAGGTTGGGCCGAATTAACCCCGCATCGCCTTTGACATCAGCTCCGACGTTACCGGATAGCCGCGATCATTCGGGATGCACAAATGCCGCTCGCCCCCGCGCTCTTCAAAAAACGGCACGATCTTTTCAGGCGCAATCCCGACGACTTCGGCCAAAGTCGCATCATAAGACCCAAGTTTTGCCAACCGTTCCAGATTGCGCCGCGTCGGGAAAATAATCTGCACCTGACCCGCATCGGCATCGTCGAGCACGCTTTGCGCCGAGCCCCAGAACAGCCGGACATTCTCGGTCGCATCCACGCTGGCCATCGCCGCGCCGTCGGGCGTCCGCGCAATATAGAAACGCGTATCAAAATTGCGCGTCTGGTGCATGTTGGGGCACCAGCGCGCAAAGCAGGTGAGCATCGACAGGTCGAGCCGCAGTCCCGCTGCCGCAATCACATCGCCGAACACCATCCCCTCCAGCAACTGCTCGCGCATCGTTGCCAGCAGTGCTGCATCGGGCAGATCAAGAAACCCAACGGCGACACCGGCTTCCTCGATGGTCTCACGAATGGCGGCAACCCGCGCCGCTGCATCATCGGGATCGAGACCGGGGAAATGAGCAGCGAGCAGCCGGTCGCCTTCGTCCACGCGCCCGCCGGGAAACACAATCGCCCCTGCCGCAAACGACATCGTGCCCGCGCGCTCGACGAACAAATGCTCGGTCACGCCCCCGGTTTCGCGGAAGAGCACCAGTGTCGCGGCGGGAATAAACTTATCATCCATAGCTCCTCGCCTAGCCGCAACATTGCCAGCGCGCAAAGGGCGTGGCAGTTCAACCACATGGACCTAATCAGCCTCATTGGCACCGCCGCGAGCCTCAGCCTGTTGTCGGGCTGGCGCGTGTATCTCTGCGTGCTCGCGACCGGGGTTGCGATGCACTTCGGCTGGATTGCCTTGCCCGAGCATCTGAAGGGGTTGCAAGTGCTCGCGTCGCCGTGGGTGATCGGTGCCGCTGGGCTGGGCGTGGTGGCTGAGTTTCTGGCCGACAAGATCGCGTGGATCGATTCGCTGTGGGATGCGGTCCACACTGCAATCCGCCCGGTCGGTGGCGCGTTGCTCGCGCTCGCCGTGATCGATGCCAATGATCCGACATGGCAGGTCGTCAGCCTGCTGCTCGGCGGCGGCGCGGCGCTGATGGGGCATGCCGCCAAAGCCGGATCGCGCGCGGTGGTCAACGCCAGTCCCGAGCCGCTGAGCAACATCGTCGTTTCGACCGGCGAGGATGTCACCGCAACTGGCCTGGTCGTGGCCGCAATTGCCAGTCCGGTGCTGGCCGTTATCGTTGCGGTGGGGGTGGCAATCGGCTCGGTCACGCTGATCGTGATGGTGCGGCGTTTGTTGAAGAAATTGATGCCGACGGCAGGGTGAAGTTCTCGAAGTTCTCACTAGTCGCCTACTCGCGCACCGTAAGCACTTCGATCTCGACATAGTGATATGGCCCCTGCGCCTCGCTCGACACAATCACCAGATCGGCGACAAAATGGCCGTCCATCGGCAGGTCAATGTCCGGCAGTGCATCGATCAGCACAGCATCCGCCGTGCACACGAACGAAATCTCATGCCGCATCCCCACAAACGTCGCGCTCGCCCAGTCGAATGTCTTGGCAGCAACATCATCGAGCGGCCCGAGATAATCGGCGAGCGCGGCCAGCAGCGCGCGGTGGGCATCGCGGCTCATATGCTGCGCGCTTCGATGAAAGCAATGATGCGTTTGGCGACGCGCGGACCGATTTCGCGACCGCGCCGCATGTCATAAACCAAACGTGGATCGCGCACTGATTCGCGCCCAAATCGCGTCGGCGACGTACCCGTTGCTTTCAGATATTGCTCGATTTTCCGACCGATATGCATGACCAAACTCCCTCGACTCCATAATAGGATTTTTCCTATTTCATATGCAATTTCCTACTTGTCTAGGAGTTTTCCTATTGCTATGTCATTTTTATGGTTGACGCGCGCGATACCCTCGAACGGCTGATGAATGACCGCGGTGACTCGAGTGTCGCGCTGTCGAAACTGCTTGGCCGCAATGCGGCCTATGTTCAGCAGTTCATCAAACGCGGCGTCCCGCGTAAGCTCGACGAGGAGGACCGGCGGACGCTGGCGCGCTATTATGGCGTGCCCGAAGCGTCGCTGGGCGGGCCGGTCGACGTCGTGCCTTCCGCGATGGCCCGCAAGCGCAGTGGCCTGATTTCAATTCCCCAGCTGGCCGTCGGCGCTTCGGCGGGACCGGGGGCACTGCCCGACAGCGAGCGGGTCGAGGCGCGGTTCGGCTTCGATGCAGGCTGGCTGCGGCGGCTGACGGCGACGCCCGATCAGGTTTCGGCGATCCGCGTCGAAGGCGATTCGATGATGCCGACGCTGGCCGATGGCGATGACATATTGGTGGATCGCGGTGACGCGGGCGACCGGCTGCGCGACGGGATTTACGTGATCCGCATTGATGATGCGCTCAACGTGAAGCGGCTCGCAGTCAATCCAGCGGGTCGGACGGTGGCGGTGCGCAGCGATAATGCGGCGTATCCGAGCTGGCCCGATGTCCCCGCCGCGCGGGTGGACGTGATCGGCCGGGTGATCTGGGTGGGGCGCAAAGTGGTTTGAACCGGCGGAAAAGTGTCAGACACTTTTTCGTGCAATAGTTTTCATTATCGCGGACTTCTCGGAAAAAGTGTCTGACACTTTTTCGCCTCTACGCCCCTCAATAATCCTTCGAGACCCGAACCGTCGCGCTCTGCCGCCCGATGGTCGAAATCGTCGAGAGCAATGACAACCAGCGCGTCACCTGAAACTCGATGCGCGTTGCCGAATAGCCCTGGCCGTCGCTGATCACCTCCACATAAGTGCGGCGCGTAATATATTTGCCCGCCGCGACCGACGTTTTTTGACCCGTGGTCGCGTCCGCTGCCACGATGCGCAGGCGGTCGAGACCGATGGCGCGGCGCACGGCATTGATCGGGTCCAGCCCGCCGCTGCCGCCCCTGAGCGATGTTACCGCTGCGGCCAGTTGCAGTGCCTCGGGTGCCGACAAATTGGTGATCGACGTCCCGAACAACAGGCGCGAGAGCAGTTCGTCCTGCGGCAACGCGGGAACGCTGGCAAAGGTAATCTCGGGGCGCGACGCCGTACCGATGACTTTGATTGTCGCCGCGATCGACTGGATGCTCGCATTCGCCTGAATATCGAGCACCGGATCAGGCGGCGAGATGCCTTGAAAGCGAATCGTCCCACGGTCGAGGTCAAAGCGCCGCCCGGCAAATTCATATCCGCCGCGCACCACGTCGAGCCGCCCGGTGATGCGCATCGCGTCCAATGTTCCGCCGAGATTGATCGCACCTTCCCATTCGCTGTCGAGGCCCAGACCCGTGACCGCCAGCTGGTTCTGCGCGCGCGCCTTGATGTCCAACCCCCAGCGCATCGGCGCGGCAGCAATTTCGGCACGGTCGGCGGGCCGGTTGATCTCGCGGACTTTCAGGCGCGGGATCGCAGCAGTGGCATTGGCCTGACCCAGCCGGAAGGCGCTGCGCACCAGATCGACATTGCCCGAAATCATCCCGCTGCCGCCGTCCGATTTGATCGTCAGCGGCCCCGTCACCGTCGCGGACACGTCGTCGCGCTTGATAAGGTCGGCATTGGTCGCGGTCGCCGTGATG
>JANLSJ010000003.1:0-152304 GCA_031362355.1 Sphingomonas sp.
AGCGCGCCGAATTGCTTGATGTTGTCGCGGATAAACAGGCTGAAGGTCAGCCCGACGATCGCCACCCCCACGATTGCGCCAAGGATAACGGTAATGCCGAAGTTGGTCGGAATACCCGAGTTCTCGACTATGAAATCGATGCCGTCTTGGGCGAACTGTTTGCTTGTGCGCGCACGCAGTCCGGTTTGCTGCTCGATCGCCTTGGCGACGTCCAGCGGATCGCGCCCTGAATCGGTCTGCACGAGCACGAATGACAGCCGGTTACGTGTGCCTGGCACAAAGCTTAGCGCGTTCGAATAGCGGGTGTAGAGGATTACGCCCGACGTAAAGGTCGGTGTTGCATCGACCACGCCCGAAATCACCGCGCGGCGATCGTTGAGTTCGAGCCGCGTTCCGCCAAGCCCGTTTTGCCGTGCGAACAACTTGTTGGCGCCGACGGCGTCGATAAACACCGAGTCGGGGGCGGCCAATCCCTCGCGCTGTCCTTCGATAATGCGCCGTGGCAAGCCGATCAGGGTCGCTTCATCGAGGCCGACAATGGTGACGCCTTCGACCTTGCCCTCGGGCGTGCGGATCGTCGCACCCGACCTGAGCATGGGAATGGCATAGGCAACACCTGGAACCCCGCGGACGCGATCTAACGCGGTGGACGGCATCGGCAGCGTGACATCGACAGTGCGACCGACGGAATCCATCACCCAGATGTTCGCGGTCGGCACGTCATAAACGGCAGAGGCGCCGCGCAGCAAAAGGTTGACGAAAATCGTCAACTGCTGCGTGATCAGCAGCGTGGAAAACGCAATGCCGAAAACGAGTCCCAGAAACTTGACCTTATCGCCTGTCAGCATGCGGATCGCGACCCAGTTCATGGCGTTGGCAGACCTTGCTTTCGAATCACGACGTTGTCATGTTATTACTGAACTAGCCGGTTCATTAAAAGGGCTAAAGTGATGGCAACGCGAAATCTTGGGCGTCCGCGCGACGATCGCAAGTCCGTCGCCATGATCACCGCCGCTGCCGATGTTTTTTTCGAACGTGGCTTTGCTGCAACGACGGTCGAAGCGGTCGCCGAGCGAGCAGGCGTATCGAAAGTGACAATTTATGCGCGCTTCGGCGACAAAGCAGGCCTGTTCGAAGCGACGGTGAAGCATGTGTCCGAACGGATGCAGACCGACAATTACGCTAAGGGCAAACTGCCTGCAAATCTGGAAGAAGCTCTAATTTGTTTTGGAAATGGTGTGATGGCCGAACTCCTGTCGCCGCGCCTGATTGCTTTCGAGCAAAACCTTGCCGGCGATCTGGCGCACCATCCCGATCTTGCGCGGCGTTTTTATGAAGCAGGGCCCGGTCAGTGTCGTTCACAATTGGCGGCGATTATCGAAGCTGCAGCGCAAAATGGCGAATTGGTCGCTTCGGACGTAATGGGCGCAGCAGCCCATCTATATGGCCTGTGGCAGGGGTTCCACATGATCGAGGCCCGATTCGGGATGGCCGCCCCGCTTAACAAGCAGGAGATCAACGAGATCGTTCGATCCGGAGTGCAGAGGTTCTTGCGGGCCTATCAACCCTGATGCCGAGGACGATTACGCAACACCGATTACAGGCGTCATATTGGCGGCGACGATTAAACTTGGAGAATTGCGCTCTCCTAATCCAAGATAAATCTTGACGGTTATAGACTCCGCCCGTTGGCGTCGATTTCGCTCCTGACCACCAAACGAACTTGGTCCCAGATACTGAATACGACATAAGTACAGCGTCGGCCCAAAGGATGTGCCTGAGAGCGTGGACAGCAAAGCTCACCTCCTCGCGCAGCGCTCGACGTTCTATCAGCGCCGCTTTGCTTCACGGCGAACCTTTAGCGCCGTCGACAGGCGTCATTGATCCTGGCTCAGCGAAAGTGACCTTTCAACAAACGTCGCCTGACGCCGCAACGGCGGTATGGTTCGCGACAGCTAAACGGCCGATGATTGACGACTTTTGGCCGCAACATAAAAACCTGAAATCGGGCGACGGCAGCCCAAATTAGTTGAGTCATAAGCCCACTTAGAATGGCTCAAAAAGCTATGCTGGCGCACGTAGCCTCATCGCATCCCGCATTGGCGGACTGCCAAAAGCTTTCACATAGTCACGGCTAAACTGCGACGGGCTTTCATAACCAACAGCAAATCCAGCGCTGGCGGCATCGAGCGCGTCGGCCACCATGATACGGCGTGCTTCTTGGAGTCGGAGGCGCGTGCGGTATTGGAGCGGGCTGTAGGTGGTAACGGCCTTGAAATGCTCATGGAGCGATGATGTACTCATCCCGGCCTCATCGGCGACCCGTTCGATCGTGAAAGGTTCGGCATAATTCGCTTTGATCCACAGGACGGCACGGCTGATTTGGCTGAGACGACTTTGCGCGTTGGCGATGTGCCGCATCATCCCGCTCTGATCCATCGAAAGCAGCCGGTAGAGAATTTCGCGCTCTGCCAGCGGCGCAAGCGCCGCGATATCTTTTGGCGTGTCCAACAGGCGGAGCAAGCGCACCACCGCGTCGGTCAATTCGGGCGTCACATCGTTGAGGATCAACCCAGGCCGTGATGCAGCGGGGGGCGAACTGCCGCCATGTTCGAGTAGCAATTCGCTCAAGATCTTGAGATCCAGATCGAGACTGACACAGAAGAAGGGGCGTTCCTCGCTTGCCTCCAATATCGAGCCTAGTAGCGGCAGATCGACTGACACCACAACATATTGCGACGGATTATATTCATACGCGATCTCACCCAGAACAACGCGCTTTCGTCCTTGCGCCACAAGGCAAAACGCCGGTTCGTAAATGACGGGCATCGAGTTGGTCACGCTTGAGGATCGGATAAGCTTTACCCGCGGCAAGGCGCACGGCTCGATGCTGTCGAAAGCGAGATGGCGACTCACGATCTCGGCTAATTCTGATGTTATGGTCATCGTCTTCTTGTCCCACGAATAGGAATCCCGGACAAGCATGAGATCATCCCGCCGGAGGATTGTGCAAGACATTCGGATTTGTGTTCTACCCGAAACAGCAGCCGATGCCCCATATCCAAAATAATAACCGGCGGTTTGCGCAGCCCGACATTTCTGGAAAGTCACATGACGCCAATAAACGAGAAAATCGTGCTTATTACCGGCGCGAGCAGTGGCATATCCGCGCGACGATCATCTCGCTCGGGGTCGTCACGTCCGAACTGGGTAACGATATCACCGACCCAGACACGGCAACTGCGATGCCGGACTTCCGCCAGTTGGCGATTGGGGTCGATGCCATCACCCGGATAATTCGCTTTGCCATCGACTAACCCGACGATGTCGATGTGAGCGAGATTATCGTCCGCACGACCGCAAGCAACTTTTAACTGACACTAACAAGGACATGATGATGGAACAGCGTACACTTGGGCGAAGTGGCCCTACCGTCTCGGCGATTGGGCTTGGTTGCATGGGCATGTCGGACTTTTACGGTCCCGCCGATCGCGCCGAAAGCCTTGCAACCATTGCCGCAGCGTTAGAGCATGGGGTCAACCTGCTCGATACCGGTGACTTTTACGGCATGGGCCATAATGAGATGCTGATCGGCGAAGCGTTGCGCGATCATCCACGCGATGCGCTGACATTGAGTGTCAAATTTGGCGCACTCCGCAATCCGGATATGGGTTGGGCGGGATATGACGCGCGGCCCGAAGCGATTGGCAATTTCGTTGCCTATTCACTCCAGAGGCTCGGCACGGAGTACATCGACATCTACCGTCCCGCGCGGCTTGACCCATCGGTGCCGATCGAGGAGTCGATCGGCGCAATCGCCGATCTGATTGCCAAGGGGCATGTGCGGCATATCGGATTGTCCGAAGTGGGTTCGGAGACGATCCGGCGGGCGCACGCCGTCCATCCTATCGCCGACCTGCAAATTGAATATTCGCTGATTTCACGTGGGATTGAGGATGAAATTTTACCGACCTGTCGTGAACTCGGCATCGGTATTACGGCTTATGGCGTATTGTCGCGCGGACTGATCAGCGGCCATTGGTCGCCGGATCGCGCAAATGATCAGGATTTTAGAACAATCAGTCCGCGCTTTTCCGGGGACAACCTTACACAAAATTTGGCGCTGGTTGATGCTCTTCGCAAGATCGCTGATGCCAACAGTGTGACCGTTGCTCAGATTGCCATCTCGTGGGTGGCGGCGCAGGGCGGCGATATAGTACCACTAGTTGGAGCGCGTCGACGCGACCGTTTGGCCGAAGCACTTGGCTCGGTTTCGCTGGTGCTCACGGCCACTGACCTCGCCGAGATTGAATCGGCTGTGCCCAAGGGCAGTGCTGCTGGTGCACGCTACCCGGCGGCACAGCTCACTCACATGGACAGCGAGCAGGGAGCATCGGTATGACCATGCAAGACTATCGCACGCTTGGCTGCTCTGGCTTCGTAGTCAGTCCGCTGGCACTTGGCACCATGACGTTCGGCACAGCACGCTGGGGTTCGGGCGAGGCGGACTCACGCGATGTGTTAAACACCGATGTTGATGCCGGCGGCAATTTTTGTTGATACAGCCGACGCCTATCCAAGCGGCCGCAGCGAAGAAATGCTCCGCAGCTTTGTCGCAGAACGCGGTTTGCGCGACCAGATCGTGCTGGCGACGAAGGCGGGCTTTGCGACGGGTCGCGCACCAATGTCGGGCGGGAATTGTGCCAAGCATCTCCTTGCGTCCGTGGAAGCGTCTCTGCGCCGATTGCAGACCGACTATGTCGACCTGTTCTGGGTTCATGTCTGGGATTCGGTGACGCCTGCAGAGGAGTTGCTTGATTCCATGGCATCGCTCGTGCGCTCTGGCAAAACCCGCTATTGGGGCATATCGAATGCGCCTGCCAGGTAGGTTGCCAAGATCGCAACCTTGGCTGCGATGCGCGGCATGCCCGGACCAATTGCACTCCAGTATTTCTACTCGCTGGTAAATCGCGATATCGAAGACGAGCATGTGCCGCTAGCTGCTGAGTTCGGCATGGGCATATTACCTTGGAGTCCGCTTGCTTACGGCCTGCTCGCGGGCAAACATGACCGCGCGACCGTTGAAGCCGCTGGCCCGAGAGGCGGAGGACTACCGCGCGACGCTGCAACCGGCACAGAGGCCCGTGCCGACGACGACAAACGGCTGGATGGTGCCAATCCGTTTGGCGACAGTTTGTTCACTGACAAAAACTGGAAAATCGTTGACGAAGTGCAGCGTGTTGCCAAGGAAGCCGGACAGCCGCCAGCCAATGTCGCGCTGGCATGGGGCGTTGGGCGAACGGGCATTACGTCGACGCTCATGGGTGTTAGCCGTTCCAGCCAAGTGACCGACAATGTCGCGGCGCTCGCCGTCACGCTTGCACCCGAACACCGCGCTGCGCTCGATGCAGTCAGCGCCGCCAATCCGCGGATGCTTTACAGCCTGTTCACACCAGCGATGCGCAAACAGGTCGTCATTGGCGGAGCCGACGTTCGCGCCTGATCGCTCGTAACCGGTGAAGCCCCGCTTGTTTTTTCCCGAGAAGGAGCTGTTTCCATGAAGGTATTTGTTACAGGTGGGACCGGGTTTGTTGGCTCCGCCGTCGTCAGCGAATTGATTGGTGCGGGCCATCAAGTCGTTGGCCTCACCCGGTAAGATGTCGGTGCGACTGCCCTGACCGCCATGGGCGCATCGCCATACCGGGGGTCGCTCGAAGACTTGGAAAGCCTACGTCACGGCGTAGCAGCGGCAGATGCTGTTATCCACATCGGATTTGATCATGATTTTTCGAACTTTGCCCAGAATTGCGAGAAGGATCGGCTCGCGATCATAGCACTGGGCGACGGGCTTGGTGGGACAAACCGGCCGCTCCTCATCACGTCCGGGCTAACCTTGCAGGCAAAAGGCAATGTCGCAACCGAGCAAGACGCCGCTGTTCCCGCTTCCGAGGCATACCCCCGCGTGTCCGAGGCCACTGCGGTTGCTTTGGCCGCCACCGGCTTGACTGTATCGGTCGTGCGCCTTCCCCCGTCGGTGCACGGTTTGGGTGATCACGGGTTTGTCCCGACTCTTATCGCTTTGGCGCGCGAGAAAGGCGCTAGCGCATATATCGGCGATGGCATGACCCGCTGGCCTGCTGTCCATCGCCTCGATGCGGCACGAGTGTTCAGGCTGGCGCTCGAATGTGGCGCGGCAAGCGGACCTTTTCATGCGGTTGCTGAAGAGAGCGTTTTGTTCAAAGATATCGCCGCCGCCATTGCCCAACGCTTGAGCCTGCCGCTCGTGAGCATTACAGCGGATGAGGCAGCAGGCCATTTCGGCTGGTTTGCCCATTTCGCCGCAATGGATATTTCGACGTCCAGCGCGCGGACACAAACGCTGCTCGGATGGCAACCTGACCAAGTGGGCCTTATCGCCGATATCGGCCAAGCAAGCTATTACACGCCATAGCGCTTCCCATTTCTTTTCGCAGCTGCCCGTATCAAGCTTAATGAATGGCAGCTTGCAAACTTCTTTTGCGTCGATGGCAATGTCCACTTTGTTGGCGGACCCAGTCATTGCGCGAAGTGTCAAAATAGAATCTTTAGCATCCCTTGACGATGTCAGATTCAGCATATCAAAGCCCAATTCTGACGCAGAGTAGCCCCCTGCCCTGACGTCTGGTTAGGGTATACTTCAACCACACAGTCACCAAATGTCGAATAGACCTCACGTGCTGATGGTTCAATTTCTGAAACGGGATATGCAAAATTCCGAACAGGCTAACGGTGATGGAACCCAACTTTGCGCCGCGAATATCTGTCGCAGAGCTGTCAGCGTCGCAGCATTCATCAAAGATTAGGGAGCCTTGGCCAAAGTCACGCTGGAACAAATAGGGGAATCACAATGTCGAGATTGATGGCGTCCGTCGGGATTGCGTGCGCAATGAGCATGCTGGGGGGCTGCGCTGCCGGTGTGAAAGGAACGCCGGGCATGAAACTCTACAGCTCGGGTGCCATTGATCAGGCGATACCTGTTCTTCACGCTGAGGTGGCCGCAGGCGAAGTGTCGGCACGCTATCCGCTTGGCCTTGCCTATCGCGATGGCAATGGCGTGAACCGTGATCCGGTGAAGGCCGAGACCTTGCTGACCGGTGCCGCAATCGGCGGCGATCCACGCGCGGTTGCAGCGGTGCGCGCGATGCTTACCACCGACCAGAAATGCCCTCTCGACAAAGAGCTTCACAGTCTTTGGGGCAGCGTCAGCACGATGTATCGCAACCTCGTGACTGGTGTTGTCGAACTGTACAGTGCCCCGCCGGGATCGCTTCGCCGCATGGCCGACATATATGATGCGCCGTGCCCGGGACGGCAGATGCAACCCGAAGCTGCTAAAAGCCTGCGCGCCTTGTCGGGCGGTCCCCGTCACATCTGGGTTTATGTACCCGGCTGAGCAAGTAGGACTTTGTCCCAACCGATCATCGCATTTGTCGTTGCCCCACAAGCAGCGCTTCCCGTATGAGCAAAAATAGCGGCAGCGTTCAGGGGCCGAGTCGCTTGTTTTTTGTTCGGGGGCTTACTGTTTCATTTGAACCTCTTGTTGCCGTGTTCGGCCGCGTATTGTTGCGTGTGAGTAACGATCCATGATCGCTCTTGACGACAGCAGCGCCGCGTCTGGCAGAGATGCAGGAGATTCCGGAACACCCAACATCGGCAATGGTGAAGATTCTACACTGGCCTGCTTCGTTTTGCTTGCCAAGTTTCTGGGCATTCCGGCGGATGCAGGGCAACTGGCGCATGAACGTGGGCGCGGCGTTGAGCGCTGGACGCTTGAGGACATCGCCCGGTCCTCGAAACGCCTCGGTCTTGTTGCGCGCATTCGCGAGGTCTCCTCAGAAGCACTCTCAGACCTTCCGCTTCCAGCGATTGCCGAGGCAATCGACGGTGGTGCCGTCATTGTCCTGAAGGTCGAAGAGAATGACGCCAAGCGCATTCTCGTCCAGCGCGGCGACGCGCCGCGACCCGAGGTCATCGAGCCCGACGTCTTTGCCGCAATGGCAACGGGTCGGTTCATGTTGATGACGAGCCGTGAGCGGATCGCCGGGGCAACACGGCCGTTCGATATCAGCTGGTTCATCCCGGCGCTGGTCAAGTTCCGCAAGCCGCTACGCGATGTTTTGATTGCGTCATTCTTTCTCCAGTTGATGGGACTCGTCTCACCGATCTTCTTCCAACTCGTCATCGGTTCAGACGGGTTCGCCCGCGCAGGGCCATTATGTCTCATCAAAGGGCGGGCTGCTCGGGATGACCAAAGCACTGGCGCTCGAATTCGCGGCAAAGGGCATTACGTTCAACGTCATTCCGCCAGGTTTCATCGATACGCCGATGCTGCGGGCAGCACCGATTGATGCGGATGCATTCGCCCAATCCTTGCCAATGAAACGGATCGGCCAGCCCGAAGACATTGCTGCGGCTGCCGCCTACCTCGCGTCGGAAGAGGCCAGTTACATCACGGGCCAGACGATCAGCACCAACGGCGGCCGCTACATGGGGTCACACTGATGCGGCTCGCGGGCAAAATTGCGATCATCACGGGTGCTGCGGGCGGCATGGGTGAAGCCGCAGCCATCCTGTTTGCGCGTGAGGGAGCCAAAGTCGCGCTTGTCGATTTGGCCGAGGACAAAGTCGAGCCAGTGGCCACGCGTGTTCGGGAAAGCGGCGGCACAGCAATTGCGATCGGAGCCGACATCAGCCGCAGCGCCGACGTCCAGCGCATCGTTGCGCGGACGGTCGATGAACTCGGCCTGCCTAATGTGTTGTTCAACAACGCCGGCATCGACACCGAAGGCCGACAATCGATGCTCGACATCGACGAAGCCGATTTCGACCGCGTCATCGAGGTAAACCTCAAAGGTGCCTGGCTGGTGATGAAATATGTCGTGCCCAAAATGATCGAGGGCGGCGGCGGATCGATCGTCAACACGGCCTCGCTCGGCGCGTTTATCGTGTGCAGCACGGCGGGTTACGGCGCTTCGAAGGCAGGGCTGGTCGGATTGAGCCGGATTGCGGCAGTCGAACTCGGCCGGTTCGGAATCCGCGTCAACACCCTGTGCCCCGGTGCCACCGAAACCCCGATGGCGCGGCACCAGCGCGCCGTGATGGAGGCCAAGGGGCTGGCGACGACGAGCACGCTGATCGACCGCATGGGCGTGCTGGGCCGCATGGCGCAGCCCGAGGAAATGGCGCAGATGGCGCTGTTCCTCGCCAGCGATGACTCGAGCTTTGCGACCGGTGCCGATTTCGTCAACGATGGCGGCTGGATGGCAATGAGCGGCGTCCAGGTTCAGCCGGTGACAGGATGAGCGCCGCAGCCGCAGATGCCTCCAAACCGCATTATCTGAGCGAACTCATCACGCATTGGCGACCGCTCCTGGCCGCGATGATCGGGCTCGGCTCTGGCTATTCGACGACCAACTATGTCACTAGTATCATGGTGCCCGAATTTCTCGCGGAGTTCGGCTGGACGAAATCGGAATTCGCGCTGATCGGTATGTTGGGCCTTTTGAGCACCCCGTTATTCCCCGTAGTCGGGCGGCTGGCCGATGTGCTGGGCGTCCGCAAGACAGCGTTGATCGGGATTATCGCAGGGCCGCTGGCGTTCATCGCGCTGACGCAGATGACCGGCGACATCCGCCAATATATTGCGATCTATATTTTCCAGGGGACGTTCTTCATCGCGACGACGGCGACTGTCTATTGCCGGACGGTCGTGCAATATGTGCAAAGGTCGCGCGGCCTCGCGCTCGCAATCGTGGCATCAGGTCCGGCCATCAGCGGCGCGATTCTTGCCCCCATGCTCAATCATTATGTGCAGGCGAGCGGCTGGCGCGCCGGTTATGTCGCCGTCGCGGTGTTCACCGTCGTCGCAGGCGTTATCGCGCTGCTCATGTTGCCGCCCGAGAAAAAGGGCGAGGCTGCGACGGCCCCGAAGCACGGGACCGCACGTGCCGACTATGCCGGGATATTCCGTATGCGCGCGTTTTGGATCCTGGGCGGCGCGATGCTTCTTTGCAATTTCCCGCAGGTGATTGCGCTGACCCAGTTGAAGCTCCTGCTCATGGAACAGGGCATAACGGCGGGTGGCATTTCAGTGATGATCTCGGCCTTTGCCATCGGAGTGCTGGTCGGGAGGTTCGTGGCGGGGTTTGCGCTCGACCATTTTACGCCGTGGGTGGTCGCAACACTTATCATGGGTCTGCCCGCTGTGGGCCTCAGCCTGCTTGCTTCGGGCTTCGACACCGATGCGGTGGTGATGCTGTCAGTCGTTCTGATCGGGCTGTCGTTCGGCGGCGAAGGCGATCTGATCGGCTTCATGGTCGTCCGCAATTTCGGGGTCCGGATTTTCAGCAGTGTCATGGGCCTGATGGTCGCGATCATCTCGATTTCGGCCGCAGCCGGGGCGGCGCTGGTCAGCCTCTCGCTGAAAATGACCGGCACCTACACCGCCTTTCTGATCGGCTGTGCGATTGCGGCAGTGGTCGGTAGTGCGTTGTTCGCGCTACTGCCGCGTCAGCCGTTCGAGGAGGCAGCCATCCCGGTCAGCTGATCGGCTGCGGTGCCCCCACGCCCATATACGCTGCCAGATTGCGATGCAGGCTGACAATGCTGCGCTCCATATACGGGTTGGGCTGGGTGCCGCGAAAGCCGATGTTCTTCATGCCCTGCTGAACCGCGGCCATGTTGGTGAAATCCTGTTGCAGGACGGGCGGCCAGTCGGCGGGCGCGGTATAGGTCCATTCCGTCGCGGGCGCGTCACCCTGCGGATAAAGTTCGTACACTGCCGCCTCGAAAATGCATTTGTCGGGATCGGTGCCATAGGGTCGCGCCGCATAGCAGAGCATGTTGTTGACTGCCTGGCCAATCTGGAAATTGGGGAAAATCTGCCATGCGGTCCCGGCTTTTGCCGTGTGCGCCGGATCGACGACCGGCCATACGACACCCCGCGCCGCGTCGGCATTGCGGGCGGACTGGATCCAGTGTTTCGACACCTCGCCGGCAGGCGTCCCTTCGGGGAGTTCATCGACCAGTCGCCGCGCTGCATCGACGAGGGTCAGCGTCGTGTTGGTGTTGGCATTTTCCCAAGTGAACACTTGCATTTCAGCGGTTGAGACGCGCGGATCAGGGCCGCTGCCCAGTCGCAGCTTGCCCGCGTCTTCACCGACATCCTCGGGAGCCTCATAGCCGATGTGCGTGTGCAGCCCGTGGCTGCGCGCCCAGCCGCGGAACTGGCCGAACTCGTTGAACTCGGGATGCGTGGTCGCGACATGATAAGTCTCGGCAAACGCCTCCATCGCCACTTTCCAATTGCAATCGAACACCACCCATTTGCGCCAGCGCGGACGCATGTTGTGCAGTTCATAGGGCGCGAGCAGCGATGCTGCCGGGTCGAGATAGTCGGCGAGCGGTGCGGCTTGCGGATCGAGGTTGATCCAAAGCCAGCCGCCCCATTGATTAACCTGCACCGGTCCGAGACTTGTCCGGTGTTCGTCGAGACATCCCTGCCAGTCGTCTTTATGCTCAATATAGGTGTTCTTGCCCTGCAGATCGAAGGTCCAGCCGTGGAATCCGCAGATGAAATTCGCCTTGGTTCCGCGTGCGTTGCGGGCACCGGCCGGGGTATCGATCAGGCGGCGGCCGCGATGCGGGCAGACATTGTGATAGGCGCGCAGTGTCTCCGGTCCGGTCCGCACGATGATGACCGAGTCCGGGCCGATTTCGTAAGTGATGTAGTTGCCGACGTCGGGCACATCCTCGACGCGGCCCGCCTGAAGCCATGTCTTGCGCCACAGCCGTTCCTGTTCGGCGCGCGCGTAGTCGGGCGAGGTATAGGCCTCGGGGCCGATCGTCGCGGGGCGGGTCAGGTCGTCGAGAGTCATGGTCAGCGTCCCTTCCACACGGGCTTGCGCTTTTCGGAGAAGGCACGTGGCCCTTCCTGCGCATCCTCGCTGTTGTAGGCGGTCTCATGCGCGGCATAGCCCGCATCGAGCGCTGCGCTCCGGCCCATTTCCGTCGCGAGCATGACCGTGCGCCGCGCCGCATCGACCGACAGCGGCGCGCCATCGATCACTTCGCGCGCCAGCTCCAGCGCGACATCGAGCGTCTTGCCCGGTTCGGCGAGGCGGTTGACGAGGCCGATCTCATAGGCGCGCTGCGCGCCGATTGGCTTGCCCGTCAGCACGATCTCCATGTAAATGCGCTGCGGGATCATGTGGATCAGCGGCGTCGACCAAGGCGATCCGCGCCCGACCTTGACCTCGGTGATCGCGAATTTGGCCTCGGTCGAGGCAACGCACAGGTCGCACCCCTGCGCGATCATCCAGCCGCCAGCAAAGGCGACACCATTGACTGCGGCGATGGTCGGCTTTGAAAGCGCGATATTTTCGTATGGCACCGGGAACATGTCACGCGGTGGGGTTTTAAGGCCCGTCTCGACCATTTCTTTCAGGTCGCCGCCCGCGCAAAATGCCTTGTCGCCCGCACCGGTGAGGATGGCGACGCGCGCGGCACTATCGGCATCGAAGCGTGCCCAAGCCGCGCGCAGTCCGTCGCGCACTTCCTTCGACAACGCATTGCGTTGCTCGGGCCGGTCGATGGTCAGGATCGCGATCCCGTCGCCGGTCACGTCGTAGCGGACAGCGTCGCCCATTCTAGAATCCTCTCTGGCGGATGACATGCGCCGCACGGTCGAGTTCCTCGCGGAAATCGGGGTGTGCGATGGCAATCAGGCGGCGGGTGCGCTCGGCAAGCGTTTGCCCTTTCATCTCGGCCGCGCCGAATTCTGTGACGATGACGTCCACCTCGCTGCGTGCCGTTGTCACCGGGCCCGACAGCATCGACACGATGCGGCTGAGCGTCCCGCCCTTGGCGGTCGCGGGTAGTGCGATGATCGAACGCCCGCCCGGCGAGCGGCTGCCTGCGCGGACATAATCCACCTGTCCACCGGTGCCGCCGAAATAGCTGCTGCCGCTCTGTTCGGCATTGACCTGCCCGGTCAGGTCGACCTCCAGTGCCGAATTGATTGTCACCATCTGTGGTATTTGCGCGTGAACCGCAGCGCTGTGGGTGTAATCCGCACTGCACATGCGGATCGCCGGATTGCGATGCGCGAAATCATAGAGCCGCTTCGTGCCGATCAGCGCGCCGTTGATCGACACGCCGGTGTCGATGGGCTTACGCGCATTGGTCAGCACGCCTGATTCGGCTAGATCGACAAGGCCGTCACCGAGCATCCCCGAATGCACGCCCAGATCCTTGCGGTCACCGATCAGGCGCAATACCGCGTCGGGCACTGCGCCGACGCCGGTCTGGAGGACCGAGCCGTCCTCGATATATGTGGCGATGTAGCGCGCAATGGCTTCATCGGTCGGCCCGATCTTGGCAGGCGCGACTTCAACAGGCACGCGCGTGACATGGACCGCGACAGCAATCTTCGACGACGCCAGCACGCCGTCACCATAGACGAACGGCACTTGATCGTTGACTTCGGCAATCACCAAGCGCGCCTTGGCAACCGCCGTCGCAACATGGTCGGCGATCAGGCCGAAGCTATGGTTGCCATCACGATCAGCAGGGCTGACCTGCACGAAGGCGACGTCGCAGCCGATGATGCCATCCGCGATCATTGGCCCGATTTGCCCGACGTGGCAGGGGATAATCCCGAGCTTATGCGCCGCAGCCATCGTCCGCAGCGCACCGATGGCACCCATGCTGGAAAGCGCGAAACGGTCCGCAGTATCGGGCGTAAACAGCCCCGAAAAGCTCGTCGCAATGAACGCTGACAGGTCGCCAATACCCGAACCTTGGGCGATCAGTGCTTCGACCAAGGTCGTCGGCTCGCCGCACGCTTGCCCCAGGACGATGCGGTCGCCCCGGCGAAGATACTGGCCCAGATCGAGCCCGGCAGCATCAGTGGCAACCGTCATTGTTCCGCCGCTAGCGCCAGCAATGCCTGCGCACGCGACAGATAAGGCCGGTCGAGCATCCCGCCCTTATAGCCGATAGCGCCGACACCCGGATTGGCCGCAAACAGATCGACGATAGCCTGCGCCTCGGCAATCTCCTCCGCCGTTGGCGTGAACGCCGCGTTGATGACATCGACCTGCGCCGGATGGATCGCGAGCATCCCGCGATAACCGTCGCGCCGCACTTTCTCGGCGCGCAGGCGCAGTCCATCAAGATCGCGGAAATCGCCCTGGATCGTTTCGATCGCCGCGACCCCTGCGGTTGCTGCGCCGAGCAAGCACATGCTGCGGGCCAGTTCATAGGTGAAGCTATAACTGCCATCGGCGTTGCGGTTCGAACTCGCCCCGATGGAGTCGGCCAAATCTTCCGCGCCCCAGGTCAGCGCAACGACGCGCGGTGCACCCTTGTAGCTGCCGGTGTGGAACATGGCCTCGGCGGTTTCGGTGACGAGGACGATGACCGGCGTCGACCCCACCGCGATGCCATGCGCCGCCTCTAACGCCGACAGATAATGGTCGAGCCGCTCGACATCGGCGCGGCCATAGACCTTCGGCAACATGATGCCGCCTGGACGCGCGGGCATGACTGCAGCCAAATCGTCGAGCGTCCATGGCCCGTCAAGCGGATTAACCCGCACCCACAGGCGGTGGCGTTGGTTGGGATGGCCGCCGAGAAAATCATGCACCATCGTCCGCGCCAATGGCTTGTTCTCGGGCGTCACCGCATCTTCAAGGTCAAACAGCGCAATGTCAGCCGCGCTGTCGGCCGCCTTGGCCATCTTTTTCTCGCTGTCGCCGGGGGCGAACAGCCAAGAGCGCATTTTTAGGGGGGCAGCATTGTCCATCGCACTATCCATACCCCAATTCGATAGCATAAAGGCAATCCCCAGCCTCGACAGCCAGACCTGTGTCGGCAAACACGGGCGCGACGTCGGTAAAGAAGACCTTTCTTGAGCGATGGCTGGCGGCGGGTCAAAAGATTGTTTGACATAGACTCTACGTCTGCGCGTCTGGACCTTGTATTATGACCAAGACTCTTACTCATCTTGAACGGCTCGAAGCCGAAAGCATCCACATCATGCGCGAAGTTGTGGCTGAGGCTGAAAAGCCGGTGATGCTTTATTCGGTGGGAAAGGACTCAGCCGTGATGCTGCATCTGGCGCGCAAGGCGTTTTATCCCAGCCCGCCACCCTTCCCGCTGCTCCATGTCGATACGACGTGGAAGTTCCGCGCGATGTACGACCTGCGCGAGAAAGCCGCCCGCGATGCGGGGATGGAATTGCTGGTCTATCAAAATCCCGAAGCCATCGAGCGCGGGATCAATCCGTTCGATCATGGCTCACTGCACACCGACATGTGGAAGACGGAGGGGCTGAAACAGGCGCTCGACAAATATGGCTTCGACGTCGCGTTCGGTGGTGCCCGGCGTGACGAGGAGAAAAGCCGCGCCAAGGAACGCATCTTCAGCTTCCGCACGGCGACGCACGGCTGGGATCCCAAGAACCAGCGGCCCGAGCTGTGGAACCTCTACAACGCGCGCAAGGCGAAGAACGAGAGCATCCGCGTCTTTCCGATCTCGAACTGGACCGAGCTCGACATCTGGCAGTACATCCACCTCGAGGGGATCGAGATCGTCCCGCTTTATTTCAGCGCGCCACGGCCGACGGTCGAGCGCGACGGGATGCTGCTGATGGTTGACGACGACCGCTTTCCGCTGCGCGATGGCGAAGTCCCCGTCGAACGCTCGATCCGCTTTCGGACGTTGGGCTGCTATCCACTGACGGGCGCAGTTGAGAGCGAGGCGACGACGCTACCGCAAGTCATCCAAGAAATGCTTCTCACCACCACCTCCGAGCGTCAGGGCCGCGCCATCGACCATGACCAGGCTGCGAGCATGGAGAAGAAGAAAGCGGAGGGCTATTTTTAATGACCTCCGTCTACGAAACTGACGCGCTGATCGCAGCGGACATCGACACTTATCTCGATGTTCACCAGCACAAGAGCCTGCTGCGTTTCATCACCTGCGGATCAGTCGATGACGGCAAATCGACGCTGATCGGCCGCCTGCTCTACGACAGCAAGATGATCTTCGAGGATCAGCTCGCAACCCTCGAATCTGATTCCAAGCGGATGGGCACGCAGGGACAGGAAATCGACTTTGCCCTCCTCGTCGACGGCCTCGCCGCCGAGCGCGAACAGGGCATCACCATCGACGTCGCTTACCGCTTTTTCGCGACCGAAAAGCGCAAATTCATCGTCGCCGATTGCCCGGGGCACGAACAATATACCCGCAATATGGTCACCGGTGCCTCGACCGCCGACCTCGCCGTCGTTCTGATCGATGCGCGCAAGGGCGTGCTCGTCCAGACGCGGCGGCACAGCTACCTCGCCAAGCTGCTCGGCATTCGCAACATCGTGCTTGCGGTCAACAAGATGGACCTGATCGATTATGATCAGGCGAAATATGACGCGATTGTCGTCGATTACACCGCCTTCGCGACCAGTATCGGCATCAACCATTTTACGGCGATTCCGATTTCGGGTTTCAAGGGCGACAACATCACCGACAAGTCACCGAACACGGCTTGGTATGCAGGCCAGCCACTGATGGCGCATCTTGAGACGGTTGCGCTCGATAACGAGGCCGATCAGGCAAAGCCACTGCGCATGGCGGTTCAGTGGGTCAACCGACCCAATCTCGATTTCCGCGGCTTCAGCGGCCAGATCGCAACCGGCGCGGTCAAACCCGGCGATGCGATTCGTGTTCTCCCCAGCGGCAAGACGTCGACGATCAGCAAGATTGTCACGCTCGGTGGTGAATTGGATCAAGCCGTTGCCGGCCAGTCGGTCACACTCTGCTTCGACACTGAAATCGACTGCTCGCGCGGCGACGTTATCGCAACCGCCGATGCGCCGCCCGAAGTTTCGGACCAGTTCGAGAGCACCATCGTCTGGATGGCCGACGATGCCATGATCCCCGGCCGCGCTTACTGGCTGAAACTCGGCACACAGATGGTCTCCGCCACCGTCCAGCCGCCCAAATATATCGTCAACGTCAACAGTATGGAGCATCTGGCGGCCAAGACGCTTGAGCTGAACGCGATCGGTGTTGCAGAGATTGCCACCGACAAACCCATTGTCTTCGAACCCTATGCCGAGAACCACAGCCTCGGTGGGTTCATCCTGATCGACAAGATCACCAACGCGACGGTGGCGGCGGGGATGCTGCATTTCTCGCTCCGCCGCGCGCAGAATGTCCATTGGCAGGCGACTGACATTGGCCGCGAGGCGCATGCGGCACTCAAAAACCAGAAAGCCAAAGTGCTGTGGTTCACGGGCCTCAGTGGTTCGGGGAAATCGACCATCGCAAACGAGGTCGAAAAGTCGCTGGCGCTGATGAACCGCCATACGTTCTTGCTCGACGGCGACAATGTCCGTCACGGCCTGAACAAGGACCTGGGCTTCACCGAGACCGACCGGATCGAGAATATCCGCCGCGTCGGCGAAGTCGCCAAGCTGATGGCGGACGCGGGCCTGATCGTGCTGACCGCGTTCATCTCGCCCTTCCGCGCCGAACGCGACATGGTGCGCTCGATGCTACCAGACGGCGAGTTCATCGAGATATTCGTCGAGACACCGCTCGAGGTCGCCGAAGCCCGCGACGTCAAGGGGCTCTACAAAAAGGCACGCAGCGGTCAGCTCAAGAATTTCACCGGGATCGACAGCCCCTATGAACCGCCCGAAAGCCCTGAAATCCGGGTCAACACCGTCGAGATGACGCCAGCCGAGGCCGCCGAATTTATCATCCGTCAGATAATGCCGCTCAAATGATGACAGACGCCGAACTCGCTGCGCATCTCGCCACGATCGCTGGCAAACTCCTGCTTCAGGTGCGCGACTGCGGTGTCACGGCGGGCAAGTCGCTCGGCAAAGCGGGCGATCAGACCGCCAACCAATATCTGATCCACGCGATTGCCGAAGCGCGCCCTGATGACGGACTGTTGTCGGAGGAAAGCAAGGACACCGCCGCCCGCCTGTCCAAATCGCGCGTCTGGATCATCGATCCGGTCGACGGCACCCGCGAATATGGCGAGGGGCGGACCGACTGGGCTGTCCATGTCGGACTTGCCGTTGATGGCCAGGCGACGGTCGGTGCCGTGGCGCTGCCCGGTCTCGGGCTTGTCCTTCGTTCGGACCAGCCTGCACCTTTACCCACCACACATACGCCACCCCGCATGGTTGTCAGCCGCACGCGGCCTGCCGCCGAAGCGCTCGCCGTTGCTGAGGCTATCGAGGCAGAACTCATCCCGATGGGGAGCGCCGGTGCCAAGGCCATGGCCATCGTCCGCGGCGAGGCTGAAATCTACCTCCACACCGGCGGGCAATATGAATGGGACAGTTGCGCGCCCGTCGCCGTCGCTGCTGCGCACGGCCTTCACGTCAGCCGCGCCGATGGCAGCCCGCTGATCTACAATCAGACCGACACATATATGCCCGATTTGCTGATCTGTCGCCCCGAATGGGCTGCGCGGGTGTTGGCCGCAACACCGACCGCCTGAGGGGGACACCAACGATGATGTTGGATACAACCGCGCTGCTGGCCGCCGCCCGCGAAGCAACCGGCCTCGAAGACCTTGGGGACGACGCCAATCTCGAAGGGCTTGACGTCCTCTTGACCTCGCTCAACACCGAAGCGAAGCTCACCGAAGCCGGCCCCAGCGCGTCGGCGCCAGCCTGACCGCGACGCGTGCCAACAGTCTGCAGGTCGAGGAATATCTTATCCAGCATCCCGACTTGCTCGACCGGCCGATCGAAAAGCCGATGTTCGTTTTCGGCCTGCCGTGCACCGGCACGACATTGACGATCAATCTGCTCTCCGCCGATCCGATGCGCCGCTGCTTCCTACGCTGGGAAGCCTTTGCGACGGTGCCGCCTGCGAAGCACGGCGAACTTCGGTCCGACAAGGAGATGTATTCGCGCGCACCGCCCGAGCAGGTTGCGGCACGCCTCGGCAATCGCATCAGACCCGACAATCGTCATACCGACGATTTTCCACACGCCATCACTGACAAAACAACCCGCAAAAGCCGCATCATCCTGTCGCCAGACGGCATCGACAAAACGGGCGTGAAGCTGGCGGATGCCACAATCGGCTCTGACGAAATCATCCATGGCGCTCCTCCCCATCTTGCCCGAAGGGTGTCGCGCCGATGCCCGCGAAAATCCAGTGTCCGCGACGGGTTAGCGCCAGTGCGATGCGATCAGCGATTGCACCACCGGTCGCAATGCGCCTTGATGGGAAAGAGCAAATCAACCTGGACGTGTCTGCCGAAGGACTGGCGCTGATCGGACTCGCCGGTTGACTTGAGTGCAGTCGTTTGTTCAGGCCTCTTTAATTCAATACATGAATAAACCAATGTCGAAGAGGAGAAACTGACATGATCCGCAAAACCTACATGATCGCCCTAATTGCCGCCGCACTGTCGCCGATGAGCGCCATTGCCCAAACGACACCCGCACCCGCTGCCGCCCCCGCGCCTGCTTACACGGTTGCCGATACCGACATCGGGACGTTGCTCGACAATCCGGCAACAAAGGCAATCCTTGACCAGCATATGCCGGAATTTTCGGCGAACCCTCAGATCGACATGGCGCGCGGCATGACATTAAAGGCAATACAGGCCTATGCCGCCGACAAGATAACCGACGAGGCGCTGGCCAAGATCGACGCCGATCTGGCGAAATTGCCCGTCAAGAATTAAGCCAACGACGCCGGACCGTTCAGGTCCGGCCGATGTGCCACAGCCCGATGCTGCACACAGGCCCCTTGCCGAGCATCGCTTCGGTTGGCCGGACGGCACTCACTTCAAGGCTTACTTGGGCGTTGTGCACCCTTTTGCGTCACGTGTCCCCACCCATGAAATGGCTTGTTCGAGCATCTGCATATAGATCGCGTCCGAATAGCGTTCGGGCCGGTGGCCAATCGCGGAGTAGAACATGCGCCCTTTGCCCACGCAGCGGCTCCACGCAATCGGGTGGTCGCCCATCCGCAAATTCTGACCGCCGAAGCCTTCGGGTTTGTAGCTTGTCTCGTCGAGCGTCGCGACGATCCGTGATCCGCTCGCGCGCGGGTTGTTTTTGAACGAGTACCATTCGTCGCTCATGTCCCATGTCGTGGGAAGCCCCTGCGCGACGGGATGGGCGCTGTCGTCGATCTTGACCCGCGCGGTCTGGAACTGGGGGGCCATCGGGTGCCCTGCAAAGCGCGCACCGAGCAGCGTGTCGGCGTACCAGTCCCAGAAATACACCGGATCGCCCGCCGAGCCGTGGACCCCAATGAAGCCGCCGCCGTTTTGCATGTAATTCTGAAACGCGCGGCGCTGAGTCAGGGTCAGGACATCGCCGCTGATGTTGTTCCAGATGACCGCATCGAACCCGCGCAGGATCGCGGGCGTGAATGCACTGCCTTTGTCGGTTGTGACCAGCGCCCAGCCCTTGCGCGCCGCCATCGCGACAAAAGCAGCGTGCGCGGCATCAACCGAGGGGACATCGCGGAACCCGTTGATCTTTTCGAACAAGAGAATGCGCGGGCGACCATTTGGGACCACGAGCTTCGGCGGATCGATATCGTACCGCGCACAACGCGCAATTTTGTCGGCTTCGGTGACTGGGACTTTGGCAAGCTCTCGATCAATCATCGCCAGATCCGGAGCTGCTTGGCGCAGGAAACCCGCCGCTTCCTTGAGTGTCAGAATCGCGGCAAAGCTCGGCGGTGTTGTTCCCATAAACCCCGGCGGCATTGTCCTCCCGATAGGCGGGATCCCACCCGCGGCAGCTGCTTTCGCCGCTGGATTGAGCAGAATATCAATCAGCGGCGACGCCGACGAATAGGGGGCATCGCGCAAGGGGCAATCGACGCGTGCTTTGGCCGCGACCTGACCGGCGAACCAGACCGACAGCGCGGCTGCGATCAACGAAATTCGTATCATTTGGCGACCTCCGTCCGCGAACCCCACAGCGCGTAGAAAATGATGTAGACTTCGCACGCGGCCGTCAACCAGAAGCTGTTCTGCAACCCGTAACGGTCCGCGAGCCAGCCCTGCACCACAACCAATGCACCGCCGGCAATCGCGGTAATGAGCAGCCCCGATCCTTCCTCGGTCAACGGCCCCAGCCCCTTGATACCGAGCGCGAAGATCGTCGGGAACATGATCGAATGACACAGGCCGACGAGGATCAACGCCCACATGGCGACGGGTCCGTTCAGCGTCGCCGCACCGATCATCACGATGAACGCGGCGATCGCAAAGCCTGCCAGAACTTTGTCGGCGGGCATCGAGCGCATGAGATACGCGCCGACAAATCGCCCGACCATCATTCCGCCCCACATCAGAACGAGATAGTTCGCCGCCGTCGCCTGGGTCATATTGCCGATATCGGGCTGCGAGACGAAGTTGATGAACAGATTGGCGACGCCGATTTCGGCGATGAGATAAATAAAAATCGCGGGCACACCAAAGACGAGATTGCGATGATTCCAGAGCGACAAGTGCTTGCGCTCTTCGGCATTGGCGCGCCGGGTATCGGTGCCGAGTTCGGGCAGCTTTGCTTTGGCGATCACGACCGCAAGGATGACCAGCACAACAGCCACGAGGATGTAGGGCAGTTGCACCGCCTGCGCGTCGGCCATGCGCTGTTCGAGGCTGATCACGGTGCCCTCCATTGTCGTGCCCGACATGGTGCGACTGAGGATAAGATAGCCGCCGAAATAGGGCGCGAAGAACGTGCCCATCGAATTGAATGCCTGCACCAAGGTCAGCCGCGACTCAGCGGTTTCGGAAGGGCCGATCACCGCGACATACGGGTTGGCCGCGACCTGCAGCAGGGCAATGCCGCAGGCGATGACGAACAGAGCGATCAGGGTGATCTCGTATGATGGCAGCCGCGCCGCCGGGACCATGCCGAGCGCGCCGAGCGCCATGATGCCGAGACCGATGATGATCGCCTTTTTGTACCCAACCCGTTCGATCAGAAACGCCGAGGGCATCGACGCCACGGCATAGGCAATGAACCACACAGATTCGATCAGTGTCGTCTGGGTATAGCTCAGCTCGAACACGCTCCGCAGATGCGGCAGCAGCGTGTTGTTGATGACCGTGATGAAGCCCCACATGAAGAACAGGCTGGCGAGCACCGCCAGCGCCTTGCCATAGGATTGCGCACCGCCTGTTGGCACGGTCGCAGCCGCGCCTGAATTCGCCGGTGGTCCCGCCATATCCTATCCTTCCCAGGTTGATCTTATATTTGTATGAGTATATTCGTCGGGTGATGACGTCAACGCCGCCCCCGCGAAATCGCCGCTCCGCTGCCTGGTTCGATAATCCGGCGAATATCGACATGACCGCGCTCTATCTGGAGCGGTATCTGAACTTCGGGTTGAGCCTTGACGAACTGCGCTCGGGCCGTCCGATCATCGGCATCGCCCAGACGGGGTCGGACTTGTCCCCCTGCAACCGCCACCATCTCGTGCTGGCCGAACGGGTGCGCGACGGCATCCGCGAAAAGGGCGGCATTCCCATCGAATTCCCTGTCCACCCAATCCAGGAAACCGGCAAGCGCCCGACGGCGGGGCTTGACCGCAACCTTGCCTATCTCGGGCTGGTCGAAGTGCTTTACGGTTATCCGCTCGATGGCGTGGTGCTGACCATCGGCTGCGACAAGACGACGCCTGCCTGCCTCATGGCAGCAGCGACGGTGAACCTCCCTGCCATCGCGCTGTCGGTCGGGCCGATGCTCAACGGCTGGCACAAGGGCGAGCGCACGGGCAGCGGGACCATCGTCTGGAAAGCGCGCGAGATGCTCAGCCGGGGCGAGATCGACGATGCCGGATTCATCAAGCTGGTCGCGTCGTCCGCCCCGTCCACCGGTTATTGCAACACCATGGGCACCGCGACGACGATGAATTCACTGTGCGAAGTACTCGGCATGTCGCTGCCCGGGTCCGCCGCCATCCCCGCCCCGTACCGCGACCGGCAGGAGAACGCGTACCGCACCGGGCTTCGCATCGTCGAGATGGCCGACGAAGATCTGAAACCGTCGGACATCATGACGCGCGATTCTTTCCTCAATGCCATTGTCGTCAATTCGGCTATCGGCGGCTCGACCAATGCGCCAATCCATCTGGCGGCGATTGCGCGGCACATGGGCGTCGATCTGGCGCTGCGCGACTGGCAGGACCATGGCCACAAGGTGCCGCTGCTGGTCAATCTGCAACCGGCGGGCGACTATCTGGGCGAGGATTATTATCACGCGGGCGGCGTGCCTGCGGTCACAAACCAGCTGATCGAGCAAGGGTTGATCCGTGAAAATGCGATGACCGCCAACGGGCGCACCATCGGCGACAATTGCCGGGGCGTCGCCATCGAGGACGAAAAAGTCATCCGGCCGTTCGCCACGCCGATTTTGAACGACGCGGGTTTTCTCGTCCTGTCGGGCAATTTATTCGAAAACGCGGTGATGAAGACGAGCGTGATCTCGCCCGAATTCCGCACACGCTACCTGTCGAACCCGGCCGACCTTGATGCATTCGAGGGGCCAGTGATCGTGTTCGACGGTCCCGAGGATTACCACGCGCGCATCGATGATCCTGCGTTCGCCATCGACGCGACGACGCTGCTGGTCATGCGCGGCGCGGGGCCTATAGGCTATCCGGGGGCCGCCGAAGTGGTTAACATGCGCGCGCCCGCCTATCTGCTGCGCGAAGGGATTGCGGCGCTGCCGTGTCTGGGCGACGGGCGGCAGTCGGGCACCTCGGGTAGCCCCTCGATCCTCAATGCCTCGCCCGAAGCGGCGGCAGGCGGCGGGCTAGCATTGCTGGTCTCGGGCGACCGGGTGCGGATCGACCTGAAGCGCGGCACGGTCGATGTGCTGATCGCCGACGCTGAGCTGGTGGCGCGGAAAACCGCACTCGAAGCAGCAGGCGGCTATGCCTATCCGGCGTCGCAGACCCCGTGGCAGCAAATCCAGCGCGCCGTTGTCGGCCAGTTGAACACGGGGGCCATTCTCGAAGGTGCCGAAGACTTCCAGCGCATCGCCCAAACGCGCGGCCTGCCGCGCGACAATCACTGATCCGGAGCCTGCCGATGGACGCCCCTCTTTACCCACCTGCAGCCGCTTATGTCGCGCCCGTCCGCATTGCCCGGCCTCTCGACACTAGAAATACGTCGATTGCGGACCTCATGGCGATTCCGGCGGCTTGGGCTATCGTCCTCAAGGAAATACCGAACGTGCAGCAACGTGTCGGCAACGATAAGCTCAAGACGCATCTCGGCAATTTCTCGTTCCATTCGCTGACCCAGTTCGGTGTCGTTAAGGTCGCCGACCTCGACCGCGTCGATGCTCAACTCAAGGTGCTAGGGGCGTCGAAGTGACCGGCAGCACCTTCCGCGCTGACCGTCGCGAAGCGATGGCAATCACCGCAGGCGCAACTGCGCTGACATTAGCGATCGGTATGCCGGCTCTGGCCGCCGGACCGGCCGCAAGTCTGGGCACCGGACGCGACCAGCCGTTCGATCATGGCTGGCGGTTTTTCCGGGGCGCTGGCGAAGGTTATGAGCAACCAACACGCAACGACAGCGGCTGGCGAAGCGTTGACCTGCCCCACGACTGGAGCATCGAGGATGCTCCTGATGGCACTGTCGGCCCTTTCGACAAGAAGAGGTCGGTGGGCACGACCGACACCGGCTTTACCGTTGGCGGCGAGGGGTGGTATCGGCGACATTTCCGCGCCGACGGCCTGCCGGCCGATGCGCGGGTCGAGGTGCTGTTCGACGGCGTCTATCTCGACAGCGACGTCTGGCTGAACGGACAAAGTCTGGGCAGTAACGTCCATGGCTATATTCCATTCGCGGTCGACTTGTCGCCGTTCCTGAAGCGCGACGGCGACAATGTGATCGCGGTCCGCGTTCGCAATCTCGGCCGCAACAGCCGCTGGTATGGCGGCTCGGGGCTTTACCGGCAGGTCAAGCTCGACGTCATCCCAGCAACCACACGGATTGCCCGCTGGGGCGTCGGCGCGTGGACGCGCAGTATCGACAGCGGGAGCGCCGCCGTCGACGTCACCACGCGCATCAAGAGTGCAGATGCGACACTCGAACTGGTCACGCGCTTGCGCGATGCAAAGGGTGCCGTGGTCGCCGAAGCAAAGTCACCCGTGACGGGGGAGGTAAAGCAAACCCTCGCCGTCCGCGCGCCGCATCTGTGGTCGCCTGACAGCCCCTATCTTCACAGTCTCGAAACCGAACTACGGCGCGGCAGCGTGGTCGTTGATCGCATGGTCCAGCTGTTCGGCGTCCGCATCGTGACGATGGACGTGCAGCGCGGTCTGGCGATCAATGGTCAGGCGATGAAGCTGCGCGGCGGCTGTATCCACCACGACAATGGTCTGCTCGGCGCGTGCGCCTTTGCCGATGCCGACGACCGCCGCGTCCGGCTGCTCAAGGCACGCGGTTATAATGCCATCCGGAGCTCGCATAACCCGTCGTCGCGGACCTTGCGCGATGCGTGCGACCGGTTGGGAATGCTCGTTATCGAGGAAGCGTTCGACGTCTGGCATTCGGCCAAGGAGCCGCAGGACTTCTCGGTCCATTTCAAGGAACACTGGGCCGAAGTGGTATCGGCCATGGTGCTCAGCGCGCGCAACAGCCCCAGCGTCATCATGTGGAGCATCGGCAACGAAATCCCCTATCGCGCCACCGACGAGGGCGTCGAATGGTCTTGGAAAGTCGCCAATGCCATCAAGCGGATCGACCCGACGCGCCCGGTGACGGCAGGCCTCCACGGCGTTCTCGGGGCACCGATGATCGCGGGCGATGCAACGGCCAGACCAGGACGCGGCGGCAAGATCGACAACGCATCGACACTATTCGTCGATGTCCCCGGCTATAACTACCGGCTCGAAGACATTGAGGCCGAAGAGAAAGACCATCCCGAGCGCGTCGTCTACGCGTCCGAAACCTTTGCCAAAGACGTCTTCGATTATGCAGCACTGGCGGAGCGCGCGCCCTATTTTCTCGGCGAGTTCGTCTGGACGGCAATGGATTATGTCGGCGAAGTCGGGATCGGTCTGTCGACGCACCTGAAAACCGGCGCGTTCCCATTCTACATCGCCAGCTACCCTTGGGTGAACGCTTATTGCGGCGACATCGACTTGATCGGCCACCAGAAAGCGGCCTCGCGCGCCCGCGATGTCGCATGGGGGCTCAGCCCACTCGAAATGTCCGTGCAGCGTCCGGTGCCCGAGGGGAAAGTCGAGTTTATTGCGCCATGGGGTTGGTCCGACGAACTTCAAAACTGGAGCTGGGCGGGGTCCGAGGGCAAGCCGCTTGCGGTGCGGTTGTATTCGCCCGGTGATCGGGTCGACTTATTGCTCAACGGCAAGCAGGTCGGCACAAAGGCACTGAAGGCCAGCGATAAAAAGCGTACCGAGTTCAAAATTCCCTATGCGCCCGGCAAGCTCGAAGCGGTCGCCTATCGCGGTGGCAACGTGATCGGTCGCAAGACGCTCGAAACCGTGGCCGCCCCGGCGAAACTGCGCGTCACGCCCGAACGTGCCAAGGGGAAGCGCGACCGGCAGGCACTGCACTATGTTGCCATCGACATCCTCGACGCGCAGGGCCGCATCGTCCCCGACGAAAAGCGCAAGCTCAGCCTGACCATCGATGGACCCGCCGACCTGATTGGCTTCGGCAGCGCCAATCCGCTTGCGGTCGGCTCGTTCCAGAGCCGCGACGCCGAGACTTTCCACGGACACGCAATGGCGATCCTGCGGTCGCAGGGCAAAGCGGGCAGCGCACGGATCGAAGTTCGGGCCGAGGGATTGCAGGGTGCTGCCACCACAGTGCGGCTAGTTTGATCGGAATATATAAATGACAATTGACGGCTCCATTCTGGTCGGTGCGCGCGATGTTCGGCGCGACACGGTCTTCCATGCAGTGGAGGCAGCGAGCGGGGCTGAGTTGCCCCAGACATTCGCCGAGGCGAACGAGAGCGACGTGGCAGAGGCTTGTGCACTGGCCGAGGCGGCGTCGGGCGTGTTCGGGACACTTGCGCCCGATGCGCGGGCAGCTTTTATCGAAGCCGTGGCGGTCGCAATCGAGGCGATCGGCGACGTCCTGATCGAAACCGCCATGACTGAAACAGGCCTGCCGCGTGCCCGCCTAGAGGGGGAGCGTGGCCGCACCACCGGCCAGCTGCGGATGTTTGCGAACGAAGTCCGTGATGGCGGCTGGCTGGATCCAATAATCGACCTCGCACTGCCCGACCGTGTGCCGCCGCGCGCTGATTTGCGGCGGATGAACGTGCCGTTAGGACCGGTTGCCGTGTTTGGCGCATCGAACTTCCCCCTCGCCTTCTCGGTCGCCGGTGGCGACACAGCTGCAGCTTTTGCGGCGGGATGCCCGGTTGTCGTCAAAGGGCACCCGGCGCATCCCGGTACTGGCGAATTCGTCGCGCGGGCCATCCGGTCGGCGGTCGAGGCATGCGGCCTGCCCGAAGGCGTATTCTCCTATTTGCCCGGTCGGTCGAACGAACTAGGCGGCGCGTTGGTCGCAGATTCGCGCATCAAGGCTGTCGGCTTTACGGGGTCGCGCAACGGCGGTCTCGCTCTGGTCGAAATTGCGCGCAAGCGCCCCGAACCTATTCCTGTCTATGCGGAAATGAGCAGCATCAACCCTGTCGTGCTTATGCCCGCAGCACTCGCAGCACGCGCCGAGGCGCTGGGCACAGCTTTCGTCAGCTCGCTCACGCTCGGTGCAGGGCAATTCTGTACCAACCCCGGCCTCGTGATTGCGCTCGATGGGCCTGATCTGGAGCGGTTCGTTTCCGCAGCATCGAGCGCTCTTGCTGCTGCGCCAGCGCCGGTCATGCTGACGCCCGGCATTCATGCAGCCTTTACGGCGGGCGTAGCGGCGCTGGATAGTAACGCGGCGGCAAAGCGGGTCGGTGCAGGAGCGCTTTTCGAAACGACGGCAGCGCAATTCCTCGCAGACCAATCGCTCGGCAATGAAGTGTTCGGGGTGTCGTCGCTGGTCGTTTGGTGCACCGACATGGCCCAAATGGCACAGGTTATCGCCGAACTTGAGGGTCAGCTCACCGCCACGCTGCAACTCGACCTCGATGACGTTGCCGACGCCGCACCAGTCCTCGCTCTGCTTCAAACCAAGGTCGGGCGCGTCCTCGCGAACGGCTGGCCGACCGGTGTCGAAGTCACCCATGCCATGGTCCACGGCGGCCCCTATCCGGCAACCTCGGATGGGCGCACAACGTCGGTCGGCACATTGGCGATGATGCGGTTCCTGCGCCCCGTCTGCTATCAGGATTTGCCCGACGCGCTGCTGCCCCCGGCGTTGCAGGCGGCGAACCCATGGAGTCTGCCGCGCCGCGTCAATGGCGTGCGGGAAGCGGCATGATCCGGTCGTTACTCCAGTTCGAGCAAAACGGCACGCGGGGCGTGGCCGCGCAAGATGACGCTGGCGAGGCTTGGCGGGTGGACGGCGCTGCTTCGACCCGCGATCTGGCGCTTCAGGCGTTGGCCGCTGGCATCGGTCTGCGCAAGCTTGCACAGCAGCGCGCCGGTGAAGCCATCAACCTGTCCGCCGTCAAGCTGTTGTCCCCCATCGACCACGCCGATCCAGCGCATCTGCTCGTTTCGGGCACCGGCCTCACACACCTTGGCTCTGCAGAAGGGCGAGACAAGATGCACAAGGCATCCGCCGCAGGACAAGCGACCGATTCGATGCGGATGTTCCTCGAAGGACTCGCGGGCGGCAAACCCGATGGCGATGCGCCAGGCCAGCAGCCCGAATGGTTTTACAAGGGCGACGGTTCTATCCTCGTCGCCCCCGGCGCGCCGCTGACCATGCCCGACTTCGCGCAGGACGGCGGCGAGGAGCCCGAAATCGCAGGGGTCTACATCATCGACGCAGCGGGCACCCCCGTCCGGCTCGGCTTCGTCCTTGGCAACGAGTTTTCGGACCATGTCACCGAGCGACACAATTACCTCTGGCTCGCGCATTCGAAATTGCGCCAAGCCGCGCTTGGTCCGGAGTTGTTGCTGGGCGAGCTTCCCACGAGCGTGCGCGGCACCAGCCGGATCCTGCGTGACGGCAAGCTACTCTGGGAAAAGGCATTCTTGTCGGGCGAGGCCAATATGTCGCACAGCATCGCCAACCTCGAACATCACCACTTCAAATACGCGCAGTTCCGTCGCGCGGGCGATTTGCATGTCCATTTCTTCGGTACCGCGACATTATCGTTCGGTGACGGCGTCGCCACGCAGGACGGCGATGTCTTCGAGATCGAGGCCGATGCCTTCACCCTGCCCGTCCGTAACCCGTTGGCGCGCGAGAGAGACAATGCCGCCGTGCAGGTCCGCGCGCTGTGACGGACATCCGCCTTGGGCTGGTCGGCCTCGGCAAGATCGCGTGCGACCAGCATCTGCCCGCCATTGCCGCGACGGCCGGCATCGCGCTCGTCGCGGTGGCAAGCCGCAACGCGTCGGCGGAGAGCGTGAACAACTACGCCGATCTTGAAGCCATGTTGGCTGGCGAACCCGACCTAGACGCCGTCGTGCTGTGCCAGCCGCCACAGGCACGCTTTGATGCGGCACGGAAGGCGCTGGCAGCGGGTAAGCATGTCTTCCTCGAAAAGCCGCCCGGCGCGACCGTGTCAGAGGCGCAGGCGCTTTTTGCGCTGGCGGCGCAACAGGGCGTGACGCTGTTTGCGGGATGGCATTCGCGTTACGCATCGGCCGTGGCCACCGCCAGCACATGGGTCGCCGCGCACACCCTCAAGCATGTCACCATCGACTGGAAAGAGGACGTCCGCCACTGGCACCCCGGGCAGGACTGGATCTGGGAACCGGGCGGGTTCGGCGTGTTCGATCCCGGCATCAACGCGCTGTCGATCCTGACCGAAGTCATCGGCGCGCCCGTCCGCCTGATCGACGCCGATCTGGAAACGCCCGCCAACCGGCAAGCCCCTATCGCTGCGCGCCTTTCGATGGCGACTGCCGCGGGCGTGCCGATTGCAGCTGAATTCGACTGGCGGCAGACCGGTCCGCAAACTTGGGACATCGCTATCGAAGCCGAGGGCGCGAGCCTATGCCTGTCGCACGGCGGCAACACGCTGGTCATCGACGGCACGCCGCACGACACAGGACCGGAAGCCGAATACCCCGGCCTCTATCGCCGCTTCGTCGATCTGATCAGGTCGCACGAAAGCGATGTCGACCTCGCACCGCTGCAGCTTGTCGCCGACGCCTTCCTTCGTGGTCGTTCCCACACTACCGAAGCATTCGACGAGTGAATCAGGGAACCGGGGACCGTGCGTGTTGAGTAAGGCCGAGCGCATCCATCAGGCGATAGCCCGCACGCTGGGAACGGCAATTCTGGGCGGCCAGTTAAATCCCGGCGACGCGCTCGACGGCGAGATCGAACAGGCGTTGGCACTCGGCGTGTCACGCACCCCCTATCGCGAGGCCGTCCGCATTCTCGTCGCCAAGGGCCTGCTCGAAAGCCGTCCAAAGGCGGGGACGCATGTCACGCCCCGCGCTCGCTGGAACCTGCTCGATCCCGATGTGCTGGCGTGGACGTTTTCGGGCGAGCCCGACGCGGGCTTCGTCGCCGGGTTGTTCGAGCTGCGCGGTATTATCGAGCCCGCCGCAGCCGCGCTCGCGGCGCTGCGCCGGACTCCCGCGCATGTCGACGCCATGCGCGCTTCGCTGGACGCCATGGCCCACCACGGTCTGGCCAGCGACGCCGGCCAAGCCGCCGACCAGCAGTTCCACTTGTCCATATTGGAGGCGACGCACAACGACGCGCTCGCATCGCTCGCCAGTTCGGTGGGTGCGGCAGTTGGCCTCACCACCCGCTTCAAACAGCGCCACCACGCCCTGCCGCGCGATCCACTGCCCGAGCATGTCGCCGTGTTCGAGGGAATTGCGGCGGGCGATAGCACACAGGCACGGCACGCGATGGAGGAACTGCTGCGTCTGGCGCTTGCTGATATGAATGAGGCGCGCGCCTAGTCCTTCCAGCGCCGCGCGTTCACCCGAACCTTTACCACGGGACCCAGCGTCTCGGCGTTATCCCCCTGTGCAAAGCCATAATCGCCTGCCGCCATCGCCGAGCCGCCGTCTTTCCAATCGGCGAGCAAGCGCGGGTCGATGATTAGTGTCACCTTCTCGGACGCTCCGGCGGCCAGTGATACGCGGCTATAGCCGACCAGCCGCTGTTTTGCCGCACCGACCCGCGACACGAGATAGAGCTGCGCCACCGTCGCACCATTGCGCTTGCCGGTATTCGCGACCGAAAAGCTGGCGGTCAGGCCCGACATCTTCAGACCCGAAGATGCAAACGTGGTATAACTAAGGCCATAGCCGAATGGGAACAGCGCCTCCTTTCGCTCGCGCGCGTTCCAGCGATAGCCGACGTCGGACCCCTCGATGTTGTAATCGGCAAACAGCGTGAAATCCTTCGGTCTGACCGATCCGGCGATGTTGGTTTCGATCACGCCAAAGCCATCGACCTTGGGCCGCGGCAACTGTGCCTCACCCGCCGGGAAAGTGATCGGCAACCGCCCGCTCGGGTTGGTTTCGCCGAACAGCACCGACGCAATCGATGCGCCCACCAATGTGCCCGTCAGCAGCGGGTCTTCGCTCAGATATTCCAAAGTACGCCCGTTGCGCGGATCGCGCATCAGATTCGCGCCGCCGCCGAGCAGGACATTATCGCCCCCGCGCGCCGCCAGCAGACTCAGAAATAGTGCTTCGCCTTCATTGACGTGCATCGCTCGTCGATTCGGGACGTTGTGGTCCAGATCAATCAAGTTCGATCAGGTGGCGATCACGCGATGGCGGGCATGCCGAAGCCCCGGCGCAATGCATTCAATTTGGCGGCATTAAAGACTTTTCCGACGGGCAGTGCTGCCGCGATTGCATCGAAGCCATGGAATGCGCCCGGCACGATGTTGAGTTCGGTCAGCACACCTGCTGCGTTGAGCCTCTGGGCGTAATCGATATCCTCATCCAGGAAGAGATCGAGCGTGCCCACGCCGATGAAAGCGGGCGGCAAGCTCTTCAGATCGGCTACCCGCGCCGGAACCGCACCTCTGGGCGCTGATGCCTTGCCGGGAACGGTGCCGAGAAAACACTCCCAGCCAAAGCGGTTCTTCTCCGGCGTCCAGATGATGGTGCCGACGTGCGCTGGCACGGGCCGCGACGTGCCCGTGCGGTCGTCGAGCATCGGATAGATCAGGCATTGAAAGCACAACGGCACTTCGCCGCGATCGCGGGCTGTGATTGCCAGCAACGCCGCATGGCCACCGCCCGCACTTTCGCCCATCACCGCGATCTTCGCGGAGTCCGCGCCGATCTCGGCGGCATGCGCGTGCAGCCACTTTAGCCCGGCGTAATTATCCTCGATCGACCCGGCATAGGTTGTCTCGGGAGCAAGCCGGTAATCAACTGACACGGCGACGCAATCGAGCGCTTTGCAGATTTGCTGGAGGTCATAAACGGCGGATTCGGCAGTCCCCAAAATATAGCCGCCACCGTGCGTATGCAGGATAGCGGGTCGACTGGTGCCTGGCTTTGCATTGACGACTCGAATGGCGACTTCCGGCTGGCCCCGTCCACCGGGGATACGGCGCATTTCGTGCGGCACGTCGCTGGCCGGCGGACGGCTGAACGCCATTTTCGGATTGCGCGCTTCACCAAGGGTTGCACGCATCAGCGCAGGCTGCATGGCCATAAATTTTTCGATCTGGGGCAGCAGCGCGCGAAGCTCGGGATGCACTAAATTCATCGGCAGCGGCGTCGAGTTTGCGGCAATGGCAAGGCGAGCGTCGGCGAACATCGCCATCGTGGCGACTGCCATACTGCCCCCAATCCACGCGCGGCGACTGATGTCCATTTCGCTCTCCTTGCTGTTCTGTGTGGCGCTTAGACGTTCCCCGCGTCAAGCCCGACCGCCGTGCGTTCCTGCGCCTTGTGTGTGCGATAACCGCTCTTGTGATAAGCAGCGAGCACGTCGGCGGCTTCCTAACGGTGAGCGGGATCATCGGCCTGATCTGGGCACCGCGAAATGAAGGTAAGTCGCTCGGGGCGTTGGCGGCAAAGCATGGATGGGCCGCCGCTAACCCTCCGACGCTCAATTCTGTGGGGAGATCACCGGCTGCCGAGGGCAACCTGATTGTCGTTCACCTCGGCGCGCATGGTGCGGCGGCGGGCTCTGCCCGGTTGATCGCGTGGCACGCGGTAGAGCTGTTCGAGGACCAACGCGGCTGCGCCCTTTGAGTAGCGCTCTTCGCCCGCGACCCTGAACTCGATTGCAGCCTGACCACCGAACGCGGGCAAGGTGTTGTGCTGTAACGCCGCCCGGAAGGGTGCCGCCATCATGCCCGATAGGGCTTCGTTGGCGCAAAGAATGATGATCCGTTTGGGGTTCCAGAAGTTGACATGATTGGCCATCGCGGTGCCAAGGAACTGCCCTGCCCGCGCAAAGACTTCGCTCGCCGCCGGTTCGGCGAGGCGGGCCTCTTGGGCAAATTCATCGAACATCGCATCGATGTGGTGGAGGTCCGGCATGCCGATACCACGCGCTTCGCAAATTTGCGAAACGATGCCGTACAAGCCGCAATAGGTAACGAGGCAGCCGGTCGCGCCACAGGTGCAGTGGCGACCATTCTCATAGACCACTTTTGTGTGGCTGAATTCGGGGTTAAGACCGCTCGACCCGCTCCACAGCATGCCATCGGCATATTGCGCCAGACCGCACCCCAACCCCAATGTCACCAGGCAAAAATCATCGAGTTGCCGGTCGTCGCCGAACCAATGCTCGGCGCGGGCAACAATATTGGTGTCGGAGTCAATTTGGACCGGCAGACCGAGCGTCTGCGCCATGACATCTGCCATAGGAAATGGTCCAAGCGGATAGGTTTGCAGCCAATGGAGCGTGCCTTCAGTGCTGTCGACGAGCGCCGGAAGTCCAACCCCTACGCTATGAATGCTTTCTTTTCCGAACGGACTTTCGGCAATCACCTGATCGATCAGTCCGGCCAATTGCCCGGCCAGATCGTCGAGATTGGCCGCGTAATTCGGGCGCAGCCTTTGCGAATAGAGGCGGTCGCCGCGCAGATTGACGATGCCGATATCCAGCCCAGCGAGCGGCAGGAGCATGGCCCCCGCCACATAGGCAGCATCGGGATTCAGCCGCAATTGCATGCGGGGCCGCCCTGATCCCGACGTCGAAGCCCGCTGTTCGATCAAGATCTGGCTTTGCAACAGATCAGCGGTCAATTCGCTGATTGTCCCCGCTGCCAGTCCGGTCAGTTGGACGAGTTCGGTGCGGGCAACGGGTTCTGCCCTGCGAATGGCTTTGAGCAGGCTGAGCCGATTCGATTCATGGTCGCTGATCCGCATGTTCGCATCGCTAGCACGATAGATTGCCGAATTGCCCTGTATTTTGTCGCACGTTGAAATATTGTTTCTTCACGAGGCGAAAAAACCTTGACGTCGCCTTCCTCCACGCGTCATGCCTCGCGTATAAAAACTATGAGTAATGACAGGGGAGATAGAAGATGACGGGAATTCGGATCGTATCGTTGCTCGCAATGACGAGCGTTTTGGCCATTTCAACATCTGCAATGGCGCAGAATGCACCGGCAGCCGATGCGGCAAAGCCTGCTGATAGCACCGAAGATGCCGACATCATTGTCACCGGCACATTGATCCGCGGCACAGCGCCGGTTGGTGCGAACTCAATCGCCATCGGTCAGGATCAAATAGATGTAACAGGCGCAATCTCATCGAACGCCTTGCTCGCTTCAATCCCGCAAGTAACCAATTATTTTAACCGTGTGCCGGTTTCGGACCTCGGTATCGCCGTCAACCAGATCCAGATATCACGCCCTAACCTGCGCAACATCTCGGGTAACAACGCGGCGAGCTCGGCGACGCTGATCCTTGTCGATGGCCACAGAATTGCATCCGCTGGCGTCAGTCAGGCCTCGATTGATCCCGATCTCCTCCCAACGGGCGCAATCGAGCGCGTCGAAGTCGTGACCGAAGGCGGTTCAGCGACCTACGGCGCGGACGCCGTTGCCGGCGTTATCAATTTCATCACCCGCAAGAAGTTTGATGGCTTCAAGGTCGGCGGGCATTATGGCTTTGCGAAAAATTATTGGCAGTGGGATGCAAACGCGACGGCCGGGACAACGTTTGAAAATGGCTCGGTCTACATTTCCTATAGCTACACCAAGAGCGACGCGCTGTTCGGACGGGAACGCGACTGTATCCGCAATCTGGACTATTCGACGGCGACCTATCAAGGGCGCGATCTGACGTGCAGCAATCCCAATCTGGCCGTGAATACTGTCATCAATGCGACCGGTGGCGTGTTCTCGTCGGTGTCTTACGCGGCACCGGCATTCGTCGCGAACACCGCCAACCGCTGCGATAACAGCGACAACAGGGCAATTGTGCCCAAGGCAGAGCGGCACGGGGTTCTCGCCGGGCTCAACTGGAACTTTGATGACAACACTGCAATCGATGTCAGAGCCTATTGGGGGCAGCGCAAAACGCGGTCGTCGAGCATCCTCACCGGTTCAATCAATGTCGGTGCCAGTAATCCATTTGTCGCCGGGTCGCTGCCGCCAAGCCTGGTACTGGGGCCAGGCATTCTGTTCGGCTTCTTGCCAGTAACACGGGTCGCAGCCGTCAATTTTAGCCTCGAGCCCTTTTCGGGTCGGAACAGCCAGAATTCTGATACGTTGATCCGTGAATATGGTGCCAACGCCGAACTTACCCATGAATTGAGTAATGGCTGGCAGCTTCGCGGACTGGTCAACTGGAGCCAGAGCGACAGCCGGTTCAGCTTGACGACTTTGAGTCAGGCGCGGCTCAATGCTGCGGGGGTCGCCACCACGGCCGCAACAGCTTTCAACCCCTTCAACATCGCCAGCAATAACGCAGCCCTGATCGCTGATATTACCGACGATATGATTGCGGGCCAGACCAAGGACAACTTGCTGCAACTCCGTATGATCGCAGAAGGCAAGCTTTTCGATCTGCCCGGTGGCGATGCACGACTTGCGTTCGGTTATGAATTCACCAACGATAAACTTCAGCGGCGATTCCAGTCGGGAATACGCATCGGCACGCTGTCCACCTTCCCCCTGATTCCGTATAGCCGCAATGTCCATTCGGTTTTCGGCGAAGTGAACCTGCCACTCATCGGCAATGGCGATGGTGGTTCGATGCTAACGGTTGCCGCCTCTGGCCGATATGATCGGTACAGTGACTTCGGCAAAACTTTTAATCCGAAAGTCGGCGTCACGTTCGAACCGACGAAGGGGTTCAAACTCCGGGGAAACTGGGGCACGTCGTTCACGGCGCCAACGCCAGTTGATCAGCTTGGCTCGCTCGGCAACTCGATCACGCCATTTCCGTTCGTGCCGTTCGTGCGGCCCGGCACGACTTTGCTTCCCGGTGCGAACAACACAATCGCCCTGCAGGGATCACAGGCTGGTTTGAAACCGCAAAAAGCTGACACTTGGTCAGTCGGGGTCGATCTCGATCCGACCAGAGGGCTTCACGCATCGATCAGCTATTACAGCGTCAAGTTCAAGGATGTCCTCGGCACTCCGACTTCCAATGCCGGCATTTTCAATGATTTCCCGAATAACATCCTGTATGATGTGAATGGTCTGAGCGCGGCTCAAATTACGACTTTCCTCGGATCATCGACGCAATTGACAAATGCTCTTGCATCACTGGGCGGCGGCCGTGTTGTTGAGGCTGTCGATTTCCGGGTCGGGAACTTCGGGATACTGAACGTCACGGGCATAGATGCCGGGCTGAACATCAATCACGCCACTGGTTTTGGCAGTATCGATTTTGGGCTGAACGTAAACTTGCCGTTGACGCGTAAGCAGCAAGCCAGCCCGACATCAGCGGTGGCAAACGGCCTTGCTACCGAAAACCCCACATTGTTCCTTAAATCGGACTTGGGTTTGAACATCGGCGCATTCCGCGCACAGGCAACATGGAACCATACCAACGGCTATAACATCACGCCAACGACCAGCGTGCCGGTGCAAGACCATGTCGCCGCTTACAGTACGGTCGATCTCTTTTTCAAATATGATGTTCCCGGTGACAGCATGATCCTCAAGGATCTGAGTCTGACGCTCAACGTCAGCAACGTGTTCGACAAAAACCCGCCTGTCCTGCTGCGCAATAACCCGAACGAGCTGGGCTTTGCTAATGGCTTCACGCTTGGGCGTTTGTTCCAGATCGGCATCAGCAAGAAATTCTGAATAGGGGGTGGGTGACTCCGTATCGCACGGCCATAAAGGCTGTGCGATACAGAGCCGAACTTTCCAGCGAAGGACAGGCAATGATCGCAAGCAAGTGGCGTTCGTTCGGTTTGGTAAGCGTCACATTGGGATTTGCGGTGTTGGCATCCCCGGCAGCCGCTCAAAACCCATCGGCCAGTGCGGCACCAAAAGCCGATGCGACGGCACCCGACCCCCTTTTCAGCCAGCCGTATATCGATAAAGAAGAATGGCGGACGACGCCTGTCCGTCATTATTATGTTCACGGCGGTTTCAAGGGCACCGATGCACGCTTCTCGTTCTATTTTCCCGACAAAGCGCGGTATCAGCGGCGCTTTTTCGAATATGTAACGCCAGTCCCCGACAGCGAGAATCTGGCGCAGACACCGGGCGACGACAAGATCGGCTTTTCAATCGCGTCGGGGGCGTATTTCGTCGAGACGAATAGCGGCGGGGTCTCGGCAACGGCGGGTCCTGCGTTCGGCACCGATCCCAAAATTGCTGCTTTCCGCGCCAACGCGGCATCGGCGCAATATTCGCGCGTGGTGGCGGCCAGACTGTTCGGCCCGCATCGTCCCTTTGGTTATCTTTACGGTGGCAGCGGCGGCGGCTACCGAACGCTGGGCAGCATGGAGAACACCGTTGGCGTGTGGGACGGCGCTGTGCCGTTCGTGCTTGGTTCGCCGATGGCTGCCCCGAACGTGTTCTCGATCCGGATGCACGCCATGCGGATCCTCAAGGATAAGTTTCCGCAGATTATCGATGCAATGGACGCGGGCGGCAGCGGCGACCCTTACGCCGGATTGAACGCTGAAGAATTGGAAGCGCTGCGCGAAGTCACCGCCATGGGTTTCCCGCTCAAAAGCTGGTTTGGCTACAAGGCGATGGGCGTTCACGCCTTCACCGTGCTCTATCAGGGCATGATGATGGCCGACCCGAAGTACTTCGAGGATTTCTGGACAGTGCCCGGATATCTGGGGGCGAACCCGACGGATTCGCTCAAAAAGGCGCGCCTCCAATTTTCGACGAGGATCAAGCTCGCGCTTTCTGCCGATGCAGCCGAGGCCAAAGGCATCGACAGCGGGCGGATTAACGGCACGGCACGCGGTTCGGCCGATGCAGCGTGGCAAAGCGTCGTCAGCACCGGTTCTGCGCGCCCGGTCGCATTCGAACTGGAAAGCACCCCGCCCGATGTCGGTTTTCTGGGCGGCGACCTTTACATCCTTTCGGGGGCGGCGGTCGGCAAGCGGCTCGCCCTGCGCGGACTAATGGGCAACACCGTGACGCTCGGGGTCGTCGATCTCAAGACTCTGGCGCTGGTAAAGGCCGGTGATGAGGTGCGAGTCGACAACAGCAATTTCCTTGCCGCGCAAACCTATCACCGCCACCAAGTGCCCGACGCCAGCTACAAGGTGTGGGACCAGTTCCGCGACAAACAGGGCAAGCCAATCTACCCGCAACGCAACATCAACCTCGGCCCGTTGTTCGCAATGGGCGCGGCAGGCACCGTTCCGACGGGGAAGTTCAACGGCAAAGTCATCGTGGTGGAATCGCTGCTCGATCGCGAGGCGTTCCCCTGGCAGGCGGACTGGTATCGCCAGCGCTTCGATGCGAATCTGGGAGCGGATGGCGTTAACCGATATCGGATTTGGTTTACTGAAAATGCTCTGCACAGCCCGACTGAAGATAAGGATGCGCCGACGCGGGTGGTTACTTACACCCCGATGCTTCAGCAAGCGTTGCGCGATGTCAGTGCATGGGTGGAAAGGGGCATCGCCCCGCCCGCAACGACCAGTTACAAAGTCGTCGATGGCCAAGTGATCGTACCGCCGACAGCCAATGCGCGGCGCGGCATTCAGCCCGTCGTTTCGTTGAGCGCGAATGGTAGCGCGCGCGCGGACGTGAAGGTCGGCGAGCAGGTGAATTTCTCCGCCATTGTCGAGGCACCGCCTGCCGCCGGCAAAGTCGTCGCTGCGGCATGGGATTTCGACGGGACGGGCGCCTATCCGGTGTCAGCCCGGATCGCCGCGCCAACCAGCCGCGCAACGCTGAAGCAGAGCCACGCCTTCGACAAACCCGGCACCTATTTCGTGACCCTGCGGGCCTATTCGCAACGTCAGGGGGACAGCAAAACACCCTATGCGCGCATCCCCAACCTGGCACGCGTGCGCGTGCGCGTGGTCGTCCAATAAAGGATTATCACGGATGGAAAGACGTGATCTGCTAAAATCCGGCCTAGCCCTCGGCGGCGGCGTACTTGCTGCCACGCGTAACAATACAGTATCGCGCAGCCCGAGAAAATCGCGACGGAAAGCGCCGCCGCAACGAACTTCGTGGCTCCGCACACCCTAAAGGCCGAAGTCAGCGGGCTTCGACTTCCAGTTTGACGGGCCCAATCAACCCCGAAGGGCGGAGCGGCGCGCCTGCCGTATAGGTCTTGAGCGTGGTGAAGGTGATCGGCTTGGCGCCCGGCTGAACATCGCCGATCAGGCGGTTGACCCAGAGGTTGGCGACGCGGATTTCGAGGTTGTTCTTGCCCGGCTTGGCAACGCTCGTGATGTCGATGCGATAGGGCGCTTTCCATAGCGTGCCCGCCGAACGACCATTGACAAAGACCTCTGCAACATCACGAACATCACCCATATCGAGCATCACAGCCTTGCCCTTGGACAACGCCGAGGGGGGCACAATCAATTCTCGGCTGTAACGACCGATGCCGGAGAAGTAATTGATTTCATTTGATTTGTCTTTCGACCAATCGACCAGCTTGGGCATGGTGACGCTAGCGGGAGCGCCGCGACCGGGCTGGAAAGCGAGCGTCCAAGGACCCGTCAGTTCGCCGAGTGATGTGACCACAGGTGCTGCCGATGTTGCGCCAGTGACGGCAGCAGGTTTGCGGAAAATGATATAGCCCGACTGATAGGGGCGCAGCGCCATCGGAATGATGGTTTGGCCATCCTTGATGGTAAAACCAACGCTGGTCGATGTCCCCGATGTCGCATCCCAAAGCTCGGGCGTTTTTCCGGTAATGCGAAAGCTGAGGTCCACCGTCTCGGCGCGATCCTTGCGGTTGGTGAAGTAATAAATGTCCGTCCCTGGCATTGTCCGGTGGACAAACATCACAGTTGTGTCTGCGGCGGGGTTCGAATGACTGAAATCAGGCGCGATGTTAAGCGTCGCCAGCGCGGCATTGATGTCGGTCGAGACGACGACACGCCCCCTGCCCGTCTCGCCGCTCCACAGCCGATCAGCAAGCGCGCCGAAGGCCGCCGGATCGTCAGACAAGCTCGGCGTGCCTTCGGGCTTTGCGCCGACCAGCGTCGCGCCACCGCGCACAAGGGCGTCAAGGCGTTTGAGGACAGGCAAGCTCATCTTGCGGCTCGTTCCGCCCAGATAAATCAGCTTGTAACGCGCACCGTGTTTGGCAACGACATCGCTGCCATCGTTCGTCAGTTCGTTCAGCACGACATCGGCGTTCACATAATCAAAGCCGGTGGTTTTCGGTGTATCTGTCGGAACCTTGCTTTCGTAAAGCGCGGTAATCGGCGATTCTTCGCCATAGAAATAGGCAACATCGGCGGCAAAGCGCCCCTGCTGAAGCATGAAACTGTTGCGCGAGATATAATCGATCCACGGCTTGGCCATTTCGCCCCAAGTTTCCAAGCGGCTGAAATATTGTCCGAATATCCAGAGCGAAAAGCCCGGCATCTTTTCGCTGAGCGGCTGATGAACCGACGTGTGGATGACGGGGCGGTTCACGCCGAGCGCAAATTCCATATCAATCATCGGCTGCAAGTCGCGCGGCGCAAAGCTCCAGAAGGACATGGCCGCCGTCAGCGATTCCGCCGCCACCAGATTTTGACCATAGATGTGCGCCACCGAAGCAGCACCACGAATGTCGCCCCAATATTGCGACATGGGGCCGACTTGTCCCGCCGGATAGGTCCACATCGCCGCCATCGGTATATCGGCAGTCTTGCGCATTGCCATGTCGTCGCCAACTGACGGCCTGCCCGATTCAAGCGCTTCGCTGTAATGAATCAAGTCGCGCTTGTGCAATTCTGAGGTGATCGTTGCATAATGGTTTTGCTCGATGAGTTCGGCGAGTGTCTTGCGAAAGTCATAAAGAAATGCGTCCGTCTTTCCCGCTGATCCAATGACGACGCCGGTCAGCGCCGGCATCCATCGAACCGGATCATAGCCGCGCCGCGTTTCGAACTCGGCGACGAGCCGGTCTGTCCAATTCGCCGCACCCACTTCGATGCTGTCATTGAGGACCGCACTCACGCCGCGCTTGCCGATCATATCTGCGCCCGCCGCCGATACATAGGTGTCGAGGTAAGTGTTGATGTATCGCCGCACGGCATCGGCATCGAATTTGTCGACTTCAAGGCCAGTGGCCTCGGGCGTGGCCGGATGATTTTCCTTGCCGGTCAGCGAATAGCCAAAGCGCAACACGCGCCAGTCGCCCTTCGGCGGCGTCCAGCCCAACGCGCCATCCGCTGCCATCTTGCCGGTCAGATCAATGACATCGGCAGCGGCAATGCCGCGGCCTTCGGGCGACGCAATGCCATAATAATCGGCGTTCATCGCGAAGGCCGCTTTCTCTTCAAAACGATGGACACGCGCCGCGGCATTGAAAAGGGCTTCATTGACCGAGATACCCGAGGCTCCGCCGCCGCCAAAACTACCCAATGCCGAGAAGTCGACGCCGGGCGCAGGTGGCGACGGCAGATTGAACGGAACGCTGCTCGGGCGGAACATGATCCGCATCGCTTTCGCCTTCACCGGCGCAAAACTGACAGTATATTGCGGACTCGACCGGTTTGGAAAACGTGCGACTTCTGTAAAAGTCACGCCGTCCGCACTGGCCTCGACCACAGGTTCATACGGGCCAGCGCCGAACAGCCACACTGGCGGCAGGGCGAGTGACGCGGATCGGACCATCTGCGGCTTGGCATAATCGGCGCGAATCCAGGCGGGCGACTGCTTGGTCCCGCCGGGGAGCGCAAAGACGCTGTCGTAGCGGCCATCGCTGAGGATCGCGACGTTGCCGGATGCCGCCGACGTCGAGTATTCCGCTCCTGCAGTTGGTGCATCAGCGCGATAGGCGATGACGTGGGTGTCTCGATACAGACTTGGCAGCGCCCCCTTGCCACTATGCACCTGCGTGAGCGGATCAGCGGGCATAACCATGTCCTGAAACGGACCCGTGGTCGGCGCTGGTTGCGCGAGCTTTGCTTTGATGGGCTTTCCACCCGAAACCGTCGTTTCGGTCCAGACGAGCTTCTTCATGCCATCTTGCGGAGCGACCCACGGGCCGCCGGTTTCGCTCCAGCCCGGTGATGCGGCAATCGCCATTTCAAGCCCAAGCTGGTCCGCCGTTTGCGCCGCAAAGCGAAACGCCTTTTTCCATTCCGGCGTCATGTAAACAAGACGCTTTTCGACGACTTGCGGCGTTTTCAGTTCGGCATCGAAATTCTGGATGCCGCCGATGCCGATGCGCTTCATCCACTCAAGATCGAGCTTTATGCCCTCCTCCGTCACATTGCCGTTCATCCAATGCCACCAGACGCGCGGGCGGGCCGACGCGGGCGGGCTTTTGAAGCCGTCATCCAAGGGATCGGCGACCGATGGCGCGGTCATGCTCGTTGCGGCCAAAAGCGCCAACCCGATGTAACGACTTTTATGGATTGGCATGTCTTCGTCTCCCATTTTTCTGGACCGTTACCCCCGCAAAGGAGTTTCAAATCACTAATTCAATCATTTTCGATCATTAGCTTGTGTTTGCAATCAAACTTAACTATGCCCTGACGACAGAAAATGTCAAATGCTGGCCAAAACCAGCAACGAATTGGCATCAGGGGAGACGGATATGCGCATTTCCAAGCGGTTCTTTCAGTTCGCTCGATCGACAGGGATTGACCAAAGCCGATGTTGCGGCGAATCCCAACCAGCTGTTCTCGGTTGTCCCTGCCCAGCCTCGGTCGTTCTGGTTGACCGCGACGGCGAAGTTTTGAAGGACTGATCAATGACTGACATTGTATCCCGCCGCACGATCCTCGCGACGGGAGCGGCTGCGGCTGCTTCCGCGCTGTCCCCGCCTGCGCTTGCCAAATCTGCGAACCGCGCGACGACGGCATTTCCTGCGGGTTTCCTGTGGGGTGCGGCCACTGCCGGACACCAGGTGGAAGGCAATAATGTCAACAGCGACTGCTGGGTCATGGAAAATGTCAAACCCACTGTCTTTGCCGAACCATCGGGTGACGCCACCAACAGCTTTACAATGTGGCCCACTGATCTTGACCTTGCCAAGGCCATGGGGCTGAACACCTATCGCTTCAGCCTCGAATGGTCGCGGATCGAGCCCGAGGAAGGCCTGTTTTCGCGCGTCGCGCTTGAGCATTACAAGCGCATGATCGAGGGATGCCGCGCGCGCGGGTTGATCGCCTGCGTGACATTCAACCATTTCACAACACCGCGCTGGTTCGCCGCGTCGGGCGGATGGACCAATCCCAAATCACCCGCGCTCTTTGCCCGCTATTGCGAACGCGCTGCCCGCCATTTGAGTGCGAACATCGGTTATGCGCTGACATTCAACGAGCCGAATCTGCCGACGTTGCTGGGCGCGGTTTTGCCGCCTCAGGTTGCCGAAATTCAGCGGCTGACGCTGGCGGCGGCTGCACGCGCCACCGGGTCTGTGAAGTTTGTCGCGGGCAATGTCGTCAACGCCGAAGATATTGCCGCGCTGACGGCGAATATGGTTTTGGCGCACAAGGCAGGACGGGCAGCGATCAAGGCGGTGCGACCTGATTTGCCGGTTGGCGTCAGCCTCGCCATGTTTGACGATCAGGCCGCCGGCATGAACAGCATGCGCGATGCGATGCGCAACAAGCTGTATCAGCCATGGCTGGATAGCGTGCGCGGCGATGATTATCTGGGTGTGCAGAATTACGAACGGAAGATCTGGACGGAGACCGGCAGCTTGCCGCCGCCCGAAGGATCAGATCGAAACTTCTCCGGCGGGGAAGTCTATGCCCCCTCGCTTGCCGGCGCCGTCCGCTATGCCCATGCTGCGACAGGTATCCCGATCATTGTGACCGAACATGGCGTCGGCACCACTGATGATGCCGTTCGCGCGCGCTTGATTCCGGCAGCCCTTGTCGAACTGCGCAAGGCCATGAGCGACGGTGTGCCCGTCAAGGGGCATTTCCACTGGTCCCTGCTCGACAATTTCGAATGGATCTTCGGCTATAAACCGAGGTTCGGGTTGCACAGCGTCGATCCGGTCACCTTTGCGCGCACGCCGAAACCAAGCGCAAAAATCCTTGGCAGCATCGCGCGCGCCAATCGGGTTTAGGCGACGATCAGCTTTACGGCAGCGCGGTCAAGCATCGTCGCGGTCTTGTCTGAAACACGGTCGTCAGTGATGATCGTGTCGATTTCTTCGAGCCCGCAGACGACATTGCCCGAGGGCCCGTCGAATTTTGACGCATCAACGAGGATGATCATTTCATCGGCACGCTCGATCAGGCGGCGTTCGGCAGCGACGAGAACGATGTCGGCCTGCATCAATCCTGCAGGGCCGATTGAGGCCGCGCCCATGAAAAGTTTGGGGGCATGAAAGCGCGGCATGCCGTCATCGCCAAAGACCGAGAGAATGATATTCTGTTCGGGGAAAACCGCGCCCGAGGGCACAAGGATGCGCGTGCCATTCTGGTTGATCAGCGCCGAAACGATATGCAGCGAATTGGTCAGCACTTGCAGATTGAGTCCAGCGAGATGCGGGCACATTTGCAGCGTGGTCGAGCCGCCATCAATCATGATGCCTTCGCCGGGGCTGCACAGCGCTGCGGCGGCTTTGCCGATGGCGCGCTTTTCGGGTGCGTAGCGCGCGATATTTTCGTGGAACGGCACACCGGCGAGATGCAGCGCCGCGGCAAGCGCGTTTGACGGCGCGGGGACTTCATTCATCGATTTAACGCCGCCACGGACACGGGCGAGGCGACCTTCCTGCGCGAGCCGTTCAAGATCGCGGCGGATGGTGGCAGGCGAACCGTTGACTTGCTTTTCGAGATCGCGGAACGAAACGAAGCCGCGTTCGGCAAGTAGCTTGAGGATGACGGCTTCGCGTTCGTTGGCGTGCATCTATGATCAATGCGCGAACATGCACCGTGTTTCAATCAATTTCGATCACACAATGCCAGCGCCGAAGCCGACCGCTTTGCGTTCCTGCGCCTTGCGCGCGCGATAGCCACTCTCGCGGTAGGCTGCCAGAACGTCGATCGCGCCGCCAGCCTCGACGCGCGCCATGGCGAGGATCGGGGCCACATCGACATTATACGCACGGCGCAGCGCCTGAAATGCCATCATTGTGTCGTTGCCATCCTGCGCGGCATGGAGGGCGTCGCGGTCAACAAGGATTGCCTTGGCGTAGCAAGATGCGATGGCTTCGGCTGAGGACATCATGCTTTCGATGGGGTCGGTGACGTTGTGCGACTGGTCGATCATGTAGGCGGGGTTGAAGCCGTCTCGCGGGTGCAGTTCGGCCTCGACCAGTTCGTTGAAGACGAGGAAAAGCTGGTGCGGGTTGATTGATCCACTGTCGAGATCATCGTCGCCATATTTGCTATCGTTGAAGTGGAACCCGCCGAGTTTTCCGAAGCGGTGGAGGCGCGCCACGATCTGTTCGATGTTCACATTGGGCGCGTGGTGGCCGAGATCGACAAGGCATTGTGCTTTTGGCCCGAGCGTTTGGGCGGCAAGGATTGATGAGCCCCAGTCGCTGATCACGGTCGAATAAAAGGCAGGTTCGAACATCTTATGCTCGAGCAGCATACGCCAGTCATCCGGAAGCGCCGCATAGACTTGCGCCGCCGCGTCGAGATAGCGATCGAGGCTGCGACCCAGATCCTGCTGACCCGGGAAGTTGGTGCCGTCGCCGACCCAGACGGTGAGCGCGGTCGAGCCGAGCTTCTGGCCGATTTCGATGCATTCGATGTTATGCTCGACGGCCTGCTGGCGGGTCGCTTCCAACGTCGAAGCCAAGCTGCCGGTGTTGTAGCTGTGCGCTTGGCCGGGTTGATCCTGGAATGTGTTTGAGTTGACGGCATCGAAGCCGAGGCCAAAGCTGGCGGCTTCCTCTTTCAAGGCAGCGTAGTCGCTGACCTTGTCCCACGGGAAGTGCGGGGAAACGCGCGGAGTCATCGTCGAGAGCTGGTTGACGACGGCGCAATCCGCCAGCTTTTCGTGGATGTTGGTCGGCTCCCCCGCAATCGGAAATTTGGCGAAGCGCGTGCCACCGCGACCGCTGCCCCAACTGGGGATGGCGACGGAAAAGCCTGCGACCTTGTCCTTGATCGCGTCAATCGCGATGCCCGAGCGCGCGAGCTTGCGACCCAACGAATCGTAATCGTCGCGCAACGCCTCCATCTGTGGTGCATTGAGGTCTGCGATCTGGTCGGCGGAAAGGGGGAGGGTCCGGCTCATCGTTTCGCCTTCAGAAAGCCTTGCATGTCGAGCCAAGCGACGAATTGGCCGAGCATCAGATTGGTCGTTTCACCCGTTCTGCCGAGGCCAAAGCCGTGCCCGCCCTTTTGATAGACGTGCAACTCGACGGGCCGTTTCGCGTTATGCCAGTCCTGCGCGAGCGCGAGGACGCCCTTGGGATAAAGCTGGTCGTCAAAGGCGATGGCAGCGAACATCGGCGGGGCACCGGTCGGCACTGGCCTGCTCGACAAATCGCCGTAGATATAGCCGAAGAAGTCGGGCCGGGCATCGACGGGCGAGGTCAGCACAACCCTTAGCGAGGTCCGCGCGCCTGCCGAAAAGCCGAGCAGGCCGACGCGCTTGGGATCGATCCCGTATTTCGCAGACTGCGATCGCACCAGCCGCAGCGCCGCTTCGGCATCGCGCTGAGCATCGGGATTGAATAGCGATTCGGGTCCGGCGGGGCTGCCAAACGCCGCGCGCATCGTTTCGGAGACGTAGGCGGCTGATTCACTGGCATCGATGGGCGTGGGCTTGAGACGATATTTAAGAACGAACGCAGTAAAGCCGCGCGCTGCCAGTGCTTTGGCGGCGACCCAGCCTTCATGGCCGACCGACAATGACATGAATCCGCCACCTGGGAGCACGATGACTGCAGCACCATTCGCGGCCCCACGGCGCGGCAGGAAAGGCGTCAGCGTCGGGCGGGTAACGTTGCGGACGACATGGGCGCCAAGCTGTGTCGCCCAGACTTCAGTGGTGGCGGTGCCCGGAGTTTTGTCTCCATAGAGCGGCATCGCGCTAGGCTCGGCAGGGGCTGTCGCCGCGACGACGGGCGGCGGGCCGCCTTGTGCGACTGCAGCGACCGGCGCGACGACGACCAGCCACGGCAACATCAAGCGGATAATGCGAAGCATTTCACTCTCCCGTCATCGCACAAATGCCTGGGCATTGCCCGCATCGACATTGATCATGTTGCCGGTCGATTTCGCCGACATATCGCTGGCGAGGAAATAGACCGCTTCAGCAATGTCTTCGGGCAAGACATCAAGGCCCAGCAGGGATCGTTTGCGATAATGTTCTTCCAGTTCCTTGCCGCTGTCGATCCCGTGCGCACCGGCGCGTTCCTGTCGCCAGTCACCGTCCCAGATTTTCGAGCCGCGGATAACCGCGTCGGGGTTCACAACATTGACCCGGATGCCCGACGGCGCGCCTTCGAGCGCGAGGCAGCGGGCGAGATGGAGCGAGGCCGCTTTTGCTGACGCATAAGCCGATGCGTTGGTCGCTGCCGCAATCCCGTTCTTCGAACCGATGAAGACGATGCTGCCGCCACCATTGGCTTTCATGAGCGGGAAGGCAGCGCGGGCGGTGAGGAAATAACCCTCGGCCAGCACATCGTAATTCTTGCGCCAGAGGGCAACTGTCGTGTCTTCTATCGCGGCGGATGAGGCGATACCCGCATTGGCGACGAGGATGTCGAGCCCGCCAAATTCGCGCGCGGCAACGTCAAACGCGCCTTGCACTTGCGCTTCATCCGTCACGTCGCAAATTGCCGAACGGACAACATCCTTGCCATGCGCAGCTTTGAGACTGGTCTCGGCGGCGGCCAACGCATCCGCATCACGGTCGACGAGGACAACGCAGGCACCGTCCGCGAGCAGGCGCTTTGCCGTCGCCGCGCCGATGCCGCCTGCGCCCCCCGTCACCAGCGCGATCTTGCCGACGAGCGGCTTGGGCTTTGGCATGCGCTGGAGCTTGGCTTCTTCGAGCGCCCAATATTCGATGCCATAGGCCTCGCGCTCGTCGAGGCCGATGTAGTCGCCGATCGCTTCTGCGCCGCGCATCACGTTGATCGCATTGCCGTAAAACTCGCCCGCTAGGCGTGCTGTCGTCTTGTCGGCGGCGAATGTGATGCGCCCGATGCCGGGAACAAGGACAACGACGGGATTGGCGTCGCGCATGGCGGGATCGCCGGGGACGGCGCAACGCTGGTAATAAGCAGCATAGCCGTCGCGGTAATCGTTGATCGCTTGCGCAAGGTAGGCCGTATCTTCGAGCTTTGCAGGATCGAGCGTTAGTGGCGCGATCTTGGTGCGCAGGAAATGATCGGGGCAGGAAGTGCCGATGGCGGCGAGGCGCTGAAACTCACGTGATCCGGTAAATTCGAGCGCTTCGGCATCGTCAGAGAAATGTCCGACTTTGCTGCGGTCGCCGGTCATCAGACCGCGCAGACGGGGCATAAGTGACGAGGCGATTGCTGCGCGGTCTATGGCGGGCGCGACGACATGGCCTCCGAACGCCGGACCCTTGGCGAGGTGCGCATTCAGATAGGTTGCGGCATCGGCGATCAGGCGGATGGTGTGTTCGTAACAGGCCTTTGCCGTATCGGCCCAGCAAATGATGCCGTGGCCCGCGAGCATGACGCCGTCGCACGCCGGATTGGCCGCCGCAAAATCGCGCAGGCGAAGGCCAAGATCGAAGCCCGGGCGCTTCCACGGCAGCCAGCCGATTTTCCCGCCCCAGATTTCCATTGTTACTGCTTCACCGCCGGAGGACGCCGCGAGCGCAATAATCGCATCGGGATGGACATGATCGACATGCCCAAAAGGCAGGAGGCTGTGCAGCGGCGTGTCAATCGACGCCGCGCGGGCGTTGAGATTAAAGGTGCAATGCGGGAGGTAGCCGACCATTTCGTCTTCATGCGCGACGCCGCGATAAAGCTTCTCAAGGCCGAGAAGCTTGTCCTGATAGAGTGTTGCGAAACCGTCGAGCGTCATCGAGCCGATGTCGCCGCCCGATCCTTTGACCCAGAGGACAGTCACGGTCTCGCCAGTCAGCGGATCCGTTTCAGCGAGCTTGGCCGACGTGTTGCCGCCGCCGAAATTGGTGACCGTCAGGTCCGAGCCAAGCAAGTTCGACCGGTAGAGCAGCAGTTCAGCGGGCGATTTGCTCGCGGCTTGCGCATCCGACCAGCGGCTGACGGGCACGACAAAAGGCAATGCGGTTGCAGGCAAAACAGGGCTGTGGGCGTTCATTGGGCGGCAGGGCTTTCAGGGTTCGACGTCAATTTGAACGTGGGGTATCAATAACGCTGGCACATTTCAATCATATTCGATAATCACCAATCAAATCTAATTGTGGATCGAGAGGGAAACGGGGCTTGGCGGATCGCGCGATCATCGTGTTTGATGTGGGCAAGACAATGGCGAAGTTGACGCTGTGGCATGCGTCGGGCAGACTGATCGAGCGCGCGACGCGGGCCAATGCGCACGCGGTTCATGATGGCCGGGCAGTGCTTGATGTGTTCGGGATCGAGAATTGGCTGGCGACCACGCTGGCGGCGTTTGCGCAGCGCGCCGATGTTGGCGCGATTTTCCCGGTGGCGCATGGCGCGGCGGCAGCGATTGTTTGCGATGATCAGTTGGTGGCACCGCCAATGGATTATGAAGCGCCGGTATCTGCCGGGATGCGCGCCCGTTATGACGCGGTGCGACCGCCCTTTATCGAAACGGGATCGCCTGCATTGCCCGATGGATTGAACCTTGGCGTGCAGCTGTATCAACAGGCGGCGCTGATCACGGGCGATGCGCAAATCCTGATGTGGCCGCAATATTGGGCGTGGCGACTGTCGGGCGTGGCGGCGACCGAAGTGAGCAGTCTGGGCACGCATACCGATCTTTGGTGTCCTTCAGAGGGTCGCCCGTCTTCGATGATGGATGGTCTGCGCTGGACCAAACATCTGCCGCCGGTTCGCCGCGCAGGCGATGTGCTCGGGCCGATAACATCCGAATGGGCAGCGCGAACGAGGTTGCCCGCAGATGTGGATGTTTATTGTGGCGTGCATGACAGCAATGCAGCGCTGGTCGCCGCACGAGGGTTTGCGGAAATTTCGGCGGGCGACGCGACGGTGCTCTCGACCGGGACCTGGTTTATCGCAATGCGGACGCCTGACGCGCCGGTGCCGCTCGCCGGATTGCCGCAGGATCGAGATTGCCTTGTCAATATTGACGTCGAGGGGCGGATGGTCCCGTCGGCGCGCTGGATGGGCGGGCGCGAAATCGAAACGCAGATCGGGATCGATACGCGGCAGGTCGACATCAAGCCCGACCAGCCCGCGCTGCTCGCTGCGGTGGCCAGCGTGATTGCGTCGGGGGCGATGCTGCTGCCGGGTTTTGCGCACGGGTGCGGGCCGTTTCCCAATCGGGAGGGCGCGTGGATTGACGCGCCGGAAGACTGGTTTGCGCGGCGGGCCGCTGTCTGTCTTTATGCGGCAATGATGACGCATGTTTCGCTGAACCTGATCGGTGCAGTGCGGGCGATCCTGATCGAGGGGCGTTTTGCCGAGGCCGAAGTCTTCGTGCGGGCGCTGGCATCGCTACGGCCTGATGATGCGGTTTATGTCGCGAATGCGCATAATGACTTGTCGTTCGGGGCGTTGCGGCTGATCAATCCTGCGCTGAAGCCGTCGGGCGCGTTAACGCGGGTTGCGCCGCTTGATGATGATCTCACCGACTATCATGCGCGCTGGACCGAACGGGCAGCAGCATGAAAGCGGCGTCGATCAGCGATTACCGCGAACTGGCGCGCAGGAGGCTGCCCCGGTTTCTGTTCGAATATATCGACGGGGGCTCCTACGCCGAAGTGACGTTGCGGCGGAACATCAGCGATTTGGAAGCGATTGCGCTGCGCCAGCGGGTCATGTGCGACGTGTCTGACATTGATCTTTCGACGACGCTTTTCGGGCAACGGTTGGCGATGCCGGTGGCGCTCGCACCCATTGGTCTCGCGGGGATGAACGCGCGGCGCGGCGAGGTTCAGGCAGCGCGGGCGGCAGAAGTGGCGGGCGTGCCGTTTACGCTGTCGACGGTTTCGGCGTGTCCGATTGGTGAAGTATCCGCGGGCGCGACCAAGCCCTTCTGGTTCCAGCTTTACATGCTGCGCGACCGGGCCTTCATGCGCGATCTTCTGGCGCAGGCAAAGGCAGCGAGCTGCTCGGCACTGGTCTTTACGGTGGATATGCCGATGCCGGGCGCGCGCTATCGTGACTATCGTTCGGGGCTTGCGGGTGCGCCGGGTCTGACAGGATCGGTTCGGCGCGGGGTGCAAGGGGCGATGCGACCGGGCTGGGCATGGGACGTGGGCATCATGGGGCGGCCCCACAGTCTGGACAATGTCGCTCCGGTGCTGAAGGGCAAGACGGGGCTTTCCGATTTCTTTGCTTGGATGCGCGAGAATTTCGATTCCGGCGTGACGTGGGCTGATCTCGATTGGATACGCTCAGAATGGGAGGGACCGCTGATCGTCAAGGGTGTTCTCGACAAAGAGGATGCGCGGCTGGCGGCGGACCACGGGGCCGATGGCATCATTGTCTCGAACCATGGCGGACGGCAGCTTGATGGTGTGCCTTCGACAGCCACCGCACTGCCGCCCATTGCCGACGCGGTTGGCGACCGAGTCACAGTGCTGGCCGATGGCGGGATTCGGTCCGGTCTCGACGTCGCGCGGATGATGGCGCTGGGTGCAGACGGCGTGCTGCTCGGCCGAGCATGGGCCTTTGCCCTCGCGGCAGCGGGCCAAGCGGGCGTCGCGCACATGCTGCAGCTTATCGACGCCGAAATGCGCGTGGCGATGGCGCTGACGGGTGTGACCCGAGTCGATCAGATTACACGCAACATATTGGTTCAAAGCGAAAACAAGAAGGGGATGTCATGAGCACCAACACAGGCATGAGCAATGCCGAGCATTGGAAAAACACGATCCTGGCGGGCCTCGCCAACTACATTGATGCGGGTTCGATTGTGGCGGGTTCAGTCGCGCTCACGCTTTGGAAAGATGCTTATGGCCTGAGTGATTCATTCCTCGGTCTGATTGCGGCGTTCAGCGCGAATGCAATTTCGGCGGGCGTTGGTGCCCTCATCGGCGGTTGGCTGTGTGACCGATTTGGCCGCAAGAAAATCTATCAATATGATATGCTGGTTTACGCATTCGGCATGCTCTTTCTTGTGTTCGCCAGCGCGCCCTGGATGATTGTCGTCGGCTTTATCATCGTCGGACTGGCGGTCGGGGCGGACATCCCGGCATCCTGGTCGCTGATCGCCGAAATGGCGCCTGAGGGGAAGCGCGGCAAGCATAGTGGGGTCGCGCAAATCCTCTGGTATCTCGGGCCGGTCGTGGTTTTGTTAATGTCGCTGGCGCTGACCGATCTGGGCATTCTCGGCGCTCAGATTGTCTTTGCGCATTTGCTCGTCATTGCGCTCGGCATGACGCTGTTGCGATCCAAAATGAAGGAATCGGCGGTGTGGGAAGCGGCGCAGAAGTCCGCCGCACCGCGCATGCCGGTCCGCACCCTGCTGCAACCGCAATATGCCAAATCGCTCGCCGCGCTCATCGGCATGTATGGCTTGTGGAACCTGTGGGCGGGCACGAACGGGTTCTTTTTTCCCTATATCTTGCAGACGGTCGGATCGACGTCGGCTGCGACCGCGACCGCAATTCAGGCGCTGAGCTTTGCCATTGGCATGGCCTCGATTGGCCTCGTCTTCATGCGCTATGCCGACAAAGTGAACCAGCGCGCGATGTTTGCCTGGTCGGCGATCATCCAGGTGGTCGGGATGGCGCTGCTGGCGATCTTCCCGCTGACCATCCCGATTGCATTGCTCTATGTTTTCCTGCTCCAGTTCGGCGGCGGCTTTGGCGCGCAGAGCTTTTTCCAGTTGTGGAGTTCGGAAATGTTTCCGACCATGTTGCGCAGCACGGCGCAGGGACTCGCTTTTGCCGTCGTCCGGATCGGCCTCGGGATTTTCAGCTTCTTTGTGCCGATGCTGACCGCGACGGGCTTTACGACGCTCGCATGGATATTGACCGGGTTCCTTGCGGCAAGCGGGATTGTCGGCCTGATCTGGGCACCGCGCAATGAAGGGAAATCGCTCGATCAACTGGAGGCCGAGCGGGCGCAGGCATAGCGCGTTATGCCGCCGGACAAATAGCGGCCATCGACGCAATCGCTTTTACACGGGCGGAACCGCGCAATAAGCATTGGTGAGTCTGACAATTCGACGGAGAATGATGCCGTGGCGCTCTTTGAATATTTCCCGAACTATATCTGGAATCTGAGCCTTGCCATCGCGATGGAAAGTGGCGCGACGATTGGCGAGATTATGGATGTTGTCCTGCCCGTCAAAGACGCTGCCAACGACGGACCTGACAAGGGAACGCAGGTTTTTATGGCATCGTGGAATGCTAAGGCGGATACGTTGATTGGCCTTGCCGACGAAGATGAGGCGCGCGGGCGCAGTTTTTCGGCAGGCGCGAAGCTGCAACGCGCGGCGCTCTATTTGTATAATGGCGAACGGATGCTGGCACACGGCGGGCCGGGGCGGATTGAGGCGTTCAAAAAGGCAGGTGCAACCTTTGCCAAGGCGATGAAACTTTCCGGCGAAAATTGCGAGCGGGTCGAGGTCCCGATCGAAGGCGGCACGATGCCGGCCTATTACACCCGCGCGGGCGGTGAAGGTCCGCGCCCGGTGGTCGTCTTTTGCAATGGCCTCGATAGCAATAAGGAGCTGCTTTACTGGACACAGTTGCCCAAAGCGCTCGCGCGGCGCGGCATTTCGACATTGTGCGTCGATCAACCGGGCACCGGCGAGACGCTGCGGCTCCAGAATATCCCCGCCACCTTTGACAGCGAACGCTGGGCATCAAAAGCTGTCGACTGGCTCGAAGCGCAGCCCGAGGTCGACTCCAAGCGCATTGGCATGACGGGCATCTCTCTGGGGGGTCATTATGTACCCCGTGCTGTCGCTTATGAACCACGCTTCGCCAGCGCCGCCGTTTGGGGGGCAAACCACAATTGGGCCGAGGTTCAGCAAAAGCGCATCCGCCGCGAGGGCGAAAATCCCGTGCCACATTATTGGGCGCACGTTATGTGGGTGTTTGGCGCGTCGGATATGGATGACTTCTTGGCCAAGGCAGAGGGCATGAACCTGAACGGCCATATGGACCGGATCAAAGTGCCCTTCCTTGTCACGCACGGCGAGAACGACCGGCAGATCGGCGTCGAATATGCGCATCAGGCCTATGATCAGCTGACCAATAGCCCCAAAGCTGAACTCAAGATTTTTACCCCGCGCGAGGGTGGCGTCGAACATGTGGGGGCTGATAATATGAGCTTTGGCCGCGATTATATTGCCGACTGGTTTGCTGATACGCTGGGCGGGCATACGTCGTGACGACGGCCCCATTCCGCCGGATCGTCACCGGACATAATGCTGCGGGACAGGCGATCATTCAAGAAGATGGCCCGCCGCCGCGGGTCCAGCGTATCGGCGGTGAAACCGGACCCGTCTTTTACGAAGTGTGGAACACGCGCGCGACGCCAGCACCGATCGACCGCGCATCGGGCGAACCGCATGAAGACAGCATCGTCCTTGCCCCGCCCAGGGGCGGCACGCGCATCCGCGTTCTCGACATTCCGCCCGATGACCCCAACCTTGCCCAGATGACGGCCGAGCAAGCACGCGCGCATTTTGCCGAGATCGGTGCAGGCGACGCCTCGCGCCACAGCGGCGAGGGCAGCCGTCATGCCCATTTCCACCGCACCGAAACGGTGGATTACGGTATCGTCCTCGACGGTGAGCTGGTCCTGATTATGGACGAAGGCGAAACCATTTGCCACGCCGGCGACATCATCATCCAGCGCGGCACCAACCATGGCTGGGCAAACCGCAGCAACCGCACCTGCCGCATCGCGTTCATCCTGATCGACGGCATTTTCCAAGACGGGCTTTGACCCCCGTGAACGCGACTGACGACCACCTGTTCTCGCGCCGTCTTTTTGGTGGTCAGACTTTGCTCTCGTTCACGCGTCGCAGACTTTAAGGCTTATGTTCCTCAAGCGGCACGCCATTGTGGCGATAGGCCGGTGCTTCGATCAGGATAAATGCAATCCGCGTCGGCGCATCTGTGATGTTGCGCCATAAATGATTCGTCCCGCGCTGGATGATGATCCCGCCTTCGCGAACCGTTCGCTTGGCACCGTTTTCGAGCTCAATCTCGATCTCGCCGTTCAGCACAATCCCGTAATCGATGCTATTCGTTCGGTGCATCGGACTTTCCTTGCCCGGGAGCATATCGACGATGCGGATGACGGAACCCTGATTGAGCGTCAGACCCGCATCGCGCAATCGCCCGTCGGTCTCGTCATTATTGTCAGCGGGCACGGTCTCAGTGGTCCAGATCAAGAGGAACGCCGCATCACCGCTGGGCACCATCCGCGCGGGCGCGACGTCCTCGGATTTGAAGACGGCGCGGCCATTGGCATCATGACCGGTAACAACGCGCTGGATAGGCGGAAGGCCGGAATCGCTCAATTCAGGCATGATGGATCGACCGTGCGAAATACCCCACCCTGCATGATTGCGGAAAGGCGGTCCTTGTCCTGCAGCACGGTAATGTCGGTCAGCGGATCGCCGTCAACCAGCAATAAATCAGCCAGCCAGTCCTTCGCGATCACCCCGACAGGCATCCCCATCAACTCGCCACCCTGCTTCGTCGCGGCGACGAGTGTTTCGGTCGGCGTAAACCCGAACTGCTCGACAAAAATCTGAAGATCGCGAGCATTGCGGCCCACGGGATTATACGGAAAGCCATAGTCACCACCCGGCAGCACCCGTATGCCGCGCCTCTTCATTTCGGGCATCAGACGGATCATCGCATCAAGCCCGTAACGCGCGCCCATTGCTTCGGCTTCCGCCGGACCAATGCCGAAATCCTGCGCTTCATGGCACCGCGCGTACAGCAGCCCAGGCGCAGGTGCGACAAACACATGATCGCGGTTCGCCTCGAGCAGGTCGAGCGCTTCCTCATCGGCGTGGGTGCAATGAAAAATCGCCCGAAACCCGGCGCGAACGGCGCGCTTTACCGCTTCGGCGGCCTGCGCGTGACAGGCGAGCCAGACATCATTCTCGCGCGCCGCCTCGCCAATCGCTTGGGTCTCTTCCTCCGAATACATCAGGATTTGTGCGCCGCCGCGCTGGAATGCGTCGTCACTCGACATCAAGAATTTAATCGTATCGCACCCCTGCCGCTTCATCTGTGCGACATAAGCACGTAAGCCCGGAATATCGCGGTCATGCGTCGGGTCATGCCCCTCCGGCACGCCCATCACCCCTTCCGCACCCTTCTCCAGCGCTGACGCACGCAGGCGCGGTCCGGGAATTTCGCCCGCGTTGATCCTGTCGCGCAGGGCGGGTTCGATTTTCTCGCCCAGCGACCCGGCCGAGTAAGCACTGGTGAACCCGGCATCGAGGGTGATGCGGGCATTCGCCTCCGTCACCGCAACATGCTCGTCGAGCGGCACTTTCATCGCATTGATGACCCGTTCGATTGAACTTGGCCACGTCAGATGCGCATGCGATTCAACCATACCTGGCATCAGAAAGCGATCTTTACCGTCGACACGCTTTACGCTGGTGTCGCCGATGATAGCATCGGGTGGCAGGACTTCCGTTATTCTATCTTCAGTAACAAGGACTTGACCCGCATAGGGTGCCGCTCCTGTCCCGTCGAAGATGCGGACGTTTGAAATCAGGGTGCCGGTCATGCGCCGGTATCCGCGACCAGCCCTGCGGCAGCGATTCCGGCCAGTGCGCAAAGCTCGTCATTGTCCGATGTGTCGCCGGTGACGCCGACAGCACCGATGAGCTTTCCGTTGGCATCACGGATGAGAACGCCGCCGGGAACGGGCAATATCCCCTTCGGAAAGACTCCGTTCAGCGCGGCGAAGAACGCCGGCACGGCAGCCGCGCGCTTGGCGATTTCGCGCCCGCCAAAACCCATACCAAGACAGCCCGCCGCTTTTGCGGTGGCAATTTCGGGGCGTGAGATCGACGCGCGTTCGTCGCGGAGCAGCGAAAGCGCATGACCACCAGCATCGAGCACCACAGCACAGAGTGGGGCGCAGCCCAATTTCGTACTCTCCGCCAGCGTCACCCGCGCAATCGTGAGCGCCTGATCCATCGTTAATGTCATGCTTTCACCACTTTCTGGTCAATCGCGCCGAAGGGGGCACGCCCGTCTGCCAAATGCGCCTCCATGCGCACGGTATCGCCGAAACGCATGAACTCGGTTTGCGCAGCGCCTTCATCGACAATCTCGATTCCGCGCCGTTCGGCAATGCAGGATGAACCGACCTCACGAAAATTTTCGTTTGAGACTGTGCCCGAGCCAATCACTGTGCCCGCCACAAGATCGCGCGTGCGCGCAGCGTGCGCAACCAATTCGTGAAATCCATAGCCCATGGCCGCGCCATTGGCATTGCCGAAACGCTTGCCGTTCCAGTCAACCGCCAAGTCCATACAGACCCGCCCGTCGCGCCACGCATCACCAAGTTCATCGGGCGTGACAGCAAAGGGGGCCATGCTGCATGGGGGTTTTGCCTGCACCCAGCCAAAGCCCGTTTTCATCTCCGGCCCGGCCAGCGTCCGCAGCGACCAATCGTTGATCTGCACAATGAGCTTGATATGCGCCATCGCATCGGCCGCGCTGGTGCCCATCGGCACCGCATCGACGATCACGCCAAACTCACCCTCAAAGTCGATGCCAAGCGCCTCATCCACCATCCGGACATCTTCCGTCGGACCGTAGAATTTGTCCGAGACCCCCTGATACATCAGCGGAAAATCAACCGGAGGTTTATCAACACCCAGCACTTTATCCATCAGCGCGCCATGCGATTTGAAGACCGAGCCATCAAGCCATTGCCACGCGCGCGGCAGCGGGGCCAAGACATGGGCCGTGCTAAGCGTCATTGGGAAGTCGTCAACAGCAGCGAGCGTTAGTGCCGCCGCGTCCCAATTTTCGAGTGCCGCCTGCAAAGTCGCGACAGCAACGTCAGCGTAATGTACGCCATCGGGCGCCATGATGATCAACGTGCCGTCGGCTGTATCATTATCGAGCGTGGCAAGGCGCATATCGATTCCATTCCTTCGGCGTCCATTTTGCTTAGCGCGTTCGTTTGCATCCGCGCAAAGGGATTGGGTCGATAGCTGACGTTGATAAATTCGATTGGTCATGGCGGCGTGGACTTGGCACATGGCACAAGCGTTCCCGGAGACTATGATGGCCGCAATATCCCCGATATCGGAAAGGCCCGCGCCGCTTGAACCGACCCCAGACGCCGAGCTTCCGCCGCAATGCGGTACAGGCTGCTGACTGATGGCGGACTTTGCTTTCCACCACGGCGGCGTATCGGTCCCCAGTCTGGATGACGCCATCGACTGGTATGGCCGCGTGCTCGGGTTTGAAGTGGAAAAGCGGTTCCGTATCGAACCCGCCAGAGCCAATGTTGCAATGATCCGCAAAGGCGCGCTGCGGTTTGAATTGTTCGAAGTCGAAGGCGCTGTTCCCCTGCCCGCTGACCGCCGCATGCCAATCCCCGATCTGAAAACCCATGGCAACAAACATGTCGCCTTTCAGGTGGCAGACCTCGATGCTTTCCTGACCGAGATGGAGGCCCAAGGTGTCGATATCGCGTTTGTCGTGCGTGAGGCTTTCGGCAGCGGGTGCTTCATCCGCGACTGCGCAGGCAATCTGATCGAGTTCGTGACGGAAACCAATCTATGACCAAACTCAAGCTGTTTCATTTTCCCGGGGGATGCTCGCGGGTGACGATGACGGCGCTCGTCGCCGCTGGTTGCATATTTGAAGATGAAATGATCAACCTGATGGCGGGCGACCACTTGCGCCCCGCCTATCGCAGCCAGAACCCGCGCGGGAAGATTCCCGCCCTGCTCGTTGATGGTGAATTGCTGACCGAAAATGCCGCGATCCTGACGTGGATTGATGCAACCTATCCAGACGCAAAGCTTTTACCGCCAACACAGAGCGCATTGGAAAAAGCGCAGCAATTGTCTGATCTTTTCTGGCTGTCGTCAGTATGGCACCCCGCTGTACGCGCGATGAAAATGCCGATGCGCTGGACGATGGGAGACGAAGCGCCGGTGCGTGAGCGCGGGCGTGATCTGATCAACCCGCTGGTCGATGCGCTGGAGGCGCGACTGGCAGAGAGCGCATGGTATTATGGCGATAGCTGGTCGATCGTCGATGTCTATTTCTATTGGGCTTACACGACCGGAGAAGAGGGCGGATATGACTTAAGCACCCGCCCGCACATAAACCGCCACCGCGCCCACGTCGAGGCGCTGCCTGAATTTCAAGGGGCGCGTGCGCGCGAAGAAACAGCCAAAGCAAGGAACGCCGCATGAACTTCACCGATCCCAAAGTCGCCGCAGTTTTTGCGGATTACATCGCTCGTGATGTTGCCGAACAGGCGCGCCTGAAAGCGATGGGGCCGGCGGCGTTTGGCTCGCGCGACGAATTGCTGTTGCCCGTCGGCCCCGAAGTCGGCGCATTCCTCCACGCCCTGATCCTGGCGCGCAAGCCCAAGAGGATTTTGGAGCTTGGAACCAGCTATGGCTATTCGACCGTCGTCATGGCTGATGCGGCGCGCGCGGTTGGGGCGGAATTGATCACGATGGAGCTTGCCGATTACAAGCAGGCCCATGCACGGGAACAACTGACCGCAGCGGGCCTAGCAGGTGTCGTCGATTTCCGCTGCGGCGACGCGGTGGAAATGATCCGCGCCGATCCCGGTCCGTTTGATTTCATCCTGCTCGACATCTGGAAAGAGCTTTACACGCCGTGCTTCGATGCTTTTTATCCCAAGTTGTCCGAAGAAGCGATCATTGCATCAGACAATATGATTACGCCCGAAATGGCCCGCCCCGATGTGCGCGTCTATCGCGACGCCGTTCGCGCGAAGGTTGATTTACAGACGGTGCTGCTGCCGATCGGTCAGGGGATTGAGTTGACCGTGAAATGGTCAACGGGGAACAGCAAGCTCTAGCGATCACTTCGCTTTGCGAAATGCCTCAAAGCTCTTGCGGTCGGGATCGAACTTCATGTCCCAAGGAATGTCATCGCCGCGGAAAATCGGCGGCGCACTGTTAGCCCAGAGCAGCGAACCGAATTTGAAATCCCACGCGCGCGGCACCCAATCGTCGGTCAGATAATCGGTGTCTGCGTGATATTCGGCCTCGCCAGCCTCGCCCGGAATCTCGCAATAATAATAGATGGCGGATGAAATGCGGTGGCGCGATATGCCGCCGCTGGTGTTCATCGTGGTGTTTTTCCAGCCCTTATGTTCCATCAGGTTGGCGCCCAACATCACTTCGTCAATATCATCGCAGCCAAAGGCGATGTGCATGAAGCGGAACTGATCGGGCGCAACCGGCAGATCGCAATTCACCCAGAAAATGCTGTGATGCTCGTTCGTGCCATCGGCGCGCATGAAAATGCCGGTGCCCATGCTGTGATCGGTGTAGCGAAAGCCAAGGCGATTCATGTAAAACTCGCCGCTGGCAACATAGTCGGGCGAAAAGAACACGATATGGTTGATTGTTTTCGGTATCGCCTTTTTGCGCCAGATGCGGTGCTGGTTGAGCCGCTTGATATTGCCGGGGCTGTTGACCGGGCTCGCCTCTGATACAACTGTTTTCTTTGCCCAGACACGCAGGCCAATGGGCTGCCCATCATCGGCAACGAAATGCGCGGTCCCATCGGCGTCACGCGCCACAATCCGGTCTGTGGCCAGCCCTGCGACAAGTTTTTCGAGATTTTCGCGAGTGTCCACGCCCCAGATGGTTTCCTTGGCACCATTGCCGGGGAACGGGTCGGGCGACGGCAGGCCCGCATCGCCATGGACGCGAAGGATGATCCGCGAGCCGCTCGCGACGCGAAAGATGGTCTCGGTCGCGGTCGTCGATTCGAGTGGAAGGCCGAAGTCTGACCAAAAGCGCGTATTCTCGGCCAAGTCATCGACGCCGAAGACAACGCTCTCAATTCCCAAAATGCTCATGATGACCTCAACCGCTCGCTGTGCGACAGTCTATGCGCCGACGCGCGCACAAATCGGAAATGCGTTTTTTGGAAACCAGCTATCCAGCGCGTGGTTCATTGCGCCGGAACAATATGGTCAGCAGAAACCAGATGGTTTTTGCATCGAGCAGCTTCAGCGCGGCGCGGGCTTCGGCGGGCGTTAACTTCGCTACCATGGGCATTGCGCCGAATATCTTGCCGCGAATGACGAGCGTATTGCCGTCTCGCCCAATCTCGCGGACGGCCATCAGTTCCTGATCACTGGCGTCGTAAATCTTCATGCGGCCATCACCTTGTCAAAGTCGATTCCCAGATCATCCATCACTTTGATCGCTGTGGGCCGTCCCACACCAAAGATCGCCCCGCCGGGGTGCATGAACGGTCCGCAAAGGTAAAGCCGCTCCACCCCCGGCACCGCATAGCGCGCGAGTTCCGGCGTCGGGCGGAAACCCATGGTCTGGAAAAGTTGCAGCCCCGCGCCGTGCACCTCGCCATTGACGAAACTGTTGGGCGACCAGCGTTCCATATCGAGCGGACTATCCACTTCGCGGGCGATGATGCTTTCATTCAGGCCGGGGAAGAAGTGCGACAGGCTGTCGATCAGTCTGTCGGCCACGTCCTCCTTGATCTCGTCCCAGCGCGCAGGTCCCTTTCGGTCAAGGCTGTAAGGTTGATAGCTGGTGAGATACAGCTGCGACTTGCCCTCCGGTTGAAGCCCGGGAAAGCCGATAATGCCGCCACCATGCAGCGGATTTTCAAGACCTGGCTGCCCGCGGCGCAGCGGTTCAAAGCTTTCAAGAAAGCCTTGGAGCGTCGTGGCATTGATGCAGTTCGCGGCGGATTCGGAAAGTTCAGACGGTATCCGTGTCGACAGTTGCTCAACCGACCGGTCGAGGCCGCATCGACCTTGAACAGGGTGTAGGGCGCATTCTTTACCCGTTTCGCCCGCGCCAGCATGTCAGCATCCAGGCCGCTGACAAACTTGTCCAGACGCGCGGGATGGATACCTGCGATCACTGCATCCTTTGCACGGAATTCCTCACCATCGGCTGTGCGCAAGCCAACCGCGCGGCCGCTTTCGACAATGATCGAATCGATTTTGGTGTTGCAGCGAACTTCGCCGCCATAATCGGTGATGCAATCGGCCAGCGCCTGCGACAATGAGCCGCTGCCTTTGGTCGGGAAGCCGACAGGATAAAAATGCACCAGCAAGACCATGATGATCAGGCCGAAACCCGTCCCCATATCGTCCGGAAATTACAATATTCCCTCTGACACCCACTTGAGCAGGTGTATCTTCAGAATGTCGGTATCGAACAGTTCATCGACAATTTGTAGCGGGCTGCGGAACATCAGGTCGAGCATCCGCCGGCCATCCTCATTCGATTCCATCATCGCCATGAACGGCCCCATGGGGATGGGCACATTGAACATGCCTTGCAACAGCATGGGCATCATCCGCGCACCCCAGTTCACAAAGTCACGGTAGGCGTCGGCGTCCTTCTCCGAATATTTGGCGATCTCCTGACAGGTTTTATCGACATCGATATAGGTCAGGAAATGGCGAAAATCCTTCAACAGCAAACCCATCGGTGCTTCGGGATAGAGATAGTCGAGGCCGTATTTGGATTTCAGTTTAAGCTCGTCGTTCACCAGTAGCGGATTGGCCTGAATCATGCCGTGCATGGCCGAATGCTTGTTGTGGAAGAAACCGGGCGCGGTGCGCTCAAGCGTGACCGCTCCGCCGCCGATGAATTCCTTCATCTCCAGCACCAGCACTTTCTTGCCCGCCTTCGCCAGATACGCTGCGGCCGTGAGCCCGTTATGCCCGGCACCCATGACGACAATATCGTAACGGCTCATGCCTGATCCCCAAAGAATTTCTGAAACCCCGCCAGCCCCGGCACATGGCTGGCGCAACCGCCATCGGAGACCAGCACCTGCCCGGTGATATTGCGCGCGGCATCCGACGCCAGAAACGCGACGGCCTCGGCGATGTCTTCGGGTTCGCCGAGCTGCGGACGCAAGGTTTCGGCCTCGACCAGCGCGCGCAGCACAGGTGGAAACGCTTCGAGAAGCGCAGGCGTCGACGTCATCCCCGGCGCAACGGCATTGCAGCGAACGCCATGGTGCCCATGGCTTGCGGCAATCGCGCGGGTCATCTGGATAATCGCCGCCTTCGACGATGAATAGGCCGCCTGGATGATATGCCCCTGAAGCGCGAGATTGCTCACCGTGTTGACGATATTGCCCTTCACCGCGCGCAGATGGGGCAGCGCTTCGCGGCAGGCAATCATCGTTCCGCGCACGTTCACCCGGTACGTGCGGTCCCAAAGATCGGTATCCATGGCTTCGATATTGCCGTCGCGCTGCGCAATATCGGGACCAAGCAACGCCGCGTTATTGTGGAGAATGTCGATCCGCCCATAATGCGCGAGAGATGCCGCGATCATTGCCTTGATTGAGGACTGATGCTCCAGATCAAGTGTAACCGCCAACGCGTCAGGCAGCGTGGCGGCGAGTGCCTTGGCGCGGCCCTCGGATATGTCCGCAATAACAACCCGTGCACCGCGCGCCGCCATCAACCGGGCGGTGGCGGCACCGATCCCACCCGCTCCGCCGGTAATGACGGCGACGCGGCCATCCAGTCTTATTGCATCGGTCATCATTGTCTTTCGCGAAAAGCCGGTCAGGTGCGCCGACCCGGTTCGATCGTCGTCTGCCATTGCTGCGTGATGTCGGCATGCGTCAGCGCGCTTGGGCGCGACGGATCGATTGGCACGACTTTGCTGTTTGCCAGCGGTTGCACTTTTGCGCCGGCTGCCACCATCAGCCGTTCGACAACCCACCGGATCGCGGGATCGTTATTGTTTGAAATATGCCATTGGATCGCTTCACGGATTGGCGGGATTGCGATCGGCGGTTCGCGAACGACGAGCGGCAGATATTCGGCCATGCGCTCGGCCATGCGACGATGGACTGTCGCAATGCGGTTCGATCCGATGACGAGACTGGGCACCGACAGAAAAGACGGCGCCACAACTTCAACCCGGCGCTGCTGCTTTTGCCGCCGCACGAACCAGTCTTCAAACGCCGGAATCCGCGCTTTTGCGAACCGTGCGGTGACATGGCCGAGATCAAAGTATAGCTCGCGCGTCATGGGTCCAGCCAAGGCCGGATTGCCGGCCCAGCCGATAACGACATAATCGTCTTCGAAGAGTATCTGGCTCGGGTGATCCGACGAAATCGCATAATCGATGGTAATCAGGATTTCGACCGTGCTGCGATCCAGCGCTTCGACCAGCGCATCAGTCATCGGGGCAATCTCGAACCGCATATGCGGCGCAGCTTCCGCGAGGTCGTTGAGAGCGGTCGACAGCAGGACTTCGGTCACATAATCCGACGCCATTAGCCGGATCAGACGGTCTGATGTGGCGGGATCGAACGGCGGCGCAATCGAGATTGTCGACCGGATCTGTTCAAGCACCGCGCGGACGGGCTCGACCAGTTCCTCCGCGCGCGCCGTAAGGACCATCTGGCGTCCCTTCACAACGAGCAAGTCATCGCCGAAATAATCACGCAACCGACCCAGCGCGCTTGATGTCGCTGATTGCGACAGAAATATCCGTTCTGCCGCGAGCGATACGCTGCGTTCCGAGAGCAGCGCATCGAGCGCCACCAGCAAATTCAGGTCGAGTCGCTGAAACCGCATCTCCGCCTCCTAATCGCGCGCGATCATGGCCAGCGCGTTGGCCACCAGTGTAGCTAAATTGCCATCATGCGCAAAGCCTGCACGTTCTGCAGCGGGGGTTGAAAGTGGGGGTTGCGCGCCAAAGGCGGCTTCGAGAGCGGCGTTTGGCTGATAGGAGACGAGATCGGTCGAAACGCCACATTGCCGCGCAATCTCGGCGGCCAGCGCGTCCATCCTGATCCGCTGGGCGGGCAGCGTGACGACGCGCGTAACTGGCAGGACGGCGCTGTCGAGCGCCAAGGCATGCAGCAGGTTGGCAGCGCATTTCGATACCGACTGCGCCCAGATCGTCGCACCCTCGGACACCGGACAGACGAAGGCTTCGCCCGCGCGCAGGGCGTGAAACAGGTCGCTCATGAACGCCGATTTCATGCCGCTCGGTCCCGCGGGTCGCGCAAGAATGCCCGGCAGGCGCACCGTCACCCCGTCGATTTCGCCGCGATGGCTCATCATCGCAATGGCGATTTCCATCATCGCCTTGTGCCCGCCATAGACCATCTTGGGGGCGAGCGGCGTCGCATCATCGACCCCTTGCGGTGGCAGCGGATCACCGAACACCGCAATCGAGCTGGCATAAACAACGCGCGGACAATGCCCCGCTGCGCCCGCTGCCTCGAGCCAGTCATACATCGCATCGATATTGATCCGCCGCGATGCCGCTGGATCGCCCTCCGCCGCGCCACCGGGCACGGTCGCCAGATGGACCAGCGCGGTGCAGCCCCCGGCAAAGGCGGCTTGCCGAACGGTAGCGTCGCCAATGTCACCAACGACGGCGCGCAACGCCGGATGGTCAAGGAGCCCGTCCGAATGGCTGTCAACGCCAACAACATCGCTGCCCGCTGCGAGCAACGCCGCAACCAACTCTCGCCCGACAAATCCCCCCGCGCCGGTAACGATGATTGTCATCGCGGAGCCATTCTAAATCAACGGCATCCGACATCGAAGCTCGACAAATCGCGAGCAAGGTCGAGGGGGCCCCGATAGCTGCTGGCGACGCCGCGCCGAAAATCGGGTTCGGATTCTGAAATCGGACCCGGAATCGCAAAGTGGGTGAGCACCACACGACCAACGCGGGCTCGGCTCGCCATTTTTCCGACGTCCGCCGCTAGCAAATGGTGCGTGCTAAGATGCTTACGCATTCCCGCAAACATTTCTGGCGACATGTCGCCGCGCACCCGCTTAATCTGGGCGACAAGCCGTTCAAGATCGATGACTTCGCTCACCAGCATGTCGGTATATCTCGCAAGCTTTTCGACTTTTTCGCTCGGACCCGTGTCGCCGGTATAAGTGATACTGCGCGATCCGAGCTCGAAGCGATAACTTAACGAGACAGCGCCACCAGCAGCCGCGTTGCCATCCGAATCAAAATGACTGTTCGCCGTCGATTTGACGGCCAGCGACCCAATTTGAACTGGAACCGTGCCATCAATCTCTATCACACGCACCGACTTCTCCGGTGGCGATGGGCTTGATCCCAGACCAAAGCCGATGCGGCTTTGCGGCTCCAGCAATTTGATGACGCCATCAACAATTTCACGCGTTCCCGGCGGTCCATAAACCGTCACGACCCCGGGGAAGTTGTTCATCCATCGCAGACCAATGACGGCAGCGAGGCCCCCATTATGGTCATGATGATGATGGCTGATAAAAACGGTGTTTATGCTGCCCATCGACAACCCGATTTTTGCCAGCTGATTGACGGCACCATCGCCTGTATCGACAAGTATATTTTGATTTGCGGCGACCAGAAGGTTTGACGGCTCGGCGCGCTCGATGGTTGGTAATGGCCCGCCCGCCGTCCCAAGTGTAACCCAGCGCAACGAAGGGCAGACGTCACTTGCGCTCGCTCCGGTTGGCGCAACTGCCAGAGACGAGGCCGCCGCCAAAAGCCAAACACCCCGTTGCCACGCGCGATATGTCATCAGAAGTTGAACGCAACTGAAAGGCCCACGACGCGCGCCGTGAGGCCCGCGATCGGCCATGCGCGGAGACCGCCGTCAGCTTGCCCTGCAAAGGTGCTGGCGAGGTAGGCGGTCGGCTCGCGCTGCTTGGTCAGGTTGCGGACGAACAGCGATGCCGTCCACGCGCTGTCGGGATGGCGCAGGCCAAGCCCCAGATTGACAATTGCGTGCGACGGGTAGCGGTAGCGCGGGTCCGAGCGCGTGGCGAGCAGGACGCTGCTTTTGTAGACGATGTTGCTGTTTACAAACAGTTCGAGCCGTTCGCCGAGCGGTGCCGAATATTCCCCGGAGAAGGTGAACTTGTGCTTCGGCGCATTCAGGAACTGCGTGCCGCCCAAATTGCCGCCGTCGTCGCCGAGATAGCCGGTGGGGAAGGTGATGTCGTTGTACTGGTATCCCGCATTGACGCTGAGCCCGGGGAACAACTGTCCGGTGAGCGTCAACTCTGCACCCTTCGACTCGAGTTTCGGGATGTTCAACGGCTGCGAAACGAGGGAGGTTCCGACGAAGATGCTGGTCTGGCTCTGGAAATTGACGAGCTTGGTGTAGAAGATGTTGCCTGCCAGCTGGAAGCGACCGATACCGAACTTTGCGCCTAGTTCGAAAGCGTCGGTGTCTTCGGGGAACAGCTGGAACAGCGCGCCCGCCGGGTTTGTGCCGACGGCAGGTGGTTTGTAGCCGCGCGAGTATGACGCGAAGATGTTGGTCTGCGGATTGGGCCGGAAGCTCGCGCCGATGCGTCCTGAGATGTTGCTATCGGTGGTTGTGAAGGTCGATGTCGGCGCAAGGACGTTGGTGCCGATCCGCGTGACGTTCTTGTAATCCGAATACCGCACACCACCGAAAATCTGGAACTGGTCGCTCAGTTTGATCGTCGCATCAGCAAACGCCGCCAGCGTCCGGTTCTGCGTCAGTTCCTTCGTGAAGTTCACGAATAGCGGACCAGGGTTGAACGCTTGCGGAACGCATGCGCTGGTTACGTAGTTGCAGATGCTGAAGCCGATCCGCTGGCCCGACGTGCGATTGTTAAACGCATAGGGCCCGTTACCGATCGGCACGCGGTCGAACTGGTAATCCGAATAAATGCCGCCGACGATCAAATCGAGGCCGCCCGCATCGATGTTCGCGCGCAGTTCCTGACTGAACCCGCGGCTATCCTCTCGATTCAGTTCCTGACGCGCTGCAAACGTCCCGGTGAGGCGCGTGAAATCGCGGCTGAATTGCTTGAAGGTGCGTTCGCGGTACGATGTTACCGAGTGTAGCGACACTGCCTCGCTTGCGTCCCAGTCGAGAACGGCACTCACTGCGCCGACGTTCAAATTCAGATACGACGGTGCGTTCTCGCAATATTGTTCGGCACGCGCTGAGATAAGCGTCATCGCGCAACCGGTCGGATTCAGAAACGCGGCGTTCGATGTTCCTCCCAGCGTCCCGCCAGGCGCGCCGAACGGCAACGTCGAGTTCGGCGCGATGGCAAGGGCGAAAAATGTTTGCCCGTTCTGGACCTCCTGCCCGTATTCCGCGCTGAGATTGACCGTAAAAGTATCGCTCGGCTTCAACAGCGCGCGGACGCGCACGCCGTAATCGTCGATGACGTTATTCCGACCGGTTGTCACGCTGCGCTGCAGGCCGGTTTCGCGCTTGAATTGTGTCGCGACGCGGATCGCGGCGCGCTCGCCGAGCGGGAGGTTCGCCGCGCCGTTGAATACGATCTCGCCGACCTCCGATCCGGCGGTTCCCTTGTCCGCGAAGTTGAGACCGACCGACAGCTTCGCCGCGTCCATCGTCGGTGCCTTCGTACGGATATTGAGCACACCCGCCGACGCCCCCTGACCGAACAGCGTTCCTTGGGGTCCACGCAGCACTTCGATCTGGCCGATGTCGTAGAGTTGCGGGAAGGCGAGGTTCCCGATCGGGGCCTGATCGACGAAAAGCGCGACCGACGAGGCCACGCTCGGGTTGAACACGCCGGTGCCGACGCCGCGAAGGCGACCGCCGCCGTTGGTTTCGCCGCCCGATGTCTGGCTGATCTCGAGCGCAGGCGTGATCCGCTGAAGATCGGTCAGGCTATAGACCTGGTCGCGCTCGAGCTGCGCGGCCGTGGCAACGGTGACGGGCAACGGCACGTCGATCAGGCTTTCGTCGCGTTTCCGAGCCGTCACGATAATTTCGTCGGCATTTGCCGCATTGGCGGCGGCCTGTGCAAAAGCTGGCATTGGTGCCGTCAGTGCGATTGCGGCAGTGGTCGCAAACAGAATGTGGCCCACGAAAATTCTCCCCTGAGTTTATATTTCGGACAATTTAACACGAGCAAACGAAGCGGGTCACGCGCATTGAATGGATAGGAGCTATCGACGGGGTGGTATCACCGGCATATTCGACAGTCAGACGTTGGCAGGCGGTGCACGCAAGGCCGCAACAACAGTTAGGGCGAGCGCGATCAGCGCCGCATATCCCAAGATCGAAAAACTCGGCAGCAAGCCGCCCATCCGCGCCGAGAAAAAGGCGATGATGATCGGACTCAGCCACTGACCAAGGGCAAAGGCACCGGTCCACAGCCCCGCGCCGCGTCCGCGTATTTCAAAATCAAGCTGGCTCATTGCCCACACAAGCAGCGTCGGCAGCAACAACCCCGCGCCAATCTGGTTGATCGCACAGCCGACGAGAAATGCCGGGACTGACCCCGCGTTGGACATGAGCAGAAATCCGGTCCCCATGATGGCGAACTCGGCAAGGAGCAGGCGGACAACCGGTGTGCTGGTCATCCGTGAATAGATGAATGTGCCCAGTGGGACGCCGAGACTGGCAATCGACGTCAGGAACCCGTTGCGCGCCGGATCGGGTGAACCGAGCGCCGTCAGTCCGCCGGAAGCCATGATCTGCACCGTATAAAACAATGTCGATGCAAAAATGGTCACGCCAAGGATCCCGCCAAAGCGCGACCACGGAAAACTCTGCCAGCTTTTATGATGCGGCGAAGCGGCGTCGCCAGCGCCATCGGCTTTCGGTTCCCAGGTGAACAACAGCACGGCGACCAGCATGAGCAAGGCGGACGCATAGATCCAAAACGGCGTCCGCCAGCCGAAGCTCCCCAGAATCCCGCCCAGATTGAAAAACAGTAATGCCGAAAGCGATGCGGTCGCGGTTTGTGCGGCAAGCCATTTGTCACGCGATGCGCCTGAGAAATAGTCGCCGAACATCGTCGTCGTCAGCACCATGATCAGCGCTTCGGTAATCCCCAATCCAAGGCGCGAAAGGATAATGGCGGTCAGGTCGGTCAGAAATATCGGGGCGAGGCCGATGAAGCCATAGATCGCCAGCGATCCGATCAGCAGTTTACGTCGCCCGAAATAGTCGCCCAGCATCCCCGCGGCGGGTGACAGGATCGCCACGCACAGCGCAGGAACGGTCAGCACCATGGGCACCCAATACTCATAGTTGGGGACCGACTTATACTCGTCCATGATTTGCGGCAGGATCGGCGCAAGCAGGACGATCGCCATCGTCGACAGCGTGATCGGGATGAGCAGCGCGAGACCGGTGGCCAGCCCCGGTTCGCGCGTTTGGCCCTGTGATGCCACCCCCACCTCCTTGCCCTATTATCGTGCACCTCAGTGAACGGCTGCCGATGGCACTTCAATGCCATAGTCTCAATGCAACCTATCCAACCGCCGGATAGCTGCCATGGACCATATTCGTTTCCCAAGCACCGCACAGCGCGATAGCGTTGCCGTGTAATGAGGGGATTGGAATGTCAGCGATAGACCGGGTACTGATTGTCGGCGGCGGGATCGGTGGCATGGCCACGGCCATCCGCTTGGGCGAAGCCGGCGCCGATGTGACATTGATCGACCTAGATCCGAACTGGAAAGTCTATGGCGCCGGGATCACCATTACCGGCCCGACGTTGCGCGCCTACAAGCGCCTTGGTTTGCTGGAGGCGATCAGGACGCAAGGCGCCATCACCAATGGCTCGCGCATCTTCCGCTTTGATGGCCTGCACCTGCGCGACCTTGACGAGCCCGCGCTCGAAGAAGGATTGCCGGCCACCGGCGGCATTATGCGACCCGTGCTTCACCAGATTATGCAGGAACGCGTGCGCGCCTTGGGCATCGGCGTCGTTCTCGGCGTCACGGTGGAAACTCTGACGAATGTTGCCGATGGCGTCGATGTCGTGTTTTCCGATGGAACCGCCGCCCGCTATGCCTTGGTTGTCGGCGCTGACAGCATTTATTCGCGTGTGCGCATGCTTGCCTTTCCGCATATGACCAAACCAATCTTCACCGGCCAGGGCTGCTGGCGGATCGCGATGGAACGTCCGCCCGGCTTTGATCGCGGCGAATTTTATTTTGGCCATACCAGTCCCGCCGGGATCACTGCTTGCGGAACGAACGCGGTCTATATGTGGATGCTCACTGAGGACCGCGCCGCCGATCGCATTCCCGAACATGAAATGCATGATCGGCTTCGCGTCCACATGGCGCCCTTTGGCGGCAATATTGCCTGGATGCGCGATCGCATGACGACCGACACGTGGATTAACTATCGCCCGCTCGAAGCCGCGATCCAGCCCGGTCCGTGGCACAATGGGCGGATTGTTCTGGTGGGCGATGCCGCCCATGCAACAACGCCGCATCTTGCGTCGGGGGCTGGCATGGCCGTTGAGGACGCGCTCGTTCTCAGCGAAGAACTGGCGCACGCTGGCCGCACTGTCGAAGACAGTCTCGCGGCATACACCGCGCGCCGGTTCGAGCGCTGCCGCGACGTTGTCGAAACCAGCGTCGCCGTTGGTGCGCTTCAGCTCAACCATGGCTCGCCCGAGCAGATCGGCGGCATGATCGGCGGCGCATTGCACCGGCTCGCCGCGGAATATTGAGCTTTCGGTATCGGGATCAATGCGAGGATTGCCCGCCAGTCAGACACCCGTTGGTGTCTGACTCTTAGTCGGATCATATAATCGTTCAAACGGCAGCGCGATCAAAAATCCTGACCCCTTTTTCTGGGGAAGGATTGACATGCGACCGCCGACTTGTCCGACGAGCGCCGTCACAATGAGCATGCCCAAGCCATCGGATGCCGCGGGATCGAACGCTTCTGGCAACCCCCTGCCGTTATCGGCAACCGTGATGCAAACATGCGCCGCCTTTCGCGCAATCGTTACTGAAATTTCACCGTCATCTTCTTGATCAAAGGCATATTTCATCGCGTTTGTAAGAAGCTCGTTGACAACCAGGGCAATCGCGACCGCATCGTCAAGCGCCACCGGAAAATCCTCGGCACTCGAAAAGTGAAAGGCGATGCCTTTTCCAGTATCCAGTGCGGCGATCGTCTCGTCCGTCAATTCCTTGAGATAGGCTGACAAATTGACGCTCTCTTGTCGGCTGGAGGCGTATAATCGCTGGTGCATGCCCGCGATGACCCCCACGCGTGAACACGCATCAAGCAAGCCAGCGCGCACGTCGGCTAACTTGGTTCGATCAGCTTGCAATGACAAAAGCGACGTGACCAGCTGAAGGTTGTTTTTGACGCGGTGGTTGACCTCCTGAAGCAAGACATCCTTGATCCGCAATGCCTGCGCTAAGGCGTCTTCGGCGGCGTGTCGCAATGTGTCATCGCGAATGGTCAGCACGGCACCAATACACGATTGGTCCGCGGCATAAATGGGTTTGGCGTTGCCAAGCGCCAGTACTTCGCTGCCGTCGGGCCGACGGATTTTCCATCGCGCGTCAACAACGGTCTCGTGATTGCGGACGGCGCGCGTGAGCGGCAGTTTATCGATTGGATAGGGCTGCCCGTCTTCGGTCCACAGACTGTAGGCCTTCGAGTAATCTTCAGGCGCAACATCAAGCCGCGCCACGCCGTGCAGGCGTGTGGCGGCTTCGTTGACAAATGTGATGCGGCCCTCCGGGTCCGTGACGATCACGCCTTCGCCCAATTGGCCAAGCGTTGCCTCGCGCTCTGCTGCAATCGCATCCTTTTTCAAGTTGGCCGCACGAAGTTCGGTTTCGGCAGCAACTTGCGCCGTGACGTCAACGTTGGCGCCGAACCATTTCTGGACCGTGCCATTCACATCGCGCATCGGTTGAATCCGGGTCAGGAACGGGCGGAACATGCCGTCTGCGCCTTTGAGCGGAAAAGTCATTTCAAAAGGTTCGCCAGCGGCAATGCAGCCGGTCCATCGCTCAAGCACGGCGGGCAAAACGTCGGGTTCATGCACCGATTGCCAGCCCCAGCCTTCCATCTCTTCGGGCGTCGTACCACAATATTCGTGCCAGCGGCGGTTATACCAGAAGATGTATCCATCGGCATTCGCCATCCAGCAAAGCGTGGGTATATTTTCGGCCAGTAATCGAAACTGGCTGTCGTCAATATTTGATGGCGTACTGATGAGCATAGGCATGTCAGCAGACACGCCTGATCGATCAAAGTCGAGATCCGTCCTTGTCATTTCTGCCTGTCGTATCTGGCCACCTTACGCTCGCTTAACGGACGCCGCCCAAACCGTCTAATGCTTATGAATGATCAAATTCGCAGCGGCGCTCGCACTTGATATTCAAGCGGCTTGAACGATCCGCCGTCTGACCGCAGTGCCCAGCCGGGGGCCATGAGCGCCGCGACCATTCTCCGACAGGCGCCGCCGTTGATCTTGTGGCCTAAATTCCTTCCTCGGGAACCACATCGGGTCGATCTGGTTCTCCTCCGCAATTAACGGGAGTATCGAAATGAACATCATCATCATGCTTATCGTCGGCGGCATCATCGGCTGGCTTGCAAGCATCGTCATGCGTACGGATGGCCAGCAAGGCCTTATCCTCAACGTCGTTGTCGGCATCGTCGGCGCCATGCTCGCCGGTTTCTTGCTCACGCCCCTGCTGGGCGGTGCACCGATCACATCGGGGGCGCTCGATATCCGTTCGCTGATAGTCTCGTTTCTGGGCGCGCTTGTGCTGCTCGCCATCGTCAACCTTATCCGTCGCGGATCCGTCCGCTAATTTTCCAAAACAGGAGTATTTATGAAGACCATCACACTTAAAATCGCAGCATGTGCGCTCGTTCTGGGTTCGGTTGCCGCCTGCAACACCACACCCGCAGAAAAAGCAGCTGAAAACACCGCAGACATGATCGAAGAGTCAGCCGATGCCGTTCGCGATAATAGCGAAATGAAGGCCGACAACATGGAAGACAAGGCCGACACGCTCGATAACCGCGTCGACGGCATGGATTCTGCGGCCGAGCAAAAGATGGAAAATCGAGCGGCGGGTGTGCGCGCGGCGGGCGAAAACAAGGCCGACGCGATGGAAGACAAGGCGGACATGGTTCGCGACAACGCGAACAAATAATCGGCCTTTTTGCCGGACAAATGAAGGGTAGCGACTTTTGCGAGTTGCTACCCTTCGTTGCTTGATCGAGGCTGATCGGGAGACGATGATGGAAGACGAACAAGTCGAGCTGACGACGACCGAAGCCCGTGCTGGAACGACGCCGCACATCGTCCGCTATGTGCTGATCATATCGCTTGTTCTGGTGATTGTTGCGCTTGGTCTGGTGCTGGCCACCGCATCTTGAACCGGCGTTCGCCCATTTTAGACGCAATCACGGAACAATCCCGCTTTTATCTGATTTAGGTTGTTTATGGTGATGATCGAAACCCGCAATTGGATTTTGTCGCGCTTCCCGAATAACACCCCCATGTTCGAGATGGGCGGAGTGTGTTGAATGACTGATCGGAGCAAAGACGTGCAATTAACTGCTGCTCTCGCCGCCAAACCCGCGAGCGTACCCGCGACCGCATTTGATCCTATCGCAGCCGCCCTGCTGCAAATTCACAGTAAAGTGACTGAAGAAACCATCCCAGATGATTTCATGCGGCTGCTCGATCAATTTGATGCTGACGAGACAAAACAATGACTGTCGCCACAGTCGAGCAGGATGCGCCGGGCGCCGTCGACGATGGCGAATTCAAAGCCCAGATGGTTGCCTTAATCCCTTCGCTTCGCGCCTTTGCGCGCAGCTTGTGCGGCAATCCGGACATGGCCGACGACCTTGCTCAAGAAGCGATGACGCGCGCCTGGAAAGCCCGTCAAAGCTTTACAATGGGCACCAACTTTCGGGCGTGGATGTTCATGATCGTCCGCAATATTTTTTATACGACGATCCGGAAAAATTCGCGGATGACGTCTTGGGATCCCGAAATTGCCGAGCGCGTTCTGGTCGAACCAGCGACCCAGCATGTCGGCATCGAGCTTCAGGATGTACAGAAAGCGTTGAACAAATTGCCAGCCGTCCAACGCGAAATGCTCATGCTGGTCGCCGCTGAGGGCGTCTCCTATGAAGAAGCTGCCATCATCGCGGGATGTGCGATTGGCACGGTAAAAAGCCGGGTTGCCCGCGCCAGATCAGCCTTGGTCCGGTTGATGGATGGTCAGGAACCTGATCTCGATGACGAAGACCGCAGTCGTGTCGAGACGGTACTGCCCGTCGGCCTTGGTTTTGCTGATCGACCATAGCGCATGAGCGATACCGGGGGGGATCAACAGCGCAAGAGACGATGGCCGACGCGGACACTTCGTAACGGCCTTGTGCTTGTCGTGATTGCCGCGCTTTTGCCGATGGCCGTGCTCAGCATCGTGCAGGGTCGCGTTGCTTGGGACGATGCCCGTTCGATCGCGACGGCGCAGCTTCGGACCGAGGCGTGGCTGATTGCAGAAAGCGAGCGCGACGTTTTCGCCATCGCGCGGCAAGCAACCCAAGTCGTCAGCCGTGCCCGCGGGGTGCGAGACATGAGCGCGGATTGCAGCAGCGTCCTTGTTGACGCCCATTCCAGCACGATCGGGATCATGAATCTCACGCGATCTGACATAACCGGCTTGGTCCGTTGTTCAGCACTGCCATTCAACCGAACAGACACATTCGCACAGGAACCATGGTGGCAGCGGGCAATCAAAATCGAAGGCTTCAGCTTAAGCGCGCCGATCATCGGAAAAATCTCGAAAAAGCCCATCTTGGTGATGGCGCTGCCCGTTCGCTCGGCGAAGGGCGAACCAGATGGCATCATTACGGCGTCGATCAGTCTTGATGCCCTTCGCGCGTCGCTCGAACGACGGAGCGCCGCCGATCCGAATGCGTTGATCGAGATCGTCGACGCGAATGGCGCTGTGATATTGAGCAACAAGGCGATCAAATTTGACCTTCCGAAAGCGTCATTGAAGAATAGCGAAATTGCCAGCGTGAGATTACGGGGCGGGGCGGAGTGGCTTTTCGCGACAGCCCCGTTGCAGGGCGAGGCGCTGACGATCATCTATGGCAAAAGCCGGGACACTATGCTTGCCACAGCCGTCTGGCAGTTGCGCCAGAGCATCGTGTTGCCGCTTATTGCGATGGCGCTGGCGTCGCTCGCGATCTGGACGGGCACGCATTGGCTGGTGGTTCGCTGGCTACGAAAACTTCAGCTATTGGCCGCACAGTTCGGGCGGGGCGACTTTTCGGGCAACCGCGCAGCCTATGGCCACGCCCCGCGCGAAGTTATTGCGCTGAGCGACGACCTCCATACCATGGCGGACACGATCAACGCGCGCGACACAGCGCTCACATCAGCGTTAGCGGCGAAAACGGCGCTGACCCGCGAGGTCAATCACCGCGTCAAAAACAATCTTCAGATCGTGACCAGCCTTCTGACACTGCAAGCAGATCGCGTTGCCGATCCATGGGCGCGCGATGCCCTAGGTCAGGCAAAGGCACGCATTGCCGCGCTTGGGCTGATCCACCGTGTCCTTTATGAACATGACACGCACAACGTGCTGGGCACCGTTAACCTGCGCTTGCTGATGGGCGAGCTTTGTCCGCAGTTGCGCGCTGCGAACCGCGCGCGGTCCGATGTTGATCTGCGGGTTGACTGTGACGATTTGGACTTGTCGGTCGATCAAGCCGTCCCGCTTACGCTTTTCATAGTCGAAGCCGTCACCAATGCGTTCCGCCATGCGTATGCGGATGATCGTGCCGGAACAATCAGTGTTGTCATTACAAATGTCGCTGGTCGGGTTCAGCTGGTCATCAGCGACGATGGCATTGGTTATGCAACCGGCGATCCTGTGGGGAAAATGGGGTTCGAGCTCATGCAAGCATTTGCAACGCAATTGAGTGGGACGTTGGACGTTTCAAGCGATGCTTCAGGAACCAACGTCACGCTGGGCTATCCGCTGGTGCAATATTAGGGTCAGGACCTAGCCCTCTGCCAAAGCATGTTTGATCGCTTCGTCAAGTTCTTCGCGTGTGAATGGTTTGGCGAGCGTGACCCAAGACCGGCCGGTGCTGCCTTGAAGCGTGGTGTGCCCCGTGGAAATGACGATCGGCAAGTCTGGCCGTAACCGCCGCGCCGCTTCGGCCAATTCGATCCCCGACATGTGCGGCATTTGAAAGTCGGTGAGCAGCGCGCTGATGTCGTGCCGGTCATGAAGCGCTTCGAGCGCAGCGCTACCGGAATTGGCTCGCACCACTTCATAACCGAGTGACTCCAGGAGCGACGCCGTCCCCCAAAGGATTATCGTCTCGTCATCGACGACGAGGACGAGCCTTCGGGCGTTCTCGACCTGAACTTTAGGATCTTGAGGCGACTGTCGATTCATGGTGTTTTCCGAGAAAAAGATATGGCAAATCAACTCGACCGCACGGGGGTATGTTCCGGCGTACCGAGCCGATAAACAGGAAGTGGCATCATGTCCGGTATTCGCTTCGTTCGAAAGCTGGAGTCGTTCCAATCATTTTCCAAGGAAAGCGAAGCTGATATCCTCTCGCTGGCGGACCAGCGCCCACGCGCCCTCAAGGCCGGGAATGATCTGATCAGTGAGGGCGATGAGCCGCAGACAATCTATCTGATCATCGACGGTTGGGCATGTCGTTACAAAATGCTTGATGACGGACGACGCCAAATCCTTGCCTTTTTTATACCCGGCGATCTTTGCGACCTGCATGTCTATATTCTCGACCGGATGGATCATTCGATCGGCGCGTTGACGCCGCTTAACTATGCGTCGATCACGCCGTCCGAACTTGAAAGTCTGTGTGACAACCACCCGCGCGTTGTCCGCTCGCTGTGGTGGGAATCGCTGGTCAGTGCGTCAATCCAGCGCGAATGGCTGGTAAGTGCGGGGCAGCGTTCGGCCTATGAATCACTCGCCCACTTGTGTTGCGAGCTTTATTTTCGGCTCAGACTCGTCGGCCTAGCGACAAAGGATGCGTGTGCCTTTCCGCTCACGCAATCGGACATCGCCGATGCGCTGGGCCTCACTCAGCCGCACGTGAGCCGGACAATCGCCGAACTCAACCAGTCAGGACTCGCTACGCTCAAGCGCAAGCAATTGGTCGTCACTGATTTGCGCGGTTTGATGGCGACTGCGAGTTTCAATCCGGATTACCTGCACCATCGCTGATCCTTCACCAAGGCGGAACCACAGCCCGTCAGTCCGGTTACCCCGTCATGATCGCCGGATCGCATTCCGGCGCTATTTCAGGAGAAACCGACATGACCACCGACGCCAAAATCACGGACCGTTTTTGGGAGGAATTGCAGGCGAAACCCATGGTCATGCTAGGCGTCGTCGGCGATCGCGATGGCCACACCCAGCCGATGACAGCCCAGTTCGAAGGGCGCTTGGGGCCGATCTGGTTTTTCGCCGGAAAAGATGATGATCTTTACGGTCTTGTCGGCAACGGTGCGCGCGCTATCATGAGTTATACGGCGCCCGGTCACGATCTTTATGCCAGCGTTCATGGCAATCTGTTGCAAGAAGAAAGCCGCAAGGTGGTTGATCGATTCTGGAACCGTTTCGTCGCGGCCTGGTATGACGGCGGAAAGGACGATCCCAATCTGGCCCTGTTACGCTTTGAGCCCGATAACGCGAAAATCTGGCTTGCGGATGCAGGTCTTGGCGCGACTGTGAAGGCCTTTTTTAAAGGACCAAAAGCCGCAGCGGACGACATGGTGGCCGCCGTCAAACTTTGATCAGGCGATTTTCTTTCGCCCGAACCATCGGCGGCGAAAGAGCCCGCGGCTGGATAGGCTTTCGAAAATTTCGTCGGCACCTTCGGGATCGAGGATTTCGTTTTCGGCCAGCCACGCCGCAACATCGTTGACTTCGGGCAAAATGTAAGGCCGAAGCTTGCGGGTGCGCTGTCGGAGGGCATCGATCGTCTGGATCAGCGATCCTGTCGACGCCATCGTTTGATCGACGATGGCTTCGTCTTCGCCAAGATGTTCGGCCAGCAATGTCGTTCTGATCTTACCGATGGCTGCAACACGCCGCGTGTTGTCACCGTAACCAGCGTCAACGACGATATCGCATTCGGTGTCGAGGCGCATTGACCGGTTATTCAGGTTCGATGACCCGATCCGCAAAATGCTGTCGTCGATGATCAGTATTTTGGCATGGACGTAAATCGGTTCGCCGCCAATCGTGTGCGGATGATAGATTTTGAAACGACCATGTTTGTCGTGCTGCTGCAACGCCCCGAACAGGTGCGCGCGCGCAGTGTCCATCGCAATCGGTTCAAGCCAGCCCTGCGCCGACAGCGGGTTGATGATGACAATTTCAGGGCCGTCGTCTTCGTCAAGCCGTCGGGCGATCGCCTCCGCGACGCGACGTGAGGCAAAATACTGGCTTTCGGCGTAAATCCACCTCTTTGCGCGTGCGATCTGATCAACATACAGCGTTTCAATCTCGCGAACCGCTTTCCGGCCCGGCATCTCAGGTTCGGATCGCGCGACGGCCACGGCAACATTTTCAAACTGGAACGGAACGATTGCAGGCCATAGCGGGATGGGGTCTTTTACCGGCTGGATTGGATTTCCCCCTGCACTTTGCCATCGCATTCGGCATAAATCTCCCAGCGCTGCGGCAACCGGGCCTTGTAATGCAGTCGTTGCATCGTGCCACGGTTCGTAAGGCTTGCCGTTAGGAAGGACGCGTTTGGGGTCGTGGTCACGATGCGCGCGTGTATCCCATCGCGCACCGGTCATGTCGATACCGCCGCAAAATGCAAAGCTGTCGTCGATCACGACAATTTTCTGATGATGCGACGCTGCGGGCGGATGCGCGCTGTCGAGCTTTGTAAAGATGCGTGGGTGGCGCATCCATTTTAACACCGTGAAGAAAGTTGATCCGCGGGTCAGCGTTTTGAGTGCACCCAAATCCCAGCGCAGCAGATAGACATGCAGCGTTGGCGTTCGCTCGACGAGCCAGTAAATAAATTCGCCGACGGTTGCCGGTCCGCCGTCGTTGCCGGCATCGCCCAAATTGATCCGCGCATCGAAATCCCATCCGACGAGCATGATCCGTTCGCGCGCATCCAGCATCGCTTCGCGCGCGGCCTTAAAATAGTCATCGGCATCAATGATGACGGCGGCGCGCGTCGCGGATTCGATGCGCCAATATGTATTTGCAGGGTCTACCTGCCCGGGGTCCTCGGCTGCTGGCATGCGCGCAGCCTATGTCAGAACCGGAGGCATGGCAAAGCGGGAATGGGATGGCAAAATATTATGGCCGGGCTGGAACGTGGACGCGCGAAGCCGGTTATCGCGGTGAAGCAATTTTGACCACCGCAAAGGAATGACATCATGACCAATGATCAGTTTGCAGGGACCGCACGCTCGATTGGCGGGCGTATCGAAGAAGCCGCCGGCGCAGCAATCAATGACCACAGCCTTCAGGCCGAGGGCATTGTTGATCAGGTCAAGGGGGCGGCCCAGAATTTTTATGGCGACGCCAAGGAAAAGGTTCGCGACGCTTATGATCGGGTCTCACCGACGGCGCGCGATGGCATCGGTCGCGCCGTCACGGTCACCCGTGACCATTCGCTTCTCGCCATCCTCGCGGCAGGCGCAGTGGGCTTCGCACTCGCCGTCGCATTTCGCAATACCGATGCAACATCGCATGGTTCTTGGTCGGCCTGATCCTCTGCCCCCCTATCAGCCGATCCAAACTGGCGTGTCGTTTGAGAAAGGACGGCACGTCATTTTTTTTGCGCCGATGCCGCGTGATGCGTTGGCCGAGACCCGATGAATAATCCTCACCTTATCGACCCAAGGAGCGCTTGATATGTTCTCGTTGCCGGACCTACCTTATGCCGAAGATGCACTGGCACCGCATATTTCTTCAAAAACCATGAAGTTGCATCATGGCAAGCATCACAAAACATATGTCGACAAATTAAACGAATTGCTGGCGCATGATCCGATGGCGGATTTGGCTTTGGTGGACGTGGTAAAGCGTTCGCACGGAGACACAGCGACGCTGGCAATCTTCAACAACGCGGCGCAAAGCTGGAATCATGATTTCTTCTGGAAATCGATGGCACCGCAGGGCGGCGGTGCTCCGGCAGGAGCCGTCAAACGCTTGATCGATAACAAATTTGGTGACGCAAAGGCGTTCAACAAAGCTTTCACAGAAACGGCAGCGGCGCATTTTGGATCCGGTTGGGTTTGGCTCGTGCTGAACGGGGATGCGTTGGAAATTGTGACGACGCACGACGCGGACCTCCCGCTGGTCCACGGATTGGTTGCGCTTGTGACCTGCGATCTCTGGGAGCACGCCTATTACCTCGATTATCAAAATCGACGACCCGAATTTGTCGGGACGTTCCTTGATCATTTGATCAATTGGGACTTTGCCAATGCCAATCTGGCGACGACTAACTGTGCGGAGAATGCCTGAACCGCCGAAATAAAAGTTCGGTGGCGCGGGAACAATGCTTTAGATTCGTGGTTCGCCGATATTCTGGTTGAGGAGCCCGCATGTCTTTGAAAGCTGCATTATTGCCCGAACTTCCCTTTTTGCGTCGCTATGCGCGCGCTCTGACGGGATCGCAGACGTTGGGCGACGCAGCGGTTCGCGAGACGCTTGAAGCATTGCTCACAGCGCCGGAGGAATTCGATACGGATAAACCCCCGCGCCTCGAGCTTTACCGGGTATTCCATAAACTATGGCAAGGGATGGCCGCCGTGGGGCGTGACGGCGGGCTGGTCGCCAGTTTGGCGTTGAATATGCGCCAGTCCCTGCTCTTGACGGCCGTTGAGGGCTTCAGTGTGCGCGATACCGCGGAGATACTGGACAGCACCGTCGACGATGTGACGAGCGGGATCGCCGCTGCGCGCCAAGCGATCACCGACGACCTTCAGGCGCAGGTTATGATCATCGAGGATGAATCGATTATCGCGCTGCACATCAAGTCGATTGTCGAAGACTTGGGTCATAGCGTCTCCGGCGTTGCGCGGACGCGGCGCGAAGCCGTTGAGCTCGCCGCGCGGGTGCGGCCCGAGCTTGTCCTGGCCGACATCAGCCTTGCCGACGGGTCGAGCGGGATTGATGCGGTTAAAGACATCCTCGAAATCATGGATGTGCCGGTGATTTTCATCACCGCATTTCCCGAACGTCTTCTCACTGGGGAGCGGCCTGAACCCACCTATTTGATCACCAAGCCGTTTGAGCCTGAAACGGTGACAGCGACAATTGGACAGGCGTTGCTCGTCCACCGAGAGCTGCACGCGCCATTAAATGCGGCGGACGCCTGACGCGGGAACAAAAGCCAGCCGATCCGGTTTCCTGAACAACAACCATAGTTGCAGCATTGATGGGTCAGCGGTTTGCGAAAACTGGTGCGCCTCCTCCGTGCGCCAGCGCGCCCCGGCCACCCCTCTCCCCCGGTCGGGGCGCAATTTTTGACGGAGGCTTATGCGATGTATGAGACGGTCGGCGGCAGCGTTTTCGAGGATGAGGGCGCATCCGCCGTCCAGCGCAACAGCCATTCGATGACTAGGACCCGCATCGCGCTGGTTGGTGGGTTCACACCCCGTCGCTGCGGGATCGCGACTTTTACCGCTGACATCTACGACTCACTGGTGGCGGCATCGCCGAATATCGATGTCGATATCTATGCCATGACGCCCGCGCTGGACCATGTCATTTTTGACGACGCGGTGACGGCAGCAATTGTGGAAAGCGACCCGACCAGTTTTCGCGCCGCTGCCACGCAGATTGACGCGAGCAGAGCGGATGTTGTCTGGCTCCAGCATGAGTTTGGCCTGTTTGGTGGCCCCGGCGGTGATATGGTTCTCGAACTGGTGGACCGGATCGCTGCGCCAATGATCGTAACGATGCACACGGTCATCCCTGATCCTGATCCGGCACAGATGCGGGTTATGACACGCCTCGTCGCACGAGCGTCACGGCTGGTTGTCATGTCCGAGCGCGGACGTTCGCTGCTCCACAGCGTATATGGTGCTGACGTCGATCAGATCACGCTGATCCCGCACGGCGTTCCCGACAGGCCGTTCGGTCGCTCTGTTCAATTCAAAACGAAATTCGGTTTTGAGGAGAGGCAGGTGCTGATGACATTCGGCCTGCTTTCTCCCGGCAAGGGAATCGAAGCGGTTGTTGCCGCGCTGCCGGCCATCATCGCCGATCATCCCAACGTGCTTTACTGCATTGTTGGCGCGACCCACCCCAACCTCATCGCGCATGAAGGCGAGGCGTATCGCGAGCGGCTGCACGCGCAGGCAAAATCGCTGGGCGTGGCCGATCATATCCATTGGATCGACACGTTTGTGGAAACACCCGAACTTCTCGACCTTATCGAAGCTGCGGACATTTATGTGACGCCCTATCCGGGTGCCGCACAGTCGACGTCCGGCACATTGTCCTACGCTGTGGCGCTGGGCAAAGCGGTGGTGTCGACACCCTATGTTCACGCCGTCGAGCTTCTGGCTGACGATCATGGCGTGCTGGTCCCGTTTAACGATAGCGTGCAGATCGCCAAAGAAATCGGGGCGTTGCTGGACAATCCCGACCGGCTGGCGGCGCTTCAGCGGCGCGCTTATGATCGTGGACGGAGCATGGTCTGGCCACTTTTTGCCGCACAGTGTTTGCGGGCAATCGACGCCGTCAAAGTCGCCCCGCCGCCAATGGTTGAAGTAGACGCAATCGGCATCGCCGGCTTGCTCCGTATCTGCGATGACACCGGCATCCTTCAGCACAGCATCCATTCAGTGCCGCACCGTGCGCATGGCTATTGCGTTGATGACAACGCCCGTGCGCTGATGCTGATGAACCGTCTTGGCGAAGACGCCGAGCCCTATCGCGGCCGGATGACGGCAACCTTTGCCGCCTTTGTTGAAAGCGCATGGAACGATGCGCCCGGCGAATTTCGCAACTTCATGAGTTATCAGAGAAATTGGCTCGAGGATGTCGGCTCCGAAGATAGCGGCGGTCGCACCCTGTGGGCATTGGGCGCGACAGCACTCGAGGGGCAGACATCAGGTATGCGCCGTTGGGCGCACGGGTTGTTTGCACGAACGGCGCATTCTGCGTTGGCGTTCGGATCACCACGCGCAACGGCGTTTGCGATGCTAGGTTCTGACTATTGTCTTCAGGTAGTTCCCTCAAACGAAACGGCCCAAGCGATTTTGAGCGAAGGCGCCGAACGTCTCCTCGCGCTTTTCCAAGCGGTACAGTCGCCGGATTGGCGCTGGTTCGAAGATGTCCTGGCCTATGACAATTGCCGACTTCCCGAAGCGATGATCCGCGCGGGAACGCGCCTGAATCGGCCCGATTTTAGCGCGTGCGGGATCGACGCCATGCAGTGGATTTTTGAACAGCAGACTTCGCCATCGGGGCACTTTCGACCGGTTGGATCGGACAGTTTCGCGCGCGGACGCTCTGACCCCATGCCGTTTGACCAACAGCCGGTCGAAATCTGGGCCGCCATCGACGGCGCGACGGCCGCCTTTGATCTCACCAATGACGCCATCTGGCTCGTCCAGGCCCAGCGCGCCTATGACTGGTTCGCCGGCGCGAATGATCGTGGTATTGTCGTGGCTGATCCCATCACGGGAACGTGCCACGACGGGATCAACCCACGCGGGCTAAACCTGAACGAAGGCGCTGAATCGGTGCTCGCGTATCAACTGGCCACTTGCGCGATGCGGACGTTGGCGACCAAGATTGCCGTCTGATGGTTGATCTCGTCCAGCATGATCTTCGGCTTCATGCTGATCCGGCGCGTGTCGTCGTCCGCCCGTTTCATCTCGCTTGGCAGGCGTCGGGGCCTGACCTTGAACGGGTCCAGAAACTTGTTCGCGATATATTGGCACTCGATGCGCGCACTGTGCGCGCCGAACTTAGTGTTGTGCTGCGCGATTTCGAGGATCGCCACTGGCAGATCGAGAAAGTCTTTGATGACCGTTACGCCGAGATCGAGCCCAAACTTGGCCTCGACGGGCAGAATATCAAACGTGAAACACGCCGCCTGATTGGCGCCTATTTTTGCCACGAATATAGCTTTTCCGCTGCTGCGCTTATGAACCCGAGTGTTGTGCGGCATCCCGACCAGTCGGGTTTGCAAGAAGGCAGTGTCCGCATACTCTTGTCTCTGCGCGCCGTCGGTGAAGGGCATATTTCAACGATCGCCTTTCGCGAAGGAATCGTCTCTGCCGGGCGGCAATTGACCCTCCTGCCACAACCCGCCTTTGCTACCGCGGCGATGGAAGGCAGCCGCAAAGACAATGCGCTGACCGACAGTGTTTCGCTCTATCGCCACCGCGACAGCACGATTTCGGGCACGGTGATCTTCCCGGTCACCGAAGCCCAACGCAACGGTCTGGAAGATCTGCGCCTCGTCGAGTTTGAGCGCGATAGCGGCAAGAGCGAATGGATCGGAACTTACACGGCGTATAGCGGGCGTGACATTCGCTCCGAACTTCTGCGCACGCGGGATTTCCGCGATTTCACCTTAACGCCGATCCGCGGCGGGGCCGGGCGCAACAAGGGCATGGCATTGTTCCCGCGCAAGATCGACGGCAAGTTCCTGATGATCGGGCGACAGGATGGCAAAAACCTCTATCTCCTGCGGTCTGACAAGATCGACGAATGGGACGGGGGCGAACTGCTTCTTGAACCAAAATTCCCGTGGGAGCTCGTCCAGATCGGCAATTGCGGCGCACCGATTGAACTCGACGAAGGGTGGCTGGTCCTAACCCACGGCGTTGGCGCGATGCGTAAATATGCGATTGGTGCGGCCTTGCTCGACAAGGATGACCCGTCAATTGTCATCGGCCGCACACCGAACCCGATTCTGTCCGCCGCCGATGAAGACCGTGAGGGCTATGTTCCTAATGTTGTCTACACGTGCGGCGCGATCCGCATCGGCGATGATTTATTCCTGCCTTACGGCGTCGCCGACAGCTCGGTGTGCTTTGCCTTCGTTGCGATCAAGGATATTCTTGGACAGATGGGGCTTTAGCGGGCCCGACGTCTTGTAATCGTGACGCCATTCCACGCGAGGCTGGGGCAGCAAGCAGGCCGCGTAACCGAATCATCACAAAAAGCGTAATTGGGACCAAGGAGAATGCAATGTCCCGACTATCGAGTTCTATCGCGATGCTCACGTCGGCCGTGCTCGTCGCGACTGCTTATGTTGGCTGGTCGGTTCAAGCGCCTGCCGCACCGTTAGGCGGGCAAGGCCGTGCCAGCGCCGCACATCCCGTTGTGCTTGAACTCTATCAAAGCCAAGGCTGTTCTTCATGCCCGCCAGCGCTCGCCGTTTTGAATGATGTCGCCAATCGCCCCGATGTGCTCGCCCTCAATTTCGCGGTGACGTACTGGGACCAGCTGGGTTGGAAGGACAATTTTGCCCAACCGGCATTTACCGCGCGACAATGGGACTATGCCCGGGCAGGCGGCCGGGGCAACGTGCAGACGCCGCAGTTGATCGTCGATGGACGAACTGCAATTTTAGGAAGCCGAAAAGGCGAAGTCGAAGCTGCGATCGCCAATCAGCGAACCGCAGCAGGGGCGCCAGAGATCGCCAGCACGGGGTCATCGGTAACCATCGGCAGTGGCAGCTCGTCGACCATCGCAAAGGTCTGGCTGGTTGATTATGATCCGCGAAATGTCGCCGTCCCGATCCGCGCGGGAGAGAATGGTGGACGGACACTGGGCCACCGTAACATTGTACGGCGGTTGACGGCACTCGGCGCTTGGACTGGCAATTCCGCAACATTCGGTTTGCCGACAGCGCAGCTGGGGCTGGCGCGTGCGATTCTTGTCCAATCGGGCGTTGGCGGTCCGATCATCGCAGGCCGCAAAATCTAATGTTTGTCGCCGTTACCGTTCGGCTGTAACCAAAATCAAAGTTGCAGCGAACAGGACTTGACCGACGTGCGGCCGGACGAAGCAGAATTGAAGGCGCTGATGATTATTGCGCTCGATGGCGATCAGAATGCTTACCGGCAACTGCTGCGCCGCCTTGTTCCGATCTTGCGGCAATATCTCGGGCGACGCGTAGCTTCGGGACAGGAGGACGTTGAAGACATCATGCAAGAAACACTGCTTGCGATCGATACCCGGCGGATTACGTATGACCGCGCGCGACCGTTTACGCCTTGGGTGTTTGCCATTGCGCATCACAAGTTTGTTGATCTGGTCCGGCGCGGGCGTGCGACGACAGGCTTGTCTGATGATTTGGTCGGCGACGACGGCTCGGACGACGCGATCATGGCAGGCATTGACGTTGGCAATTTGCTCGACACGCTGCCGCCCAAGCAAGCGACGGCCATCCGCGCGGTCAAACTGGACGGGCTCAGCGTTGCCGAGGCCGCCGAACGCCAGAACATCGGCGAATCAGACATCAAGGTTTCCATCCATCGCGGGCTCAAATCGCTTATGCAAATGATTGGCAAACAGTGACGACCTCGACCGAAAATCTGATTGACGGGCTTGCGGACCGGCTTGTTCCGTTACCGGCGAAACTGCTCGAGCGGCGTTTCGCCCTTGCCGTGGCTGGCGGTGCGATTGTCGTGTTGGCGCTTGTTATCGGCGTTGTCGGCTTGCGGCCTGACTTGGCGCGCGCGACAGCCGACGGCGATTTCTGGGTAAAGCTGGTCTACACCGGCGGTATCGCGCTGGTTGCGATGGCGGGGGCAAGACGTCTCGCGCGTCCCGAAGTGTCGGGCATCAATCTGGCCTATTTTGCTGTGCCGATTGGCGCTCTCGCCCTGCTGGCTGTGGTCGAGTTGAGCGCGGCACCGGTTGATCAGCGCAATGCCCTCATTTTCGGCATCAGCTGGCGCGAATGTCCGGTCCTGATTGCCGGACTTTCGTTGCCATTGCTCGCAATCCTGCTGCGTCTGTTCGCCGGATTTGCGCCGCAGCGTCCACGACTGACCGGTGCAGTCATCGGCCTTGCGGCGGGCGCGACGACGGCCATGCTTTATTCGCTGCACTGCCCCGAAACGGCAATGACGTTTCTGTTGCTGTGGTATAGCGCCGGGATCGCAATCATTGCCGCCATCGGCGCAATTGTCGGGCCGCGTGTCTTGCGATGGTAGGTCTGTAACCAAAACGCCGGTCTCGACGTAAGAGGACGTGCCTTTATCATTACCTGAACCCGCCGCGTTAACATCAACGCCCACACCCGCGTGCTTTCGACGCGGCTCAAGGGCGCCAACCATCCGGCCGTTCGAGATCGATGCGACCCTCGCCGTGCGTCACCAGGAAGGGTTGGCCGCGCTGCTCCCGATCCTTGGCTGTGGCGAAGAAGCGGCAACAATTGCCTTTGGTGGCCTTGCTGCTTCGGTCGATGATGACCCTGCCGGATGCGCAGCGCTCGCCAGCATTGCCAAGGACGAGGATCGTCATGATCAATTGATCCTGAGCCTGCGCGCGGCGCTGCCGCCCCCGCCGGACCAGCGCGAAATACTGCGCCGGGCACGGCGTTTTCACATCGATCTCGGGCGCGGTGGCACAGCGTTTCGGCTTGCGCGGATTGCAGCACTCGATTCTGCGGTTTGCACGGTGCTTGGGCGCTTGCTGCATCGACAGGCTGCGCTGGCTTGTGCGCCGACGGTCCATGGCACGCTCTCGGCAATCTGGCGGGACGAATCACATCATGTTGCGGTGTCGCGCCGCTTGGCCCTTGCGCGGGCTGACGGGGCGACGTTGCGTCCACTCGCCAGTCAGGCACGCGAAGCGCTGGCGGATATACTTTTGCTCGGTGGCAACGCCCTCGACAGTCTAGAGGTCGATCCAATGCGGCTGGCGCGGGACGTGCGGCGGCTTCCCGTCGGATTGCTGGCATGAGTGCTGAACCGTGGCGGTCGCGCGGAAAGATTGCTGTGCTCGGCACGGGGCTGGCGCTGCCCGGCCATGCTGTGCCGACTGGCGAGCTTGTCGCGATGCTGGAGGATCGCTTTGCGTTTTCCGCCGGACGCGAGGCAAAGGCGATTGCAAAGCGGATGGGCATCGCCACGCGGCATATCTCGCGGCCATTCATCCACCGTCATGAAGCCGCGCTGGCTGGTTGCTCGAACGCTGACCTTGCTGCGGCGGCGGTCAAACGTGCGCTGGATGATGCAGGCCTGAAAATAGATCAACTCGGTTACCTCATCGGCCATACGACCACGCCCGTGCAGCCATTGCCCGGCAATATTACCTTCGTCGCCGACCTGCTCGGCTATGCCGGACCGCATGTCGAACTGCGTCAGGCTTGCACGGGCTTTGCCAATGCGCTGATGATCGCATTCGGTCTGATCGCAGGCGGCCTTGATGCGCCGATTGCCATTGTCGGTTCAGAGACGGGATCACTGTTCTTCGATCCGGACCGCGCCGGTGAGGACCGCGGCCAATGCGTCAATCTCATCCAGATGGGCGACGCTGCGGCGGCTATTATCGTCGCTCCGGTCGCGCCGGGATGCAGCATGATTTCGGGAGCATGGTTTGGCGCTACCGGCCTTGGTCGTCCGCCGGGCTTGCAAATGCACGCGGGCCGTTATGAATTCGAGCATGATTATGCGCGCATTGCGGAGTCAGGCCCCGCGCTGTTCGCAGCCGGTGTCGCAGCAGCAGCGTCACAAGGCATCGCCGCCGACAGCGTCGATACGATCATCCCGCATCAGGTGAGCGGCAGCATCCGGGCGCAGATCGCGGGCCATCTCGGCGTCGACCGAGAGCGGGTGTTCGGCAATGCGGACAGGGTCGGGAATACCGGATCAGCAGCCATCTGGCTCGCGCTCGCCGAACTGCGCGCGGGTGGCCTTTCGAGCGGCGCGCGCATTCTCGCGCTTGGTGCCGAAGCGACCAAATATATGCATGGCGGGTTCCTCTATGAGCATGGCTGACCCGGTCATTTCGGTGGCGGGGCTCAGCAAGTCGTTTGCCGGACATAAAGTCCTCGATGACTTGTCTTTTTGTGCCTTGTCGGGCGAAATCCTGGGGCTTGTCGGTGCCAATGGTGGTGGCAAAACAACGACGTTGCGTTTGCTTGCTGGATTGCTTCAGCCAGACACGGGCGGCGGATCGTGTTTGGGCCAGCCGCTTTCGCACCTGTCGAACCGTCTTCATCTCGGTTATATGACCCAGCGTAACGCGCTTTATCCCGACTTGAGCGTTGCCGAAAATCTGGCGTTTCGCGCGGCCGTCCATGGCGTTGGTAAATCGCGCATGGCCGAAGCGACAGAGGCCTATGGCATCGGCGATGTGCTGGGACAGCGCGTTTCGTCGCTTTCGGGCGGCTGGGCGCGGCGCGTGGAGTTTGTTGCGACGGTCCTTCACAAACCAAAACTGCTGTTGCTCGACGAGCCGACCGCGGGACTGGACGTCGTAACCCGCCGCGACATGTGGCGATGGATGGCCGCGCTTGCCGGGGAAGGCTGCGCAATCATTGTCAGCACGCATGACCTGATCGAAGCCGGGCAATGCGCGAACATCCTCCTGTTTAATAGGGGAAAAGTGCACGGCCCGATGCCACCTCCTCCGAAGCTCGAAGACGCCGTCTTCGCCATGGCCACATCATGAATTTCACGACGATCAGGGCCATCGCTGTGGTCGAGGCCAAACGCCTTATCCGCGCGCGTATGGCGCTAACGCTGCTGCTTGTAGTGCCAGTGTTTCAAATCATCCTCTTTGGCTACGCGATCAAACCCGGCGAAGCGATCGTCCGCATCCATGTTGCTGCGCCGAGCCCGCAAAGTGCGCGCGAGGTAGTCGACGCCCTGCGCAAACTTCCGTCGGTTATCGTCATCGATCCCATCGGCGCACCGGGTGCAGCCGAAACTGCTGTGCGCAATGGCGACGCGGCCATCGGCATCGAAGTGCCGCGTGTGCGCAGCATGGCCGATCCAACCGCGCCCGGCGGGCCGATCAGGATCATCGTCGATGCGACCGATCCGCTGCTGACGATGGCCGCCGTCGCGCGGATCGAAGGTGCATATCAGGCCGAGCGCGTTGCGCGCAGCGATATGGCCGACGCCGGACCCGGCCTGCGCGTCGAACGCCTGTTCAATCCTGATGCACGGAGCGACTGGACCTATGCGCCTGCGCTCGTCGGGGTTACGGTCATGATCGCGATGGTCATGCTGGGCAGCATCGGCATTGCTCGCGAGCGCGAAGGCGGCTCATGGGAGACGTTCCGGTCGTTACCGGTGTCGCCCGCCGAACTGATTGCCGGAAAGCTGGCCCCTAATGTGTTGATCGGAACGGTCCAGGGGGTGCTTGTGCTGATGACGGGGCATCTACTTTTCGCCTTGCCGATACCCGGCGCAACCGCAGCGCTGGTCCTTTTGCTACCTCTCTTTGCAGCCGCTCATTATCTCATTGGATTTGTCATTTCCGCCCGCGCGACGACGCAATTGGCGGCGCTACAAGGCGCTGTCGCCTTTTACCTCCCGGCGATGCTGCTCTCGGGGTTTCTCTATCCGTTCGAAACGCTGCCCAAGTGGGCGCAGATCATCGGTAACATCTTTCCGTTGTCGCACTTTATCCGCGCGGCACATGATGCTGTGCTGCGCGAGCGCGACTACGTAAGTGTGCTTGCGCATGGCCTGCCCATGCTCGCATTCTTGGCTGTTGCCTTGCTGATGGCGCAGCGCGTTTGTCGTAACCAGACATCCGATTTGTAACCACGCACGCGGCGCTGACGAACAGGCAATATCGTCAACAACCGCAGGATCGCCCCATGTCACCCATTCGCTCCACCGCACTCGCCTTCACAGCAGTCATCGCGGTTGCCCAGCCTGCGCTTGCCGCCGAATTCAAACCGTTTGATCGCGCGACATTCGATGCGGCGCAAAAGTCGGGGCGACCGATCCTCGTCGAAGTCAACGCGTGGTGGTGCCCGGTTTGTGCGTCGCAATCGAAGACAATCAAAGCAACCGTCATTGCGCCTGCCTATGCCAAGCTGCTCGTCCTGCGCATCAATTACGACAAGCAGAAGAGCGAATGGCAGGCGTTCGGGGTGCAAAAGCAATCAACACTGATCGCGTTCAAGGGCGGTCGCGAGCTTGGGCGGGTTTCCTACATCACTGACAAGGCGAAAATCCAAGCGCTCCTCGCAACAACGACGCGCTAGGCGATGTCATCCGGTCTTTCACCCGTCCTTGCGTTTGGTGCCGGGGCACTCACGATCCTGTCGCCCTGCGTCCTGCCGCTCGTTCCCATCGTGCTGAGCAGCGCGGCACAGCGCCACCGTTTTGGTCCACTCGCGCTGGCGACGGGGCTTGTTCTGTCGTTCACAATTGTCGGGTTCCTTGTGGCCACGCTTGGCGCATCGTCGGGCTTCGACGGAGAGAACATCCGCATCCTAGGCGCAATCATGCTGGTCGTCGCTGGGGCTTTCCTGTTGTCATCGCGAGCGCAGGCCTTGGCAACACGAGTGGCCACGCCGCTGGCCGACTGGGGCAATGCGCGACAGGATGATTTCGAGCGGTTTGGCCTTGCCGGACAAGCAGGGATTGGGGCTTTGCTTGGGATCGTGTGGAGCCCCTGCGTCGGCCCGACGCTGGGTGCCGCGACAGTGCTCGCTGCACAAGGCGAAAACCTTGGCGAGGTTGCCTTGGTCATGCTTGCCTTCGGCACGGGCATCGCCACAGTCCTGCTGGTGCTCGCGACACTGACGCGATCAGCACTGGGACGCTGGCGCGGGCGCATGGTGGCGACCGGGCAGACCGGAAAAACGGTGCTGGGCGGGTTGCTGGTCGCCGTTGGCATCATGATCTTTACCGGTGTCGACCGCATCATCGAAGGCGTTCTCGTTACGGCATCACCCGAATGGCTGACCGAGCTGACGACCATGATTTAGCGCGTGCAGGTTAAGTCGGCACAGCCCTTGTTCAATGGCGTGCTCGGCTGCTGAAAGCATGGAAATAAAATTTGCCCCGAGTGGTGACACATCGACCTGGAGGGTCGAAGGGTAGAGGGTCTATGACCGTCTTTAGCCCCACTCTTCGCCAACTGAGGTTTCTTGTCGCTCTCGATACCGAACGGCATTTTGGACGGGCAGCCGCCGCCATGGGTGTGGGACAGTCGACACTTTCCGCGGGAATTGCCGAGCTTGAGCGTTTGGTTGGCGTGGTCCTTGTCGAACGCACAAAACGATCCGTGCGTTTCACAGATGTTGGCGATGCTTTTGTCCTTCGGGCACGCAATGTTGTTGGCGCAGCGGCTGAACTTACCGAATTTGCGGCCACTGCGGCGCAACCGCTAACCGGGCCGTTACGACTTGGTATTATCCCAACGGTCGCCCCGTTTTTATTGCCGCGAATTCTCGCGCCCATCCGCCTCGCATTTCCGGCACTTGTCCTCTACCTGCGCGAGCAGACCAGCGAGGCGGCTTGTGCAGCGCTTCGCCGCGGGATGCTCGATGCGGTCATCCTTGCGCTGCCTTACGACTGTGGCCCGATCGAACATGAAGAAATACTTCGCGATCCGCTTGTGCTGGCAACGCCCCGTGATTGGGGCCCGGCGCCAAGGGATCCACAATCACTTTTGTTGCTCGAAGAAGGGCACTGCCTGAATGAACATGGCCTGATCGCGTGCGGCGTTCCACGCGTGCGCAGCGCGGCCATGGTCGCCACGTCGTTGCAGACGCTTGTCGAAATGGTCGAAGCGAGACTGGGAACGACTTTCCTCCCGCAAATGGCGATCCGCGCGGGTCTGCTCGAAGGACGCGCGATTGACACTGTCCCGCTTGGAACGGGGGCCGAACGGCAGATTGTGCTGGCGTGGCGTCAAGGCAGTGCGCGCGGCGACGAATTCCGCCTGTTGGCGAGGACGGTGAGAGACGCCGCCACCCAGCTCCCCCAAAACCAAGTGCATATAAATCGATTACTGAATTCCGACTAATCGATTGGACAGGCGCGACGGAATCGGGGACACTAAAAATCAGGAATTGCCCAAAAGGAGTCTGTCATGGCCGATTATGAAGACGAAGCCGCTGCACCGGGATGCCCAGTGCACAAACCAACCGTCGTGCGCGCGCTTCTGGGACGGACAAACAAGGATTGGTGGCCCGACTCCTTACCAGTCGAAATTCTGCATCAGAGCGGCGCTTCGCCCGATCCAATGGGTGCTGATTTTGATTATACCGAAGCGTTCAAATCGATCGACTACACCGCGCTGAAAAACGATCTTACGGCACTGATGACGGACAGCAAGGCATGGTGGCCCGCAGATTACGGTCATTATGGCCCCTTCATGATTCGCATGGCGTGGCACGCAGCGGGCACGTATCGCACGGCTGATGGTCGCGGCGGCGCGTCGAGCGGGCAGCAGCGTTTCGCGCCGCTCAATTCATGGCCGGATAACGGAAACCTCGACAAGGCACGACGCCTGTTGTGGCCAATCAAGCAGAAATACGGGCCACAGATCAGCTGGGCCGATCTGTTCATTCTGGCGGGCAATGTCGCGATTGAATCGATGGGAGGGCCGGTGTTCGGTTTCGGCGGCGGTCGCAAGGACGTGTTCGAAGCCGAGCGCGATACCTATTGGGGTGCCGAGGAACTCTGGGTCAGTCAGGGCGTCGAGACACGTATCCAGCCTGATAAGGACATGGACTTGGAAATGCCGCTTGCGGCGATCCAGATGGGACTGATCTATGTCAATCCTGAAGGACGCGGCGGCAACATGGACCCGATGCAATCCGCACATGACATGCGCGTCACGTTCGAACGCATGGCAATGAATTCGGAAGAAACCGTTGCGCTGACGGCTGGCGGCCATGCATTCGGCAAGGCGCACGGCGCAAAGCCTGCCGAAAACTTCGGTCAGAGCCCAGAGTCCGAAGCAATCAACATGCAGGGCCTCGGCTGGCTGACGGATGCTGACGAAATCGGCAAGGGGCATATCACGACCTCGGGGATCGAGGGCGCGTGGACGCCGAACCCAACGCAGTGGAGCGGCGATTATTTCCGGCTGCTGTTCAAATATGAATATGAGATGGTGACGAGCCCGGCGGGCGCGCGCCAATGGCAGCCGATTAACCCTGATCCGGCGGACATGGCGCCCGATGCGCGTGATCCTTCAAAGCGTGTGCCAACGATGATGACGACGGCAGACATGGCGCTGAAGGTCGATCCCGAATTCCGGGCGATTTCCGAGCGCTTCCGCGACGATCAGGCGGCACTGGACGATGCTTTTGCGCGCGCCTGGTTCAAGCTCACGCACCGCGATATGGGGCCGAAGATTCGGTATCTTGGGCCGGAGGTTCCCGCCGAAACGCTGATCTGGCAGGACCCCGTTCCCGAAGGCACTGCGCCGTCCGATGGCGATGTTGCCGCGTTCAAGGCCAAGGTGCTTGCAAGCGGACTGACTGTCAGCCAGCTCGTCAAGACGGCGTGGGCATCCGCCTCGAGCTATCGCAAGTCAGACCACCGCGGTGGTGCTAACGGCGCGCGCATTCGTCTTGCCCCGCAGAAGGACTGGGCCGTCAACGAGCCCGAAAAGCTTGCGGTTGTGCTCGACAAACTTGAGGGGTTGCGCGGCAATCTCTCGATGGCAGACGCCATCGTCCTTGCAGGTTCAGTCGGCATCGAAAAAGCGGCCAAGGATGCTGGCGTCGACGTGGCGGTGCCGTTCGCCGGTGGCCGTGGCGATGCGACGCAGGACTGGACCGACGTGGACAGCTTTGCACCAATGGAGCCTGCTGCCGATGGCTTCCGCAACTATCTGGCGACCAAGCAGTCCGTAAAGACCGAAGAACTGCTGCTCGACCGGGCTCACCTGCTCGGCCTGTCCGGCCCGGAATTGGTTGTTTTGATCGGGGGCCTGCGGGTGCTCGGTGTCAATCATGGCGACCAGCCGCATGGCGTCTTCACCAAACGGACGGGGCAATTGACAACTGACTTTTTCGTCAACCTGCTCGACATGGACACCTTCTGGGAAGTCGTTGACACCAGTGGCGACGAGCACTTCATCGGATACGAACGCGGCGGCAAGCAGCAGAAGTGGCATGCGACGCGCACGGACCTTATCTTTGGCTCGAACTCGCAGTTGCGGGCGACGGCCGAGGTTTATGCCGAGCACGGGCACGAAGCGAAATTCGTCCGCGATTTCGTAAAGGCATGGGTCAAGGTTATGAATGCAGACCGCTTCGATGTGACTGCCAAGCCATTGTCGTCGAACCGCGCATCGTAGTTACAAGAATAGGGCGGGCAAGCATCGCTGCTTGTCTGCCCTATTCGGCCCATTCGAGCTGACATGGGCGGCTGGTGGAGCTGAGCGGAATCGAACCGCTGACCTCGTCATTGCGAACGACGCGCTCTACCAACTGAGCTACAGCCCCGCGCTCTGCGCGAAGGTCGCATCTCTACGCCCGAGTTTTAGCCGATGCAATATGGCGCTTGCCCGTCCGCGCCATGCGATTAGTCTGCCAGCAACAATTGTTCCGGGGAGATTATCATGACCGACACAGATTTTGCAGCCTCACGCCGGTGTTTCATGGGCGGACTCGCCGCAACATCGGCGGCACTTACCGTGCCAACGGTATCGTTTGCGGTAAGCCCGGTCCGGGTGTCACCGTCGGATACGCTGCTCAATAGTTTTGCCGATGAATTGCTGATGCTGGCACCGCGCAACGCGACCGGCTTGGGCCTCGATACCGGAAAGTTTGCGGGCCTGCGTGCGCAACTGAATGATGCCGGTCCTGCGGGCCGCGCAAGAGCAGCAGCGCAGGTCGCATCGATGCGCGCGCGGCTGGCAAAGATTGATCACGCGACGCTCACGGCCGCGCAGCATCTGCAAGTGCAGACCGTCGATTATGCCGCTGCACGAGGCGAGGACGGCGCACGCTTTGCTTATGGTGGCGGCGCGCTCGACGGGTTCAACGGTGGCGCGATCCCCTATGCGATCACGCAGCAGAATGGTGCGCTGACCGACATTCCCGAGTTTCTGAATTCACAGCATCCGGTGAAAAACGCTGCCGATGCCGAGGCCTATCTGGCCCGGGTGGCGGCGCTGGGCCGTGTGCTCGATCAGGAATCCGAACAGGTGAAGGAGGATGCAGCGAAGGGCGTGATGCCGCCGTCGTTCGTTGCCGCCAATGCGCTCGGCCAATTGAAGGGGTTCCGCGCGGTTGCAGCGGGCGATCAGCCAATGGTCGCGTCGCTCGCAAGACGCGCAAAGGCGGCGGGCATCGCAGGCGACTGGGGCGTGCGCGTGACCAAGGCCATCGAAGGAATCGTCTATCCTGCACTCGACCGGCAGATTGCGGCGTTCGCTGACTCAACGAAGACTGCGCCCGATGTCGCGGGGGTCCAGCGCTTGCCCGACGGCGAGGCTTATTATGCCTATGGCCTGCGCCTCGGCACCACCACGACGACCGGCGCGGATGAAATCCATAAGATCGGCCTTGCCCAGAATGCTGAGATCAAAGCGACCATCGACAAGATTCTCCGTGCACAGGGGATGACGAAAGGCAGCGTCGGCGAGCGCGTGGTGGCGCTGAACAGCAATCCGAAATTCCTGTTTCCGAACACCGACGCGGGGCGCAACCAGTTGATCGCCTACATCAATGGCAAGATCGCGGCGCAGCGGGCGCTCATGCCGCGCGTATCCGCCATGAAGATGAAAGCACCGGTCGATGTGAAGCGCGTGCCCGTGGATATTCAGGATGGTGCGCCGCTCGGCTACATGAGCTTTGCCTCGCTCGATGGTTCGCGGCCCGCGACCTATTATGTCAACCTGAAGTCGACGAGCCTGTGGCCGAAATATCAGCTCGCGACATTGTCGGCGCATGAAGCAGTGCCGGGGCATGCGTGGCAGGGGGCATACCTTGCCGAGAATCGCGACCGGATTCCGCTGATCTCGTCAATGATGGGGTTCAACGCGTTCACAGAAGGCTGGGCGCTTTACGCCGAGCAACTCATGGACGAGCTTGGCCTCTACAAAACTGATCCATTCGGGCGGATCGGATACTTGCAGGCGCAACAGTTTCGCGCGTGCCGTCTGGTTGTCGATACCGGGCTGCATTCGAAAGGGTGGACGCGCGAGCAATCAGTCGCGTTTCTCGTCAACGAAACTGGCAAGGGCCGCGACGCGATGACCAGCGAGACCGACCGCTACTGCGTGTCACCGGGGCAGGCGTGCGGATATAAAATGGGGCACAACGTCCTCGTCGATCTGCGCAACAAGGCGAAGAAATCGATGGGCGCGAAATACGACCCGCGCGTGTTCAACGATGCCATCATCCAGACCGGCGGCGTGCCGCTGTCGCTGGTCGAAGGTGTTGTTGACCGGATGATCGGGCGGAAGGCTTAAGCGACAACCTGCTCGATCACCCCGAAAATCGGGTGGTGTTTCACATCGTCCATCCAGATGCGCACGCTGTCGCCCTTCGCCAGAAACGGCGTCACCGGCGCGCCTGACTGGATCGTTTCGACCATGCGGACTTCAGCGATGCAGCTATAGCCGAGGCCGCCCGCGCTGACCGGCTTGCCGGGGCCGCCGTCGGCGTCGCGGTTTGATACCGTGCCTGAGCCGATGATCGTGCCAGCCGACAGGCTGCGCGTCTTGGCGAGGTGGGCGATCAGCGTCCCGAAATCGAAAGTCATATCGACCCCCGCATTAGCGCGACCGAATGGCTTGCCGTTATAATCCACATTGAGTGCGCCGTGTAACTTGCCGTCCGCCCAGCGGTCGCCCAGCGTTGCAGGCGTCACGAACACCGGCGAAAAAGCACTTGCGGGTTTGGACTGGTAAAAGCCGAAGCCCTTGGCCAATTCGCCCGGAATAAGGTTCCGAAGCGAAACATCGTTGGTGAGGCCGACGAGGCGGATCGCGGCCAGAGCTTCATCGCGCGACGCGCCCTGCCCCACGTCGCCGGTAACGACAACAACTTCGGCTTCCATGTCGCAACCCCATTCGGGATCGGCGAGCGGGATCGGATCGCGCGGGCCCAAGAATCCGTCAGACCCCCCCTGATAAACCAGCGGATCGTGCCAGAAGCTATCGGGCAACTCTGCCCCGCGTGCCTGCCGCACCAGCGCAACATGGTTCACATAGGCTGAGCCATCCGCCCACTGATACGCGCGCGGCAGGGGGGCCGCCGCCAGCCGTTCGTGAAAACGCCGCATCGGGATGGCCTCATGCGCGAGATCAGTCGCCAGCGCTTCGAGCGACGGGGCGATCGCGTCCCAGTTGTCGAGAGCGGCTTGCAAGGTCGGGGCAATATGCTGTGCATCGGCATACCAAGCGAGGTCATCCGACACGACAACCAAGCGGCCATCGCGTCCCGATTTCAGACTAGCGAGTTTCATTCTGCAAGGGATCCCGGATCAACATGCAGCCAGTCTGCATGGCGCGGAGCCTTCTTTGTTCGCGCCCATTCGTCAAGCATCATCGGCGCGACACGCTTTAATTCGTCATATTGTTCGGTCGTGCCGATGTCGCACGCAAGCTCCAGCCGGTGGCCATTGGGGTCAAAGAAATAGATTGACCGGAAGATGCCGTGGTAGGTCGGGCCGAGGACATCGACGCCTTCGGCCTCCAGATGCGCCTTGGCCGCTTTCAGCGTGTCGAAGTCGGCAACCTGAAAGGCAATATGCTGGACCCACTCGGGCGTGTTGGGGTCGCGGCCCATGTCGGGCTGGTTGGGCAGCTCGAAAAACGCAATCACATTCCCGCCGCCGCAATCGAGGAAGATATGCATGTAGGGATCATAGGCCCCGGTTGACGGCACATGATCCTCCGAAAAGGCCGTCGTGAAGCCCATGCCGAGCATGCGCGCATACCAGTCCGCCGTTTGCTTGGCGGCGCGGCAGCGATACGCGACATGATGGATTTTGTTGAGTGTAAAGGGGTGCGTCATTCCGCCACCTCGAGCACACCGCGTTCGATCTGGTCGCGTTCGATGCTTTCGAAGAGCGCCTTGAAATTGCCTTCGCCGAAACCCTCATCGCCTTTGCGCTGTATGAATTCAAAGAACACCGGACCGATTTGCGGTTGCGCAAAGATTTGTAGCAGCAATCGGGGCGCGCCGCCGTCCGTCGTGCCGTCGAGTAGGATGCCGCGTGACTTCAACGCCTCGGTGGGCTGGCCATGTCCCGGCAACCGCCCTTCGAGCATCGCATAATAGGTCTCGGGTGGGGCTGTCATGAACGGCACACCGCGTTTTTGCAGATTGTCCCAGCAGCCGAACAGATCATCGCAAATCAGCGCAATATGCTGGATGCCTTCGCCATTATAGGCCCGCAGATATTCCTCGATCTGGCCGCCGCCCGCCTTGCCTTCTTCGTTCAACGGAATGCGGATTTTGCCGTCGGGCGCGGTCATCGCGCGGCTGGTCAGACCTGTGTATTCGCCCTTGATGTCAAAATAGCGGATTTCACGAAAGTTGAAGATGCGCTCGTACCACCCCGACCAGTGCGCCATCCGCCCACCATAAACATTATGCGTCAGGTGATCGATTTTCCTGAACCCTGCACCAACGGGGTGGCGGTCGACACCCGGCAGATAGACGAAATCAATGTCATAGATCGACAGCGCATCCGGATTGTCGAGCGTGGCATAACGATCGACCAGATAGATGAACGCGCCCCCGATTCCTTTGATCGCGGGGATGCGCAATTCCATCACGCCGGTCTTGCTTTCGACGGGTTCTGCGCCGCGGTTGAGCGCTTCGGCATAAGCCGCGGCGGCATCCTTGACGCGAAACGCCATGCCGCAGGCCGACGCGCCATGTTCGGCGGTGAAGTATGCGGCAGGACTACGCGGTTCATAATTGGCGATCAGGTTGATCTCCCCCTGCCGCCACAGATCGACATCCTTTGAGCGATGATGCGCGACGCGGGTGAAGCCCATCGTCTCAAAGACAGGCTCGAGCACACCCCGCGTCGGTGCGGAGAATTCGACAAATTCGAATCCATCAAGCCCCAGCGGGTTTTCAAAGAGATCAGGCATAAAGTGACTCCGAACGGGTTAGCCTCGCGCGCAAATCAGGTTGACGTGCGCGTAAAGCAATGGCTTTGATCCTAACAACAATCAGAGGATAAAACCATGACGCTCGATGTCGCCGGACGCACTGCCTATAACGAAGATCACGAAGCCTTCCGCGACACAGTGCGCAGTTTCATCAAGGCCGAAGTCGTGCCCCACATCGAGCGGTGGGACGAAGCCGGCATCATCGAGAAGGAAATCTGGCCCAAAGCCGGCGCAGTCGGGATGCTGTGCCCTACGGTGCCGGAAGAATATGGCGGGCTCGGTCTCGATTTTGGTTATAATGCGATCATCGACGAGGAAGTTGCGTACGGGGGAACTTCGCTCGGCTTTTCGCTGCAGTCGGACATCGTCGTCAATTACATCGTGAGCTATGGCAGCGAGGAGCAGAAGAAGCATTGGCTGCCCAAGCTCGTGTCTGGGGAGACTATCACTGCGATTGCGATGACCGAACCCGGCGTCGGTTCGGACCTTCAGGGCATCCGCACGACCGCAAAAAAGGATGGCAATCATTATGTCATCAACGGGTCGAAGACTTACATCACCAACGGCCAGAATGCCGACCTGATCCTTGTTTGCTGCAAGACTGACACCGACGTCGAACCCGCATGGAAAGGCGTGTCGATCATTCTCGTCGAAGCCGACCGTGAAGGCTTCAAGCGCGGGCGCAATCTTGACAAGATCGGCATGGACGCCGCCGATACTTCGGAACTGTTCTTTGAGGACGTCCGGGTGCCCATGACCAATTGCTTGGGCGAAGAGGGCAAGGGGTTCATCTACCTGATGAGCGAATTGCCGCAGGAACGCCTGTCCATCGCAATCAGCGCGCAGGCGTCTGCGCAAAAAGCCTATGACGAAACAGTGGCGTTCGTGCGCGAGCGCAAGGCGTTCGGCAAGCCGGTGATCGACTTCCAGAACACGCGCTTCACGCTCGCTGATCTGAAATCGAAGCTGCAGGTCGGCTGGGCACATCTCGACTGGGCGATTGCGCGCCACTTGAAAAAGGAACTGACTGCCGAAGAAGGTGCCGCCGCCAAATTGTGGCACACCGAATTCCAGTGGGAAGTGATGGACAAATGCCTGCAACTGCATGGTGGTGCAGGCTATATGAACGAATATCCAATCGCCAAAATGTGGCGTGGCGCGCGCGTGACGCGGATTTTCGGTGGCACCAATGAAATCATGAAGGAACTGATCGGCCGGAAATTATAGGGCCGTCGCTTCTGTCCAAGACGTGCGACGCCATCGACGATAAGCTCCATTAAAACCGTGGAGGATGAACATGCGACGCCTAAATTCTTTGGCATTGGCCGGTGCCTGCATGCTTGTTGTCGCACCTGCGGCAGCTTGGGCCGACACAATCTGCGAATGGATGGGCTATGCCGACGGCGTCGCAGCGGCGGCACCCTCGATGCCCGGCGTACCGCGCAGCCCCGATCAGGATCGCGTCTCGACGCAAGTGGCGCTGGCGATGTTCGAAGCGACAAATGCAATCGACCGGCGCTATGAAAGCTATCTCGGGCTGGCCAAGGGAGACCCAAAAGCATCGCCAGAAGCCGCCGCTGTCAGCGCTGCCTACGCCGTTCTCATCGCTAAATTTCCTGCGCAGAAAGGCAGCATCGAAGACAGTTATCGTATCGCGATAAATGCGGTTAGCGACGCGACGGCACGCGAATCCGGGCGCTTGATCGGCGAAGCCGCAGCAACGCTCGCGCTGGCCTCGGGCGGCATTGATCCGGCAATTGTGCAGCAGCAATATCGTCCGCGCACAACACCCGGCGTTTATATCGCAACGGCGCTTCCGGTGTTCGAGTCGTTCAGCACAGCGTTCAAACCCTGGGTGCTGCCGCGCGTGGACGCTGTCCGCCCCGGTCCGCCACCTGCGCTGACCAGCGAACGCTGGGCAAAGGATTTCAACGAAGTCAAAACGCTCGGTGGCCGAACCAGCACGGCCCGCACGCCGCAACAGTCGTTGATGGCACGATACCGCATCACCCCCGACATGATGCCGTCACTGCGCCTTGTCGCCGACGCGCCGGGGCGTTCGCTGGTCCAGAATGCACGCATGTTCGCGCTGGTCGGGATGGCGTCGGACGATTCCTACATGGCAACGATTGAAGCGAAGTTGCATTATAACTTCTGGCGTCCGGTGACGGCGATCCGCAACGCCGAAGACGATGGCAATTCCGCAACTGCTGCCGACCCCGCCTGGGTGCCGCTTATCGCAACGCCGAACCATCCCGAATATCCTTGCGGGCATTGCACTTATGCCGCGTCAGTCGCCGAAGTGATGAAGGCCGAAACCGGTGCCGCACCCCCCGGCGGCGTCCGCGTCAGCTCGCGCTCAATTCCCGGCGCAGCAGTTCAAGTGCTGCCCAGCTGGGACGACTGGGTCCGCGAAGTTTCGTTCTCGCGCACACTTGGCGGGGTGCACTACCGTTTCGCCAATGAAGCCGGCGAGCAGGTCGGGCGGACCGTGGCGAAGATGACGCTGGCGAAAGTGATGCGGCCGCTGGCGCGTTGAACTTGATTGTTAGAGTACATTGAACTAAGTTCACTGGACTAAGTCGGGAAAATGCCGTGCAAACTGTCAACATCCACGAAGCGAAAACGCATCTGTCGAAACTGATCGCTCGGGCAAATGCGGGTGAGACGATCATCGTCGCCAAGTCGGGCAAACCGCAGGCGCGGTTGATGCCAATGGAAGATAGAGCGGAACCGAAGAAGCGCGAATTCGGCTGGTTGCGTGGCAAATACACGGTGCCCGACGATTTCGACACGATGTTCCAAAAGGAAATCGAGGCGATGTTCGACGGCGATGCTGACCGGGGCGAATGAAGTATCTGCTCGACACACATCTGCTGATCTGGCTGGCGCTTCAACCGCATCGATTGTCCCGAGACATCATGGAAAGCCTCGAAGCTCCGGAAAACATCTTATATTTTAGTGCTGTCGGTCCGTGGGAGATCGCCGTGAAACGCGCGCTTGGTCGCGCAGATTTCGATATCGATCCCGATGATCTGGCTCAGACGTTGATCCGCAACGGATGGTGTGAGATTCCCGTGACCAGTAAACATGGAATCGCGGCGGGGGCATTGCCGCCGCATCACCGTGATCCTTTTGATCGCATGATGATTGCACAAGCGACCATCGAAGGGATGACCTTTCTGACCGCCGATGCTTTCTTGGCGCGTTATGGGGACTCGGTAAGACTGATCTGAAGGGGATGCAGTGGACATAACGTTGTTGAAGCGGGTGGAGTGGACCGTCGAGGATCGGCACTTTATTCTTACGCGCAGCACAAACGATGCGATTTTACAATCGCCGGACGGCATGACGATCACCCTAACACTCGCCGAGTGGCACCGACTGGCCGACGCACTCACGCGGCTTGGGTTGAGCAAGCTACGGGCACCCGAGTCTCGCGCTGACCTCCCAACGAGCGCCGGATTGCCGTGGAGCATTGCGCTTGATGACCAATTGACCTCGCTCTGGAATGAGGGACAAACAGTGCGCGCACTCGCCGATCTTTTCGGCAGGACGCCCGGAGCCATCACCTCGAGGCTCGTGCGAATTGGTTTGGTCGAACAAAGGTCTGATACAAACAGCCGGAAATCGTGACGGCTATTGGTGGGTCTTTACCCATTCCCCTACTTCCGCCCGCTCAGTTCGAAGCGCATTGGCGGGTTCGGTCGCATCTTCATACCCGACCGCCATGCCGCAAAAGAGCATCCGTTCGTCAGGCGTGCCGAGGAACGACTTTACGGTTTGCGGATAAACCGCCCAGCATTCCTGCGCGCAGGTGGCAAGCTCGGCGTCGACCGCAAGCAACATGAACGTCTGGAGAAACATGCCCAGATCGCTCCACTGCGGCGGCCCCATGCGTTTGTCGACCGTGGTGAACAACGCGACCGGCGCGCCGAAGAAGGCGAAATTGCGCGCGAACCACATCCGGCGAGCGGCTTTGTCGTCGCGCGGGACGCCGATCCGTTCATACATCGCCTCACCCACAGCAAAGCGGCGGTCGCGATAGGGGCTGACGAGTTCTTTGGGGTAGATGTCATATTCGGCGGTTTCGGGGGCACCGCCGAGCTTTGCCATCATGGTTTGCTTGAGGCGGTTCATGGCGTCACCCGCGACAACATCGACATGCCACGGCTGGAGATTACCACCCGAGGCGGCGCGCGACGCCTCGGCGACGAGTCGCTGAACCAGATCGAGATCGACGGCGGTGTCGAGGAAGCCGCGCACTGATCGCCGAGACGCTACGGCTTCCGAAACTTCCATGCTAATCTCCAAAATCTGCCTTGCCTCGCTGGGCCGAACGCGTAATTGAGCGGCGAGTTTACGTTCACGTCAAAGGACACGCAAATGGCAGAAGCCTATATCGTTGATGCGGTGCGCACTGCAGGCGGCAAGCGCGGCGGCAAGCTCGCTGGCTGGCACCCGGTCGACATGGCCGCATCGGTGCTCGACGCGATTGTCGCGCGCACGGGCATTGATGGCGCGGCGGTCGACGATGTCATCATGGGCTGCGTCATGCAGGGCGGGCAGCAAGCAGGACAAGTCGGCCGCAATGCTGTGCTCGCCGCGAATAATCTGCCCGACAGCGTCCCCGCCGTTTCGATAGATCGCCAGTGCGGATCGTCGCAGCAATCAATGCAATTTGCAGCGCAGGCGGTGATGTCGGGCACGCAGGACATCGTCATTGCGGCAGGCGTTGAAAGCATGACGCGTGTGCCGATGGGTTCGACAATGATGCTGCACATGAAAGAAGGCATGGGCAACTATAAGTCGCCGCGGCTCGAAGCGAAATATCCCGGCATCATGTTCAGCCAGTTCACCGGTGCTGAAATGATGGTCAAGAAGCATGGCTTCACCCGCGAAATGCTCGATGCCTTCGCGCTGGGGTCGCATCGTCGCGCGGCGGCGGCAACGCAATCGGGCGCGTTTGACAATGAAATCATCGGTCTGGAAATCGAAACGCCCGACGGCAACGAAATGCACTTAAAGGACGAAGGCATCCGTTACGATGCCTCCGCTGAAAGCTTGGCGGCGGTAAAGCTCTTGCAGGAGGGCGGCAGCATTACAGCGGCCAACGCCAGCCAAATTTGTGATGGTGCCTCCGCCGTGCTGGTCGTCAGCGAAGCGGCGTTGAAAGCGCATGGCCTGACGCCATTGGCGCGTATCCATAATGTCACGGTGACCGGCGGCGATCCGGTGATCATGCTCGAAGAACCATTGTTCGCGACCGACCGGGCGTTGAAGCGGGCAGGCATGACGATCGGCGACATCGACTTGTATGAAGTCAACGAAGCGTTTGCGCCTGTGCCGATGGCGTGGATGAAGCATACGGGCGCGGACCCTGCCAAGCTGAACGTCAATGGCGGCGCGATTGCGCTCGGCCATCCGCTCGGCGCGTCGGGCACGAAGCTTATGGCGACGCTGGTTCATGCGCTGAAAGCACGTGGTGGGCGTTATGGCCTGCAAACGATGTGCGAAGGCGGCGGCATTGCCAATGTCACGATTATTGAACGGCTTTAGAACAACATAACCCGTTTGGGCTGAGCTTGTCGAAGCCCTGTCTTTCTTTTGCAAGATTAGCGCAGAAGAAGGACAACCCTTCGACAGGCTCAGGGTGAACGGTATTTGGAAGGAAACGACATGAAACTCGACTCAACTATTTCAGCGGTCGTCACCGGCGGTGCCTCGGGCCTTGGTGCGGCAACCGCCCGGGCGCTGGCTGCCAAAGGCGTGAAGGTCGCGATCTTTGATCTTCAGCGCAACAAGGGCGAGGAATTTGCGGCTGAAATCGGCGGTGTGTTCTGTGAAGTGAACGTCACCGATGACGCATCGGTCGATGCTGGGTTTGCCAAGGCCCGCGCCGCACATGGGCAGGAACGCATCCTCGTCAATTGCGCGGGTATCGGCAACGCGATGAAAACGGTCAGCCGCTCGAAGGAAGACGGCACGATCCGCCACTTCCCGCTCGATGCCTTCAACTTCGTAGTTCAGGTCAATCTGGTCGGCACCTTCCGTTGTATCGCCAAATCGGCGGCGGGGATGCTGACGCTCGACGTTATGCCCGAGGGCGATCGCGGCGTTATTATCAACACCGCCAGCGTCGCCGCCGAAGACGGCCAGATCGGCCAGGCAGCCTATTCCGCGTCAAAGGGCGGCGTTGTCGGCATGACGCTCCCCATCGCCCGCGACCTGATGAACGAGCAGATCCGCGTCAACACGATCCTGCCAGGGATTTTCGAAACGCCATTGCTCGCGGCACTGCCGCAGCCCGCACAGGACTCGCTCGCGCTTCAGGTGCCGCATCCCAAGCGGCTTGGAAAGCCCGCCGAATATGCGCACCTCGCCATGACGATGATCGAAAATGGCTATTTCAACGGCGAAGACGTGCGCCTCGACGGCGCAATCCGGATGGCGCCGCGTTAATGGCAAAGCCTGAAGGCTGGCGGCTCGACCCTGCGGCCTATCCGTTCAGCTTCGATGTTGCGACGCGCTGGGGCGATCTCGACATGCTCGGCCATATCAACAATGTGTCAATGGCCGGGCTGTTCGAGGAAGGGCGCGGCAAGTTCACCCATTCGCTCGACATGCACCGCGAAAATAAGGGCGTGCGCTGGCTGATCGCCGGTGTCGAAATCGCCTATCTTGCCGAGGCGCATCATCCCGCGCCCTTGACGGTGGCGAGCGGCATCGGGCGGATCGGCACGACATCGTGGAGCGTGTTGTCGGCCGCGTTTCAGGGTGGGAGATGCGTCGCCACGTGCGAAACAACGACGGTATATACCGACGCGAACGGCGCGGCGAGAGTGCCCGAGGACTATCGGGCGAAGCTCGGTGCGATGATGGTGAAGCGCCCTTAGTCTACGAATATCGGGGCGCGTTTGCCCATGTGCGCGGCGACGGCTTCCATCATATTGGGCTTGCCGATGACCGCCATCTGCTCGCGCGTTTCGGCTTGGAGGATTGCACGCTCCGGCGTGTCATGCGCCATATTGCACAACCGTTTGGCGCCGCGGATGGCATGCGGGCTGCGGCTGGCGATAGTCGTGGCCAATGCCATCGCCGCGGCATGCGGATCATCGGCGATGCGCGATATAAACCCATGGTGCAGCGCCTCATCAGCATCGAACTCGCGCGCGGTGTAAACCAATTCGCGCAACACATCGTCGCGGACCAGCCCGCGCCAGATCACAAAGCCCGCCATGTCGGGGACCAATCCCCAATAGCTTTCGCGGATCGAAAAGCGCGTGCCCGGCGCGGCAATGCGGATGTCGGCGCCCGACATGATCTGGAACCCGCCGCCGAACGCGACGCCATGCACCGCCGCGATCACCGGCATGGGCAGATTGCGCCAGCCCAACGTCACATGCTGCGGCAGGATTGATCCCTGATCATTGCGCGCGGCACTGGTGCCCGACCCACCCGCGGCCATGCTTGCCATGTCGAGGCCTGCGCAGAAGGCTTTGCCCTCACCCGACAGAACGACGCAGCGAACATCTGTGCGGTCAGCCAACGAGTCGATGGCCGCGCCGATCCCGGCAAACATCGCCGGATCAATCGCATTCATCTTGTCGGCCCGGTTCAAGCGGACGTCGGCAATTTGGTTGGCGAAGGTGGTTGTAACGCGGTCGTTCATGTCGTCTCCTTTTAGGCCTTATCGGAACCAGCACAGCTGTTCGGTCGTCGCGAGCAACCTCCCGTCGCCGCTCCACATATCCTTGCGCGATGCGACGGTAGCGGCCTCAGCCCGGGTGCCGATCATTTCGCTGAGGATGTAATCGTTGCCGCAACCCGCCAGTTCTGCGGACGTCGCCAGAAAATAGACCGAAAGCGTGATTGTCGACGATATTCGCGGGCCATCGCTGACAAAAAAAATTCGCGGTGCCCCGAGGTCCGACAGGAAAGCAATCTGTACCGCATCCATCGGTCGGCCGGACTTCTCTTTTTCCCAATTCAGCGAGCGGGTCGTCGTCTGGTTGAAGATGTTGTCGCCTAACATTGGACGGACATCGATGTGCGTATCGAATGCCCCCGGAAGAATTGCGGGCGTAATCGACGCAGGTGCCGGTGCTTCGGGCATTGTCCGTTCGGTATGGGAATCGCTTTCCTTGCGGTTGGCGAGGACGATGACCGCGGTCGCCAACAGTTCGTCATCGGCGAGCACATCGCATCGCCAATGCGTCAGCGAGCGCCCGCCACCGAGCCGCGCGGTTCGAAGTAGCAGTGCCGATCCTGGCGGAACACGGCTTATAAAGTTTACGGTCATCGCCGAGGGCGATCCCTGTGCTTCGGGATCAGCCAGCACCGACTTCAGCATCAGCGCGGCGGTCCAGCCGCCAAACAGACCTGTTATCGCTTCATAAGCGGGCGATGCCACTGCAGACCATAGCCCTGCCCCTATGCGCTTTATCGCAAGCGATGCTTCGAGCGCGTTGACCGGCGTATCGTCCATCAATGCGCCTTCGCCCAATAAGCATCGCGGAGCAGGCGCTTGTAGAGTTTGCCGGTGTCGTGACGCGGGAGTTCGGCCAGAAAATCGATGCGGCGCGGGGTTTTGATGCCCGAGAGCGACGCGCGGCAGAAGGCCGTGAGTTCGGCGGCAAGCGCATCGCCTGCTTCGGCCATGTCCGCCGGCTGCACGATCGCGACGACCATTTCGCCCATTTCGTCATGCGGCGCACCGATCACGGCGACATCGGCGACTTTAGGATGGGTGACGAGCAGGTTCTCGATCTCCTGCGGATAGATGTTCACGCCACCCGAAATGATCATGAAGCTCTTGCGGTCAGTCAGGTAAAGATAACCATCATCATCCACACGACCGACGTCGCCGAGCGTTGACCAGCCGTGCTTGTTACGGCTTTCGGCGGTCCGTTCGGGATCGTTATGGTAGTGAAACGATCTTGGGCCTTCGAAGAAAACCATGCCTTCGTCCCCTTGCGGCACGTCGTTGCCATCCTCATCGCAGATATGGAGCTTGGCCTCGCCGATGCTGGTGCCGACCGATCCGGGGCGGGTCAGCCACTGCGCCGCCTTGATGCCGGTGAAGCCATTCCCTTCGGTGCCCGCATAATATTCGTCGATCACCGGCCCCCACCAGTCGATCATTGCCTGCTTGACAGGGACGGGGCACGGTGCCGCCGCGTGGATGGCGACTTTCATCGAAGAAACGTCATGACGGGCGCGGACCGCCTCAGGCAGTTTCAGCATCCGCACGAAATGGGTCGGCACGAATTGCCCGGCGTTGCAGCGATAGCGTTCGATGTTGGCAAGTGCGGCTTCAGGATCGAACTTGTGCATCAGCACGACGGTGCCACCCAGCTGATGCACGGTCATAGTCCAGCCCAGTGGTGCGGCATGATACAACGGCGCGGTCGAGAGATAGATGCTGTCGGCACTCAGGCCGAAAAACCCGGCCGCAAGCCGTGCAAGCGGCGTTACCGCATCAATCGCCGGATCAGGCAGGGCGTCGCGGATGATGCCCTTGGGCCGACCCGTCGTGCCGCTTGAATAGAGCATCCCCTGCCCGGCCGTTTCGTCGGCAATGGGGGTGGCGGGCATGGCGGCGACGGCCGCTTCCCACGGCGCGAACCCCGCCATGTCGCCGCCATGGCTGTAGCGATCAATCGTTGTTGTCAGCGCCAAGGCGACCGAAGCCAGTGACGCGCCCGCAACGAGCAGTTTCGCGCCACTATCAGTCAGAATGTAATCAACTTCGCCCGCCGTCAGTTTCGACGAGATACACACGAAATGCAGCCCCGCACGTTGTGCCCCCCAGGCAAGCGCGAAATATTCGGGTGCGTTTTCAAGGAAGAACGCGACCGCATCCCCCGCTGCAAGTCCCTTCGCCCGGAAGAGCTGCGCGACGCGGTTCGACGCCGCATCCAGTGCGGCATAGGTTGTGACCGCGCCGGTTTCGGCGACAACAATCGCTGCTTTGTCGGGCGCCGCGGCGGCATGGCGAAAGGGGTGCATCGGCGTCTCTCCTGTCCGCAACCTTACGCGCCTTTACGCAAACGTAAAGCCGTGCTTAGGGTGCGGGGTGAGCGATTTCGACCCTGCCGTCTTTATCAAGGCCATGAGCCGCATGGGGCACAACGGGATGCTCGGCTTTGCCTATGACGGGCATGGTCCCGACTGGGCCTCACTCGCGCTGCCCTATCGCGACGACCTGATCGGCGATCCGGCGACCGGCGTGCTGGCGTCGGGGCCGGTCATCGCGCTGATGGACATGGCGGCGAGCATGGCATGCTGGCTGAAAACGGCGGCATTCAGCCCGCTGGCCACCGTCGACCTGCGCATCGATTATTTGCGCCCCGCCGAGCCGCAAAAGACCGTGATCGGCCGCGCCGAATGCTATCAGCTGACACGGCGCATCGCCTTCATTCGCGGCGAAGCACATGACGGCGATCCCGGTCATCCGATTGCCCATGTTGCGGGCACCTACATGTTTACGGCCGTTGACTGAGTTCAGGTCGCCTTATGCGGTAACGCTCGGGCTGCGCCGCGATGGCGCGCGCGTGGTAATGCCCTTTGCCGACGGGTTTATGGGGCGACCGGGATTTCTGCATGGCGGCGCGATTGCGGGATTGCTCGAAAATGCCGCTTGGGTCGCTGTGCTCGAGGCCTTGCCCGAGGGCGCGACAATCAAGCCGGTCACAGTCACGGTCGACTACCTGCGCGGTGGCACGCATGTCGACACCTATGCCGAGGCCGAGATCGTCCGGCTCGGGCGGCGGATTGCTAATGTGCTCGTGACCGCGTGGCAGGAGGATCGCGCCAAGCCGATTGCGACGGCAAATATGAAAATGATGATCGAGCGAGTGGCCTAAGCGTCGATACTCGTGCCGACCGCCGCATTGACCAGTCCGCCGTCGACGGTCAGCGTATCACCGACCACATAATCCCCGGCGCGGCTGGCAAGGTAGATTGCCGCTGCCGCCATGTCTTCGGGTTCGCCGATGCGTCCCGATGGGATGCCTTTCGCCACTTCGCCGCCATGATCGCGCGCCGCGCGGTTCATGTCTGACGGGAACGCGCCAGGCGCGAGCGAGGTGACATTGATGTGGTCGTTGACCAGCCGCGCGGCCATGCGCTTGGTCAGATAGATCAGCGCAGCTTTCGACGTCTGGTAGCTATAGGTGTCCCATGGATTGAGCCGCTGGCCATCAATCGACGTGATGTTGATCACTTTTGACGGGCGGTCGGCGCGCGCGGCCGCTTTGAGATGCTCGTGCAGCGCTTGCGTCAGGAAGAAGGGCGATTTGACGTTGAGGTCCATGACTTTGTCCCAGCCCTTCTCGTCAAACGTCTCGAACGGGGCACCCCACGCCGCCCCTGCATTATTGACGAGGATGTCGAGTGACTTTTCATGCTCGGCAAGTTGCGCGGCGAGCGCTTTGCACCCGGCGAGCGTGGAGACATCCTGCGGCAGAGCAATGCAGTTGGGCCCGAGCTGTTCGGCCATCGCAAAACAAGCATCGGCCTTTCGCGACGAGATATAGACTTTTGCCCCCTGCGCGATGAAGCCTTCAGCAATCCACGCACCAATATTGCGCGAACCGCCGGTAACAAGCGCGACACGGCCATCAAGCCGGAAGAGTTTCGATGCGTCCATGTTCATTCCCCTCGCTGAAAAGTGTCAGACACTTTTCCAAACTGATGTTCCCTTTTTTGGGCTGAACTTCGAAAAAGTGTCTGACACTTTCTGGCCACTCTCATCCGCCCCTTTTGATTGTTTCGCGCGCGATGATCAGCTGTTGTATCTGGCTGGTGCCTTCATAAATCCGGAAAATGCGGACGTCGCGGTAAAAGCGTTCGATGCCGTAATCGGCGATATAGCCTGCGCCGCCGAAAATCTGTACCGCTTTATCGGCGACACGCCCGACCATTTCGGACGCGAAATATTTGGCGGCAGCAGCTTCCATCGTGACGTTTTTGCCTGCGTCTTTGTCGGCGGCGGTTTGGAGGACGAGCGCCTTCGCGGCGAGACATTCGGTCTTCATGTCGGCGATCATGCCCTGGATCAGCTGATGCTCAGATATGGGCTTGCCGAACTGGATGCGGGTCGTGGCATAGGCAACCGAATCGGCGATCAACCGCTCCGCCGCGCCCACGCAAACGCCCGCGATGTGCAGCCGACCGCGATCCAGCACGCGCATCGCGACCTTGAAGCCTTCGCCTTCTTCGCCAAGCATGTTTTCAGGCGGCACGGGCACATCATCGAAATGCACGTCGCAGACATGCGCGCCTTGCTGGCCCATTTTCTTTTCGGGTGTCCCGACACGCAGGCCAGGTGAGTCCGCAGGCACCAGGAACGCAGAAACGCCCTTTGCGCCCGGCTCACCAGTGCGTGCCATGACCGTGAACAAATGCGCACGGTCGGCATTGGTGATGTAGCGCTTGGTGCCCGTCAGCCGCCACTGGTTGCCATCGCGGACGGCGCGGGTTTTGACGTTCGCACTGTCGCTGCCGACGTCCGGTTCGGTAAGGGCAAAGCTCGTGATGATGTCGCCCGAGGCAATGCCGGGGAGCCATTTGGCTTTCTGGTTGGGGGTGCCTGCCATGACCAAGCCTTGCGAACCAATGCCGACATTGGTGCCGAAGGTGGATCGCATCGCGGGGCTGGTCTTGCCGAGCGCCATGCCAACTTTGACTTCCTCGAGCATGTTAAGCCCGAGACCGCCATATTCGGGGGCGATGGAGAGGCCGAACAGCCCGAGCGCTTTCATTTCCGCAACGAGATCAGCGGGAATGTCGTCGCTTTCCGCGACTTCGGCTTCGGCGGGACGCAGGCGTTCGGTAACGAACCGTTCGACGGTTTCGATCAGCGCATCGAAAGTCTCGGCATCGAGCATCAGTATCCGCTCATCCGCGCCACGCGTTCGGCATGATAGCGCGCGTCGCCGAAAAACTCCTCGAGCGCGCGGTCGCGTTTCATGAACAGGCCGATGTCATATTCGTCGGTCATGCCGATGCCGCCGTGCATCTGGATGCCTTCCTGAACCGAAAGGCGGACGGCTTTGCCGGTCTTGGCCTTTGCGACCGCGACGGCGATTTCGGCGCGCGGATCGCCCGCGTCGAGCAGTTGCTGCGCCTTGAGCACGGTCGCGCGCGCGACTTCCATTTCGCCATAAAGATGCGCGGCGCGGTGTTGCAGCGCCTGAAATTCGCCGATCAGTTTGCCGAATTGCTTGCGCTGTTTCAGGTAATCGACCGTCATGTCCATCGCCGCGGACCCGACACCGATCAGCTCGGCGGCGGCCCCGACTCGACCCGCATCAAGCAATTTGGTGAGCACTGCCGAGCCCCCATCGACATCGCCAATCACCGCGTCGGCATCGACTTCGACACCGTCAAAGGTGACATGGCTGGCTAGCGATGAGTCGACAAGACGGCGAGGATCGGCGGTCTGGCCTGCATCTTTGGGCACGGCGAACAACGTCAGCCCGTCCGTGTCGCCCGCCGTGCTGGCGGTGCGCGCGACGACGATCATCATATCGGCAACATGGCCGTTGAGCACAAACGCCTTGGTGCCCGACAGCTTGAAGCCATTGCCCGAGCGTTCGGCTTTCATTGCGGTCGCTTCGGGGCGGTGCTTGGCGCCTTCGTCAATCGCGAGCGCAACGATGGCGTCACCCGATGCGATCTTGGGGAGCCACTCCTCGGACAGCCGTCCGCTGGCCTTGAGCGCTTCGACGGCGGCAACGGCCGTGGTCAGAAACGGCGACGGCGTCAGGTTGCGGCCGATTTCCTCGAGCACGATCCCTGCTTCGACATGGCCCATGCCCATCCCGCCATGCGCTTCGGGGACCATGATCCCGGTAAAGCCCATTTCGGCAAATTGTTTCCACAAGTCGCGGCTGAACCCGGTCGCGTCCTCGCGCAAGCTGCGCAAATGTTTGACAGGTGCGGCGTCGGCGATAAATGGCTTGGCCGTATCGCGGAGCATTGATTGGTCTTCGGTCAGGTAGAGGGGCATTTGTTTCTCCGGCAGGAAAAAGTGTCAGACACTTTTTCGCGAAATTACATTCTTAAATAGGGCGGTCATGTCGGCGAAAAAGTGTCTGACACTTTTTCCTGCTTCGCGCCTAAGCCCCCGGCAAATCCAATATCCGCTTTGCGACAACGCCGAGCATCACTTCGCTGGTGCCGCCCTCAATGCTGTTCGCCTTGGTGCGCAGCCAGCCGCGCGCCTTTGCACCGCCGCGTGAGCTTTCCGAGTCCCACTCAAGTGCTTCGGAGCCGCCCGCTGCCATGATCAATTCATGCCGCCGCTTATTCAATTCGGTGCCAACATATTTCATCATGTTGGGCTGTGCAGGGTGCGATTTGCCGGCTTTCATTTCATCGACGAACTTCTCGCTCATCGCGCGGAAGGCCATGACCTCAACATCGAAATCTGCCATGTCGGCCCGGAGGACAGGTTCCTCGCCCGCAACATCCACAAACTGCGCGCCGATCGACATCATGTCAGTGCCCAGGCCGCCGCCCGAGATCATCTCGCGCTCGTGACCGAGGAGATATTTGGCAACGTCCCAGCCGCGGTTCAATTCGCCGACAATCTGGTCCTTGGGCACGACGACATTGTCGAAGAAGGTTTCGCAGAACGGGCTGTTGCCGCTGATCAGCAGGATCGGTTTGGTCGTCACGCCGGGCGTTTTCATGTCGAACAACAGGAAGCTGATGCCCTGATATTTATTCGTCTTGTCGGTGCGGACGAGGCAGAAAATCCAGTCGGCTTTGTCAGCGTAAGACGTCCAGATTTTCTGGCCGTTGACGACCCAATGGTCACCCTTGTCCTCGCCAAAAGTCTGCATGGAAACAAGGTCGCTGCCCGATCCGGGCTCGGAGTATCCCTGGCACCAGCGGATTTCGCCACGTGCGATCTGGTTTAGATAGTGAACTTTCTGTTCCTCAGTCCCGAATTGCAGCAGCGCCGGTCCGAGCATCCAGATGCCGAAGCTCGACAAGGGCGAGCGGCACTTCAAAGACTGCATTTCCTGTCGCAGTATTTTTGACTCCTCGGGCGTCAAACCCGCGCCACCATAAGCAACCGGCCAGTCGGGCACGGTCCAGCCCTTGGCCGCCATGACATCCATCCACTGCTTTTGCGCAGGTGATTTGAAGGTCGGATTGCGGCCACCCCAGCAGGCGTCGTCTTCGCTGCGCACGGGCTCACGCATTTCGGCTGGGCAATTCGCCTCAAGCCAAGCACGGGTTTCGGCGCGGAAGGTTTCCAGATCAGACATGCGACTCTCCACAAAAATTAGCAGAATTGGTAGTGAAACTATGCCTGCTTTACGTTTACGGCAAGCAGCATTTGCTCAGCCCCGTTTTCCGTAGCGGCAGTTCGAAGGTTGCAACAATTTCCGTTTGGGCTGAGCTTGTCGAAGCCTTGTCCTTCTTTGAAAATACGCCAAAGAAGGACAACCCTTCGACAGGCTCAGGGCGAACGGGAGAAAATTTGGTGAACACTAAGGACCACGTCCCGTTCGCGACCAAGATCGCCTATGGCATCGGCGCCATCGCTTATGGCATCAAGGAAAACGGCTTTTCGACGTTCCTCCTGCTTTATTACAACCAAGTGGTCGGAATGCCAGCGGGCACCGTGGGCCTTGTCATCGCCGTTGCGCTGATTTTCGATGCCATGATCGATCCCGTCATCGGTGTGCTCAGCGACCGGACGCATACGCGCTGGGGGCGGCGGCATCCGTGGCTTTATGGGTCGGCATTGCCGATTGCGCTCAGCTGGCTGCTGCTCTGGCATCCGCCCGAGGGGACCGGACCGATGGTCATGGGCTGGCTGCTCGTGACAGCCATCCTCGCGCGGGCGGCGATTGCGACAAACGAAGTGCCCTCGCTCGCCATGGCCCCCGAAATGACACTCGATTATCATGAGCGCACCGCCGTGCTGCGTTATCGCTTTCTGTTCGGCTGGCTGGGCGGGCTGGCCATGCTGATGCTGGCTTACGGCGTGTTCCTGACGCAAATGTCGGGGCCGGGCGCGGCGGCAGGATTTCAGGCATACGGCCTGTTCGGCGCGGTGGTCATGGCGGTGACGGTGCTGGGGTCAGCGCTGGGCACGCACCGCCGCCACGCAAAGCCGCCGCTCAAGCGGATCGAACCGCAACCCGTCGGCGTCATTGTCAGCGAGATGCGCACAACATTGTCGAACCGCGCCTTCATCATCCTGATGATCGCAGGCGTTTTCGGTTATACCAATCAGGGCGTCGGCTTTGCCATCTCGCAATATAATCTGAACTATGTCTGGCAGTTTAGCTCGACCGAATTGCTGATTTACGCAGCCGCGCTGTTCGGCGGCATGGTCGCCATTTTCTTTGTCGTGACGCCGCTGGCACGCGCGATGGGCAAAGTGCGCGCGGCGGCGGTGCTGACTATCGTTTCGGCGCTGTTTGTCGTGTCCACCTACACGCTGCGGCTGCTCGGACTATTTCCGGAACCCGGATCGCCGATGCTGTTACCACTGTTCCTAATCCTCAACACGACGGGAACAGCTGCCGGAATCGGTGCGCTGATTATCAGCGGGTCGATGATGTCCGACGTCGTCGAAGCGTCAGAAGAGCAAACCGGCCGCCGCGAGGAGGGGCTGTTTTTTGCGGGCACATTGTTCATGCAAAAGACGGCGACGGGGCTTGGTATTCTGCTTACGGGATTGCTGCTCTCGCTGGCGGCGTTTCCCGAAAAGGCGATCATCGGGCAGGTGCCGGACGAAGCGCTCGACGCAATGAATCTCTATTTCATTCTGACAACGCTGGCGCTGTCGGCAATCGCAACCGCCGTATTCCTTCGATTTCCCTTTGGTCAGGCCGAGCATGATGCGCGCGTCGCCAAGCTTGCCGTAGCGTCGACACAAAAGGGCTAGGCAAGTGTGGATTCGCGGGAGCATAGGCTTTACGTAGACGTAAAGTTTTGGCGTAAAGGAGAGCACCCGTGGACTTCGACTTGACCGACCGCCAGCGACATTGGCGCGACCGGGTTCGCGATCATATGGCCGCCCATGTTTTTCCCCGCGCGCAGGATTACTATGACCAGCAGGCGATGGGCGAACGCTGGAAAGTGCTGCCCGTGGTCGAAGAGGAAAAGGCGCGTGCGAAAGCAGCGGGCATCTGGAACCTGTTCATGCCACCCACGTCGGGCCGCGTGCATGTCGACGATAGCTTTGAATTCGACGGACCGGGACTCAGCAACCTCGAATATGCGCTTTGTGCCGAGGAAATGGGCCGGATCGGCTGGGGCAGCGAAGTGTTCAACTGTTCGGCCCCCGACACTGGCAACATGGAAGTGTTCCACCGTTACGGGACGCGCGACCAGAAGGACCGCTGGCTGAAGCCGCTGATGGAGGGCGAAATCCGCTCCGCCTTCCTGATGACCGAACCCGCCGTGGCGTCGTCGGACGCGACCAACATCGAGACAAGCATCCGACGCGACGGTGACGAATACATCCTGAACGGAGTCAAATGGTGGTCATCGGGCGCGGGCGATCCGCGTTGCAAGATCGCGATTGTCATGGGCAAGACCGATTTCGAAGCCTCGCGCCACACGCAGCAATCGATGGTGCTGATGGAACTTGACGCGCCGGGCGTGAACATCCTGCGGCATCTGCCGGTGTTTGGCTATGACGATGCGCCGCACGGCCACATGGAAATCGAGCTGAAGGATGTCCGCATTCCGGCATCGAACATGCTGTTGGGCGAAGGGCGCGGGTTTGAGATTGCGCAGGGGCGTCTGGGGCCGGGGCGCATCCACCATTGCATGCGCACGATTGGCGTGGCCGAAGTCGCGCTCGAAAAGATGGTCAAGCGACTGACGTCACGCGTCGCCTTCGGCAAGCGGATTTCGGAGCATTCAGTCTGGGAGCAACGCGTGGCGACGGCACGGATCGACATCGAGATGTGTCGCCTCCTCTGCCTCAAAGCGGCCGACATGATGGACAAGGTCGGAAACAAAGGCGCGCAGGCCGAGATCGCAATGATCAAGGTGGCGGGACCGAACATGGCGCTGCGCATCATCGATGATGCGATTCAGGCTTATGGCGGCGCGGGCGTTTCCGAAGATCCGGGGTTGGCTTATGCCTATGCCGGACAGCGCACGCTGCGCCTCGCCGATGGACCCGATGAAGTCCACAACCGCAGCATCGCGCGCATCGAATTCGGGAAGTATGCGGTATGACCTGTCTTTCGCCGAGCGCTAGCGAGATGCTCCTTCGAGCGCCAGCGAGAAACAGAATGAGTGACCTCGCTTGCGCTCGGCATGACTCGTCGCTGACGCTCGGAGAATGGTTTGCATGAAAGCCGCCGTCCTGACCGCGGCCAAGACGCCCCTGACAATCGAAGACGTTTCGGTCGCCAAGCCGCTGGCGCACGAAGTGCTGATCCGCACGGCGGCATGTGGCGTGTGCCGGTCGGACCTGCATTTTGTGGACGGTGCTTATCCGCACGCCATGCCGTGCATTCCGGGCCACGAGGCGGCGGGGATTGTCGAAGCCATCGGCAGCGAAGTGCGCACCGTGAAGGTCGGCGATGCGGTGGTGACGTGCCTGTCGGCCTATTGCGGGCAGTGCGAATTTTGCGTGACGGGCCGCATGTCGCTGTGTCTTGGCGGTGAAACGCGGCGGGGGAAGGATGAGGCTCCGCGCCTGACCTTGACGTCGGACGGGTCGCCGGTGAACCAGATGCTCAACCTGTCGGCCTATGCCGAAATGATGCTGGTGCATGAACATGCCTGCGTGCGGATCGACCCCGACATGCCGCTGGATCGCGCCGCGATTTTGGGCTGTGCGGTTGTCACGGGCGCAGGTGCAGTTTTCCACGCGGCGGACATCACGCCGGGGGACAGCGTGTGCATCGTCGGCTGTGGCGGCGTCGGGTTGGCGGCGGTGAATGCAGCCAAGATTGCCGGAGCCGGGCGGATTATCGCCTGTGATCCGGTGGCGGAAAAGCGCGACCTTGCGATGAAACTTGGTGCGACCGACGCGGTTGATGCAGGCTCCGAAGACGCGGGCCAGCAAATCATCGAAATGACCAAAGGCGGTGTCGATCATGCCATCGAAGCGGTCGGGCGACCCGCATCCGGCAATCTCGCTGTCAGCAGCTTGCGGCGTGGCGGGACAGCAACGATCCTCGGCATGATGCCGCTGAGTCACAAAGTCGGGCTGGGCGCGATGGACTTGCTGGGCGGCAAGAAACTGCAAGGCGCGCTGATGGGCGGCAACCGCTTTCCGGTCGATATACCGCGACTGGTGGATTTCTACATGCGGGGGCTTCTCGACCTCGACAGTATTATCGCCAAGCGCGTGCCCCTCACTGCGATCAACGAAGCATTCGACGATCTACGCATTGGGGATAGCGTGCGGACTGTGGTGGTGTTTTGATGGGCAGCTTCTTTTCGCCGAGCGCCAGCGAGGTGCTCCTTCGAGCGTCAGCGAGAATGGTTGCGGCATACCTCGCTAACGCTCGGCATGGCTCCTCGCTGGCGCTCGGAGAGCGAGCAAAATGAGCGCCGAACAGGATTTTACCGGCACGATTGAACCGACAGGTCAGGACAAGCTTGACGGAGCCAAACTCACAGCTTGGATGGATGCCAACGTGGAGGGCTTCACCGCCCCCGCTACCGTCCGCAAATTCGCCGGCGGCCAGTCCAACCCGACCTATCGTCTCGACAGCCCGTCAGGCGCTTATGTCCTGCGCCGCAAGCCGTTCGGGCCGCTATTGCCGAGTGCACATGCCGTCGACCGCGAACATTCGGTGATTGCGGGGTTGTATCCTACCGGGTTTCCCGTGCCCAAGCCTTATGGCCTGTGCACCGACGACAGCGTGCTGGGCAGCTGGTTCTACATCATGGGGATGGTCGAGGGACGGACGATCTGGGACGGCAGCTTGCCCGACATGACGCCGCAGCAGCGCACCGCAATCTATCATGCGATGGTCGATACGCTGGCGGCGCTGCACAACACCGATCATGTCGCTGCGGGCCTTGGCGATTACGGCAAGCCGAGCAATTATTTTGAACGGCAGGTCGGTCGCTGGACCAAGCAATATCGCGCGGCGGAAACCGAGCGAATGGACGATATGGAGCGCCTGACCGACTTTCTGTCGCGCACGATCCCCGAACAGACCCGCACCAGCATTGTTCACGGCGATTACCGCATCGACAATATGATTTTCGCGGCAGCCGAACCCAAAGTGATTGCGGTGCTCGACTGGGAGTTGTCGACGACGGGCGATCCGCTCGCTGATTTCAGCTATCTGATGATGAACTGGGTCACGGAGCCTGAGGGGCGTTCGGGCGTGAAGGGGCTGACCGGACCGGAGACCGGCATCCCGACAATTGAGGAAATGACCGAACGATATTGCGCGGCGACGGGTCGCGACGGGGTGCCCGATCTCAACTGGTATTTCGCGTTTGGATTGTTCCGGCTGGCGTCAATTGTTCAGGGAATCAAGAAGCGCGTGCTGACTGGCACGGCTAGCTCTGCCCATGCGGCCGAAATGGCCGAGCGTGTGCCGCATCTTGCGGCGGCGGCTTGGGATTTTGCAGGGAAGGCAGGCGCATGAGACTAGCCGGGAAAGTTGCCATCATCACAGGCGCAGGATCGGGGATCGGGCGCGCGACGGCGATCCTGTTCGCTGCTGAAGGCGCGAAACTCGTCATCGGCGATCTGAGCGACGGCGTTCATGCGACCGCGCGCGCCATCGAAGCAGCGGGCGGCGTTGTGACGGCGATGCAGATGGATGCGGGCAATGAAAGCGATGTCGAAAAGATGGTCGCGATGGCGCGATCCTCCTACGGCGGCATCAACGTCGCTTATGCCAATGCAGGCATTTCTGGCGGGCTGACTGGCATTTTCGATCATACGCCCGAGGAGTGGACTGAAATCCTCCGCGTCAACTTGATTGGTCCGTTCCTGATGATCAAACATGCGGGCAAAGCAATGATGGACGCGGGGAACGGCGGATCGATAATCTGCACCGCGAGCGTCGCGGGCATCCGTTCGGGCGCAGGGTGTCCGGCCTATTCAGCGTCGAAGGCGGGCGTCATCAATCTTGTGATGACCAGCGCCCAGCAACTTTCGGCCACCGGCATCCGCGTCAACGCGATCTGCCCCGGCTTGATCGAAAGCGGCATGACCGAACGCGCATTCGTCTATGCCCGCGAAAAGGGCGTCATGGAAAAAGTCGGTCGCCTGAACCCGCTGCGCCGCGCGGGGCAACCCATCGAAATCGCGCAGACGGCGCTGTTCCTCGCCAGCGACGCCGCCAGCTATGTGAATGGGCAAGCGATTGCCGTCGATGGCGGCCTATCCTCTTCGCACCCTGTCACGCGGCAGGAAACCGGCAAAACCGCCGCTTAATTTTGGAGACCTGAACATGACTGACAGCCCCATCACCACCGAAATCCATGACGGCATCCTTGTCATCGTCAGCAACAACCCGCCTGTCAACGCTCTGGGCGCGGCGGTGCGCATCGGGCTTGATGCCGGGATCAAACAGGCGATGGCCGACGATGCGATCGAGGCAGTGGTCATCCGCTGCGACGGGCGGACCTTCTTTGCGGGCGCTGACATTACCGAGTTCACCAAGCCGCCGGTGATGCCAATGTTGCCCGAAGTGATCGATATGATCGAAGCGTGCACCAAGCCCGTCATCGCGGCGATCCACGGGACGGCACTTGGCGGCGGGTGCGAAGTGACGCTCGGCTGTCACTACCGGATTGCCGTGCCGTCGGCGAAGATCGGGACGCCTGAAGTCAAGCTCGGCCTGCTGCCCGGTGCCGGTGGCACGCAGCGGTTGCCGCGTGTGGCGGGGGTCGAAACGGCCGTCGAACTGTGCGCCGGAGGTTCACCGATCAGCGCGGCCAAGGCGCTTGAAGTTGGGCTGATCGACAAGATGGCGGGTGAAGACACGCTGGTCGCGGACGCGCTTGCTTTTGCAAAAGAGTGCATTGCTAAGGGGCCGCGTCCAACGCGCGCTTTGCCGGTAAAAGGCGATGTCGCCGCCATTGAGGCTTATACCAAAGCCAACGCCAAGAAATTCCGTGGCTTCGACGCGCCCGCTGCCAACATCGCCTGCGTCGAGGCAGCAACGCGCTTGTCGTTTGACGAGGGCATCGCCTTCGAGCGGCAGGAATTCATGAAGCTGATGATGGGCGCGCAATCCGCGGCGCAACGCCATATTTTCTTCGCCGAGCGTCAGGCCGCGAAGATCGACGGCATTGGCGACGATGTGAAACCGCGCGATATCAAGCGCGTCGGCGTCATCGGCGCGGGCACGATGGGCGGCGGGATTTCGATGAACTTCCTATCGGCAGGCGTGCCCGTCACGATTGTCGAAATGAAGCAGGAAGCACTCGACCGCGGCACTGGCGTCATGCGCAAAAACTACGAAGCGAGCGCTGCCAAGGGCCGGATCACGGCGGCGCAGGCAGAAGGGGCGATGGGGTTGCTGACGCCGACGCTGGCGTTGGAAGACCTCGCCGATTGCGACCTCATCATCGAGGCCGTCTATGAAGAAATGGGCGTCAAGAAAGAGATTTTCGGCAAGCTCGACAAAATCTGCAAAGCGGGTGCGATTCTGGCGTCGAACACCAGCTATCTCGACATTGACGAGATCGCCGCGAGTACAAGCCGCCCGCAGGATGTGCTCGGCATGCATTTCTTCTCGCCCGCCAATGTCATGAAATTGCTCGAAGTCGTGCGCGGTGAAAAGACCGCGCCGGATGCGCTGCTGACCGCGATGGGCATTGCCAAGAAGATCGGCAAGGTCGCGGTCGTTGCGGGCGTTTGCCACGGCTTCATCGGTAATCGCATGCTGATGCCGCGGCAGGTGGAGGCGAACAAGCTCCTCATGGAAGGCGCGACGCCGCAACAGATCGACCGCGTCCATGTTGAATTCGGCATGCCGATGGGGCCGTTCCAGATGGCCGACTTGGCCGGCGTCGACATTGGCTGGCACCGCGATCCGACGCGCATCGAAAATGTCCGCGACGCGCTCGCCGCGATTGGCCGCTGGGGGCAGAAAACCGGCAAGGGCTATTATGATTACGACGAGAAGCGCAACCCGACGCCGAGCGCCGAAGCACAAAAGATCATCGACGATTTTGCGGCCAAATCAAACCTGCCCAAGCGCGAGATCAGCGACGAGGAAATCATCGAGCGGACGCTCTACAGTATGGTCAACGAAGGCTATCTGATCCTGGAGGAAGGCAAGGCGCAGCGTGCGTCGGACATCGATGTCGTCTGGATCTATGGCTATGGCTGGCCGGTCTATCGCGGTGGACCGATGTTCTGGGGCGACCTCGAAGGCGCGAAGAAGATCGTTGCGGGACTGGAAAAGCACGGGTTTGCGGTGGCTGCGAGTTTGAAGGCGAAGGGCTAGCGCCAGAAAACGCCTCACCCCGAACCCTGCCCCGCTCATCGTCCCATTACGGGGCAGTGCCGGTTTTGGGGGTGCGACTCGGTAAACATGTCGCTAACGATCTCAGAAATAGAGATTAAGGGGGACAACATCATGAAATTACGCGCTCAACTTGCCGCGGCTGCCGCGATCGCATTGACGTGGGCAACGCCGTCACTCGCGACAACGATCACAATCACCAGCGCACCCTATTCGCCGGACTCTACCTTTGGTGGCATATTGATCGGGAATCCGGCTTACAATGGTGGCGGCGAAGCGGGACGCTTTGCGGTTTCCGGTTTTGAAGTCGGCGCGCAGGCCAATACATTCAATGCATTCACTTATTGCATTGACGTGTTCAAGGCTGTGTTCACATCGACCAATTACGACATCTCAGCGCTCAGCGCGATTGGTGCGAGCGTGGATCGCCAGAGCCGATTGGCGGGCTTGTTGGTTAATTCCGCGATGTTTTACAATGGCGCGGCGACCGCGGCCGAACGCAAGCTGATTGCGGCGGCGACCCAATTGTCGGTGTGGGAGTTGGTCTACGAAACAGCCGGTGCCTCGCTGACGGTGGGTTCGGGTAACTTCAGCGTGTTTGGCGACTTTACGCCGGCCACGGCATCGCGCGCTGACGCCTTTCTGGCCAGCAACTGGACAGCATCACCGACGCTGGTTTCGTCCTTGATTTCGGTAGACGGGCGGTCGCAGAATCAGATTTTTTTGAACTCGCCCGTGCCTGAACCCGCCACGTGGCTGTCGATGCTGTTCGGCTTTGGTATTGTCGGCAGTGCAATGCGTCGGGCGAAATTCCGCAAGGCCGCAATCGTTTAACGCAGATCCCGTTTAACGACGTCACCGCTTTATTTACCCTTTCACGTTAAGCCCCACTTGATCAACTGACCAAGTGGGGCTTTTCGTTTATGGAAATGTATCGCGGCACGGCGTTCAACACGCATAACGAAGCCGAAGAAATGGCCGCGAACACACCGCGCGATCCGCTTGCCTCGATACCGATCGGTTCGGTGATCGAGATTTCGGGCTCGTCGTCGCAGGTGCGGCTCGACTTGAAAGCCGTGACGGCGCTGACCGACGCTTCTGACCCCTGTCTCGCAATGGGCGGGCAGGTCGGCAGCCAGATCAAAGTCAAGGTCGGCTCGACATGGCTGATGGCCAACCTCCGCACACTCAAGGTTGACGACGACCGCGAAGGGTCGGCGATCGGGTTCATCGATTTCCTCGGCGAAGGCGATGAGGAGCGGCTGACCGGCAAAGTCTATAATTTCCGCCGCGGCGTCACGCGCTATCCGTCACCCGGCGCACAAGCTTTTCCCGTCACATCGGCAGATATGAAGCAAATGTATGCGGCGGATGATCGCCCGCACATCGAAGTCGGTAATGTCTATCCGACCAAGGACATCCGCGCCGCGCTGTTTGTCGATGCGATGCTCGGCAAGCATTTCGCGCTGCTGGGATCAACCGGCACCGGTAAATCGACCAGCGCCGCGCTGATCCTCCACAAGATTTGCGAAATGGCGCCACAGGGTCATATCGTCATGATCGATCCGCACGGCGAATATTCAGCGGCGTTCCGGACAAATGGTGCGTTGTTCGACGTGTCGAACCTCCAGATGCCTTATTGGCTGATGAACTTCGAGGAACATTGTGAAGTCTTCCTGACGACGCAGGGCAACGAGCGGCAGACCGATGCTGACATCCTGTCGAAATGCCTGCTTGCCGCCCGCGCCAAGAGCCGTGCCGCCGAAGGAATTTCAAAGTTGACGGTCGATTCGCCGATCCCCTATTTGCTCAGCGACCTGTCGGCGATCCTCGTCACTGAAATGGGTCAGCTTGGCAAAGCGACCGACAATGCACCCTATATGCGCGTCAAAACCAAGATCGACGAGATCAAGGGCGATCCGCGCTACAGCTTCATGTTTTCGGGGATGCTCGTTGCCGACAATATGGCAAATTTCCTTGGCCGCATTTTCCGTCTGCCAACCGATGGCAAACCGATCTCGATCATCGATGTTTCAGGTGTTCCATCAGATATCACGTCGGTGGTGGTCGCGGTCCTCGCGCGCATGGTGTTCGATTATGCGATCTGGAGCCGAAACGAACCACAGCGCCCGATCCTGCTCGTTTGTGAAGAAGCACACCGTTATGTGCCTGCCGAGCGCGACGCGCACAAATCGAGCGTTGGCAAAATCCTTGGTCGGATCGCCAAGGAAGGTCGTAAATATGGCGTCTCGCTGGGCCTCATTACCCAGCGCCCATCCGACTTGGCCGAAGGTGTGCTGTCGCAGTGCGGCACGATCATCGCCATGCGCCTGAACAACGACCGCGACCAGGCGTTCGTGAGAGCTGCGATGCCCGAAGGGGCGCGCGGCTTCCTCGACACGATCCCGGCGCTGCGCAACCGCGAAGCGATCATGTGCGGCGAAGGCGTATCGATCCCGATCCGCGTTTCGTTCGACGCGCTAGACGAAATGAAGCGCCCGGCGTCGAGCGACCCGCTGTTCTCCGACCTCTGGAAAGAAACCGGCGGCGAAGAAGAAATCGTCCAGCGCGTCATCAAAAAATGGCGTTCGCAAGGGCGATAAGCGCGATATAGGCCGAAACATGCCGATCCGCCCACAATCTGCTGTCAGCACAGGTGTCGGGCTTGCGGGCCTTGCGGGCCTGTTCGGGTGGTTTGCCATTGCGCGATATTTCGGCATGTCAGGGCCGCTGTCGGCGCTGGTCAATGTCGCGGCGTGCGGTCTGCCGATGGTGCTGTGGTCGATTTTCGTCGACAAGGTGCATCGCAACCCCTCGACGGGCATTGATTGGGACCGGCCCCTGCCCCCGCGCGCGGAAACGCTCGACATCAGCCTGACCAAGCTCGGTGGTCTGTGGGCGACTTGGGCGATTATTGGCTGCATCTATGCGCTCGCGCGCTTCTATTGGTCGGGCAATTATGTGTTTGCAATGAAGTGCTTCACGGTCGCCGCGCCGTTCTTGCTCGTCGGTTCACCTTTTTATGTCATCTGGCTCGACCGGCGGCTGAAGCACCCCAAGGACGGAGCTTGGGCATTCGGCACATGGCTGATGGGCCAAGGTGCGGCGGACCGCCACGCGATTGCCGACCATTTCCGCAGCTGGGCAGTGAAAGGTTTTTTCCTCGCCTTCATGATCTCGATTGTCCCTGGTGGCTTTTACGATGTCGTATCGCGGCCTTGGGCGGACATCATTTCTGGCACAGTGCCATTTGCAAACTACCTAATTTCGTTCATGTTCGTCATTGACGTCGCCCTCGCCACGGTCGGCTATCTGCTGACCATGAAGCCGCTCGACGCCCATATCCGCTCGGCCACGCCCTATGCCGAAGGCTGGGTCGCGGCGCTGATCTGTTACCCACCCTTCATCCTGATGGGCGACGGCGGCCCGCTCAACTACCGCGTGGCCACATTCGGCGAGAATAGCTGGTCTTACTGGCTCGACGGCCAGACCGCGTTGCTTTGGCTGTGGGGCAGCGCGCTCGTCCTCCTGACCGCAATCTACGCGTGGGCCACCGTCGCCTTCGGTTTGCGCTTCTCGAACCTCACGCACCGCGGCATCCTGACGCATGGCCCTTATGCGTGGACAAAGCATCCGGCCTATTGGTCAAAGAACGCGTTCTGGTGGCTGTCGACGCTGCCGTTTCTGGTGACAAGCGGCAGCTTGATCGACGCCGTGCGTAATACAGCCATCCTCGCTCTCGTCAGCGGCGTTTACTGGTGGCGCGCAATGACCGAGGAAAAGCACCTCAGCAATGACGCCGATTACCGTGCCTATGCGGCGTGGATGAAAGCGCGCTGGTCGCGGTAAGATATGAGGATCTTCGTCAACGCTTGACGGGCAACTAGCAATCGTTCCTATTAGAACATAATAGGAACAAATATGATTCGCAGCTTTCCCCTTGAGCATATCCGCGCACGCTGCCAGCCCGGCACCGTTATCGAAACGCCGATTACATTCGGCGTTGATGCAATCGACAGCCGTATCGGGGGCGGTCTGATGCCGCGGGCGCTGCATGAGGTTTTCGCAGCGTCGGAGGAAGATGGCAGTGCTGCGGCTGGCTTTGCGATAATGATTGCCATGCGGGCGTGCCCTGCTGGTCGCCCCCTCCTTTGGGTGCGCGAACGACGGTCCGGTCGTCACACGGGACATCTCCACGCTGCCGGGCTTGCTGAACTGGGATTTGATCCCGATGATCTTGTTCTGGTTGACGCCCCCGATACGCTTGCGGTCCTTCGCGCCGGGGCCGACATTGCAAAATGCCCGCAGGTTGGTGTGGTCGTGATCGAGCCGTGGGGCAGAGCACCTTTGCTTGATCTGACGGCATCGCGTCGGCTTTCAATGGCCGCAGCGGCTTCGGGCGTTCTAACACTCGTGCTGCGGATTGATGCAGAACCGGTCGCAAGTGCCGCGCAGACACGGTGGCAGGTCGCCGCAGCGCCCTCGTCACCGCTTGCTGCCGCTGCGCCGGGTTCGGCGGCATTTGACATCAGCTTACTGCGCCATCGTGGCGGCATATCCGGGTTCGAAGCCCGTTTGGAGTGGAACCGTGACACGAGAAGATTCGCGCCGCTATCTGGCGGTGTTTCTGCCGTTCCTGCCATCGGAACGGATCAAGCGCTCCCATTCGACCAAAGGCGCGCTGCCTGATGCCCCATTTGCTGTTATCGAAAAAATACGCGGAAGCATGCGCCTTACAGCAGTCGACAAAACGGCGCTGACACTGGGCCTCATGCCGGGGCTGCCGCTTGCCGATGCGCGCGCGCGCGTGCCCGAACTGGTCACATTCGATGCCGACAACCATGCTGATGCTGCGTTGCTCGATTGGCTCGCCGAATCTTGTGATCGCTATACGCCGATGGTCGCGATTGACCCGCCCTATGGCCTGATCCTCGACATAACCGGTTGTACGCATCCTTTTCACAAGGGCGAGGCCGGCCTGGCGAATGATCTGGCGCAGCGACTTGCCCGGATCGGACTCACTGCGCACTTGTCGATCGCAACCACGCCTGACGCTGCCAAAGCTCTCGCACGATATGGCGGTGATAATGTGCATGCCCTTTCGGTCAGCGCCCTACGCGTTGATGCCGAAACCCATGTCGCGCTTGCCCGCGCGGGGCTGAAGACAATCGGCGATATTGCGCGCTTGCCATCAGCACCGCTTGCGGCCCGGTTCGGCGAAGAAATGCCCGTGCTGCTTGCCCGCCTTCTTGGCGCGATGGACGTCCGCATAACGCCGCGTCGCATGCTCGCCGAGATCGAAACCGAAGCGCGTTTTGCCGAACCGGTGGCGCGGACCGAAGATGCGCTGGGCATTATCGCAAACCTTGTTGATGAAGCAGCGGTCGCCCTGTCCGAAAGGGGTGTCGGCGGGCGCCAATTTTCGGTCGCACTGTTCCGCAGCGATGGTCATGTCGCGCGCCTGTCGGTTGAAACGGGGCAACCGACACGCGAGTCCGCCGTCCTCATCCGGCTGTTTCGGGAACGCATTGACGCGCTTGCCGATCCGCTTGATCCGGGCTTTGGCTATGACATGATCCGGCTGGCGGTGCACGGTGTCGAGCCGCTCGCGCCCGAACAATTGCAACTGGATGGCGGACATGTCGCCAATCACGAATTGGCAGCATTGCTTGACCGGCTGGGAACGCGGCTGGGGCGCAATCAGGTCCGCCGTTTTACGCCGGTCGACACGCACATCCCCGAACAGGCGGTGCTTGAGCTTCCGGTCGGCAAAGAACGCAAAGCAGCGACCTGGCCCAAAGCTGAACCTGGCGAACCACCGTTGCGCCCCATCCATCTTTTCGATCCCCCGCACCGGATCGAAGTCATCGCCGAAGTGCCCGACGGACCTCCCCGTCGATTCAAATGGCGGCGGACGATGCATGAAGTCGCGCGGCACGAAGGACCGGAGCGGATCACCGCCGAATGGTGGACGCGCCGTGACAATGGCGGGCTGACACGCGATTATTACCGCGTCGAAGATGTGCGCGGGCGGCGTTACTGGCTGTTCCGCCACGGACTCTATGGGAGCGAAAAGGCGCATCCCGACTGGTATCTGCACGGGTTGTTTGCATGAAGTTCGCCGAACTTGCGGCTGCGACCAATTTCTCGTTCCTCGAAGGTGCATCGCATCCACACGAGATGGTGGCGACCGCGCTGGCGCTGGGCCACACGGGCATCGGGATCGCCGACAGGAACAGCGTGGCAGGGGTGGTGCGGGCGCATATGGCGGTGCGCGATGCCGGCGACGCGGCGGCAGATTTCAAACTGATCGTCGGTGCGCGGCTGGTGTTCGCCGATGGCACACCTGACATCATCACCTACCCAACCGACCGGCGCGCGTGGGGGCGGCTATGCCGATTGCTGACGATCGGCAATTTGCGGGCGAAAAAGGGAGAATGTGAACTTTTCTTCGAGGACTTGATCGAATGGGGTGAGGGGATGATTTTCATCGTGCTCCCTCTTCGCGCCTCCGCGTCTCCGCATGAATCAGCGCTAGTTCACGCGGAGACGCGGAGGCGCGGAGAAAGTGCTTTGGTGACGCTAGCAGCACGACATCGGGGGAAAATATGGATCGGGGCCACCTTGCACCGGCGGGGGCGCGACAAGCGGCGGCTGGCGGCGCTCAAGGCGATGTCGGCGCAAACCGGCGTCCCGCTGGTCGCACTCAACGCGCCGCTTTATGCGACCCCTGAAGACCATCCGTTGCAGGATGTGATGACGTGCATCCGTGAAAAGACGACGATCCATGATGCGGGCAAGCGCCTGAACGCCAATGCCGAGCGTCACCTGAAGTCCGAAGCTGAAATGGCGCGCCTGTTTGCCGATGCGCCCGAAGCGATAAATGAAACACATAAAATATTGAAACAGATCAGTTTTTCGCTCGACGATCTGCGCTACGAATATCCGCACGAGCCGGTGCCGCCCGGGTGGACACCAATGGGCTGGCTGATCCGGATGACAATGCGCGCGGCGCGCAAGCGCTATCACCGCGCGCGGCTGCCCGAAAAACTCCGCAAACTGCTGCGCGAGGAGTTCACCCTGATCGAGCAACAGAATTACGCTTATTATTTCCTGACGGTCCACGATCTCGTTGCTTTTGCCCGCGCGCAAGACCCCCCGATCCTGTGCCAAGGTCGCGGTTCGGCGGCGAATTCGGTCGTGTGTTTCCTGCTCGGCATCACGTCGGTCGATCCCGTCGAACATAACCTCCTTTTCTCGCGCTTCGTTTCCGCTGACCGCAATGAGCCGCCCGACATCGACGTCGATTTCGAACATGAACGGCGCGAGGAAGTGATGCAATATATCTATCGCCGATACGGTCGCCATCGCGCGGGGATCGCCGCGACTGTCGCGCATTACCGCCCGCGCAGCGCTGTGCGCGAAGTTGGCAAGGTGCTCGGCCTGAGCGAAGACATCACCAACCGGCTGAGTTCGACCGTGTGGGGCAGCCATGCCTCGACGATGGATGAAAGGCGAATCGTGGAAACCGGGTTTGACCTGAACAATCCCGACATCGCCCGGCTGAACATGCTGGTCACACGCCTGCTCGGTTTTCCGCGTCATTTGGGTCAGCATGTCGGCGGCTTTGTGCTGACGCAGGATCGGCTCGATGAGACCGTGCCGATCCACAATGCCGCAATGCCTGACCGCACCTTTATCGAATGGGACAAGGACGACATCGACGCGCTCGGCCTGATGAAGGTCGATGTCCTCGCGCTCGGTATGCTAACGTGCATTCGCAAGAGTTTTGACCTGATGCGCCAGCATGGGCTGGGCGATCACACGCTTGAGGTTGATCTCGATGCCAACGACCCTGCTGTGTATGACATGCTGTGCAAGGGCGACAGCATTGGCGTTTTTCAGGTCGAAAGCCGTGCCCAGATCAATATGCTGCCGCGGCTGAAACCGCGCAAACTCTATGATCTGACGGTTCAGGTCGCGATCGTGCGGCCGGGCCCGATTCAGGGCGATATGGTCCACCCCTATCTGCGGCGGCGTTCAGGCATTGAGAAGGTCGAGTTTCCATCGCCGGCGCCGCCCCATGATCCCGATGAACTGCGCATCTTGCTCGGCGAAACTTACGGTGTGCCGCTGTTTCAGGAACAGGCAATGAAGCTGGCTATTGTTGCGGCTGCATTCACACCCGCCGAAGCCAATCAGTTACGGCGCGCGATGGCAACATTCCGCCATGTCGGCGGGATGGACAAGTTCCGTGAAAAGCTGGTCGGCGGCATGGTTGCGCGTGGTTATGAAACCGATTTTGCGGAGCGATGCTACAAGCAAATCGAGGGGTTCGGCAGCTACGGATTTCCCGAAAGTCATGCGCTGTCGTTTGCACGGCTTGTCTATGTCTCGTCATGGATCAAATGCCACCATCCAGCCGTCTTCGCCTGCGCGTTGCTCAATTCGCAGCCAATGGGGTTCTACGCGCCCGCTCAAATTGTGCGCGATGCGCAAGAGCATGGGATCGACGTTCGCGCTGTCGATGTGAATTCGAGCGCATGGGACAATAGTCTGGAAGGACCAGCGCTTCGTCTTGGCCTGCGCCAGATCGACGGGTTTCGCGAAAGCTGGGCCGAAAATATCGTTGCAAGCCGTCCGTTTGAAAGCGTCGAGGTGCTCGCGCGCAGTGCCAATTTGCCATCGCGCGCGCTGCGCCTGCTTGCCGATGCTGACGCCTTTCGCTCGATCAATCTCGATCGCCGCAACGCGTTATGGGACGTAAGACGCACGCCAACGAACACGCTGCCCTTATTTGCCGCCGCTGATGCCCGCGAGCTTGGCATCGAGCCCGATGTTTGTCTGCCGACTATGGCGCTTGGCGAGCATGTTGCCGCCGATTACCAGACAGTCCGCTTGTCCCTGAAAGGCCATCCGATGGCGTTCCTACGGACCCACTTCGCGGGAGAAGGCGCGCTGACCTGCGCACAAACCGCCGCAGCAAAGAGCGGTTCGCGCGTCAAAACCGCCGGGATCGTTCTCGTCCGCCAGCGCCCCGGCAAAGGCAATGCAATCTTTGTCACCATCGAGGATGAAACCGGTGTGACCAATATCGTCATCTGGGCGCGCCTGTTCGAAACGCAGCGCCGCGACGTGATGGCGGCGCGTTTGATGCTGGTCGAAGGCGAAGTTCAGCGCAGCCCCGAAGGTGTCATCCACCTGATGGCGACCCGCATCCACGATCGGACAGCCGAACTATCGCAGCTGTCGCAAACGCATGACCCGAACCCATTGCTATCCCGCGCGGACGAGTTTTTGCATCCACAATATCCCCGCCACCGCCATCCGCGCGACGCACGTATCCTGCCCAAATCGCGCGACTTTCATTAAACCCGCGCCCGCAGCGATGCGAACAGGCGCAACCATTCGGGCGCGGTGGTTTCAACGGCAAAGCGCCGGGCGCGGCTGCGCATTGCCGGTTGGTCAACGGCGACATCGCCAATCCCCTCCATCGCGTCGGCGAGCGCTGCGACATCCTTGATGGCAACGACCACCCCCGCCCCCGCGACCAGCATCGGCATGTTCACGCAGCAGTCGGTGGCAATGATCGGCACGCCCGCCGCCAGTGCTTCGACGACAACGACGCCGAGACCTTCATAATCGGATGACAGGACAAAGGCGTCAGCATTTGCGAAAGCCGAATACAGCGGGTTAACATGTCCGGGCATCTCAACGTCAGCTGCGATGCCAAGCTGGGCGGCCAATGCTTCGAGCGACGCCCGTTTTGGCCCTTCGCCGATCAGCGTCAACGTGTCGCCCGGTTGCCTGATGACTGCGAATGCACGCAGCAGGAGCGTAAAGTTTTTTTGGGCCACCAGACGTCCGACAGCGAGAAAGTGACGGCCTCGATGGTCGCGCCTTGCAGCATCACGCGCACTTGCAAAGGCAACAATATCGGCCAGCCGCAACGAAGCATTATTGATGACTATAACCCGCGCGGGCGGCACGCGCATAACATTCTCTACCTCAGCACGCGCTGGTTCGGCCATCGCGACGATTGCATCGAACACCGGTGCCTGAACCCTGAGCCACAGATGATAAGCCCAGCGCATCGGCACAGGCAGGTCGCGGCGCTGGAGATCATTGCTGACTTTCAGGACAATTGGCGGGCATTTGCGCCCCAGAAGCAACCACATCGCCACCGCAACAATGGAATAAGTGTTGCCTGCACAGAAGATCACGTCAGGCTTGAACGCGCGGATGGCGGCAGGCAGTTTGACGATCATCCAAAGCGTTTCGAATGATGCAGTCGAGATCCTACCCTGCTGAAGCACCGAATAACGCAGATCAGGCGCTTCTTCAGCCAGCCGCCCGTCACGTCGCCCCAGCACAATGCGCACGTCCGCCCCGAGTTTCGCCCATTCATCGTTCAAGCGCAGAGCATCACGCTCGACGCCGCCGGGTTCGAAACTATGCAGGAACGTGAGTACGCGCATTCAGGCAATCAGGTCAGCGTAACGCGACGGCGTGTGCGTCGCCGCAAAGCGCTTGAACGTGGCATCAATACTGTCGAGCAACGCCGGGACCGTGACATCGCCGGGGTGCACTGCGATCCGCGCCGTCGGCAAGACTTGAGGCAGAGCGCGTGCGGCTGCGGCGACCAGCAGCGAACTGCGGATACGGCCCGGGCTGCGGCTGGCCCATGTGATGACGGGGCCGCGCGCGACGACAGTGCCCGATACCGGTTGCCACACTTTCATATGGTCTTCGGCCAACGCAAACCCGGCGTCGCGCACGGCTTCCAGCGCTCCTGCTGAGTAGAGCCATGCCGGCGCGATGAACCCCGCAACGGGGCGACCAATCGCGTTCTCGACAATCTTGCGTCCCTCGGCGATCCGCGCGCTTGCCTCAGCGGCTGACAGCGCCGAAAACTCGCCCTCGCCTGCCGTCATATGTTTCTGCGCAAATCCCTTGGCAGGCGCATCGTCGCGGTGCCGCCAGCCATGCAGGAACATCTCGACCCCCGCATCGGCCCAACGGCGCAGCTTTGCCTGAAACGCGGGCGCAGCGGACAAGGGCGCTTCATCCCAATGGTCAGGCACGACCAGCATCGCGAACTTCGCCGTGCCCACATGACGTTCGAGCGCGCCCACCAGTTTATCAATATGCGCCTCGAATTTCGGGCCGACATCGTGGATCGAGGCAAGCATGCGACGGGTCATATGCTGGCTCTAGTCATTTTTTTGCGCTGATGCACGCTCGACAGGCGATGCGTGTCGCGCCTATGTTTACGGGATGCAGCCGTTCACTCGTCGCACGCTGATTGCCGGGGCCGGTACGGGGGCTGCGATTGCCCTGCCCGTGCTGGCGCAGCGGATGGTCGATCTTGGCCTGCCCGGTGGCCCTAGCGCCCGACCGCTCACCCCCCGTTTCCCGCAAAAGCGCGAGATGATCGTCCAGCGCGTTCACCCGCCGCTGCTCGAAACGCCGTTCAGCGTTTATGATCGCGGGTTGCTGACACCGAATGATCAGCATTTCGTCCGCTGGCATTGGGATTTTCCGACGAGCATCGATGTCGAGCGCTACCGGGTCGCGGTTTATGGCGCGGTGCAAAGCTCGCTGACGCTGTCGCTTGACCAAGTCCTGCGCGCCGGAAAGCATATCGAGTTTAATGCCGTCAACCAGTGCGCGGGCAATGCACGCGGCCATTTCGAACCGCGGGTCGCGGGCGCGCAATGGGGGCATGGCGCAATGGCCAATGCCCAATGGCGCGGCGTGCGGCTGCGCGATGTCCTCGACAAGGCTGGCGTGCGCAGCAACGCGCGTTTCGTGCGTTTTAAGGGTCTGGATCGCCCGCCAGTTGACGGCGCGCCGCAGTTCATCAAGTCGATCCCCATCGATATTGCGCGCCGCGATGATACGATCATTGCCTTTGCGATGAATGGCACCGCGCTGCCGCTGCTCAACGGCTTCCCGCTGCGCATTGTCGTGCCCGGCTGGTATTCGACCTATTGGGTCAAGATGCTCAGCGACATCGAAGTGCTGACTGCCGAAGACCAGAATTTCTGGATGGCCAAGGCGTACCGGATGCCCGTCGCGCCGGTGAAGCCTGGCGACAAGGGGTTTGCGACCAGACCCATTTCAACGATGGTGCCGCGCGCATGGATCACGAGCCATGCAGATGGTGCGCGCCTTCCCAAAACCGTCAGCGGTATCGCGATGGGCGGCGATGCGGGCGTCGCAAGAGTCGAACTTGCTATCGAGGGTCGCAAGGGTCCTGTTATTAACGCAGAACTTAGCCCCGAGACGGGCAAATATGGCTTCCGTCGCTGGTCGGCGACTGTGCCCCAAATCGACACCGACATCCGGATCGGCCCGCGCTGCATCAATACGAACGGCGTTATCCAGCCACTGTCGCAAAGCTGGAACCCGAGCGGATACGCTCGCGACGGCGTCGAATTCATTACGGTTAAAATCGCATGAGGGCCGCGATTGTTGCATTGCTCGCGCTCGTCGCATGCACCGAACCGCCCAAGAACAAGTTCGCGTTTACTGATGTCGCAGTCAACCTGCCGCAGGACACGGCAACATTTCCCGTCCGCGAATGCGTGGAGGCCATGAACGCCAATTGCGCCGCCTGTCATTCGACTTCGATGATCCTGCTCCAGCCTGCACTGACCTCCGACGAATGGAAAGCCGAGATCAAGAAGATGCGCGAAGTTTATAAAGCGCCCGTCGATCCCGCTGCAGAACCCGCGATCCTCGCCTATCTTGAGGCGACCAGCGCCGAATTGAACCCACCCAAGGTTGCGCCGACCCGCTGAGCGGCTATTGCGCGCGGCAACGACTCCTGTTGCGCATGGAACCCCAAGCATGGCTGACTATGATTACGACGTCCTCATCATCGGTAGCGGCCCCGGCGGTTACGTCGCGGCAATCCGCGCAGCGCAGCTCGGATTGAAAACGGTCTGTGTCGAAGGGCGCGAGACGCTGGGCGGGACATGCCTCAACGTCGGATGCATCCCGTCGAAGGCGTTGCTCCATGCGTCGGAGCTTTACGAGGAAGCGCATTCGGGCGCGCTCGCCAAGTTCGGGATCGACATCAAGGGGGCAACGCTCAACCTGACCCAGATGCATGCCGAAAAAGCGCTAGCGGTGAAGGAACTGACCGGCGGCATCGCCTTCCTGTTCAAGAAGAACAAGGTCGACTGGTTGCAGGGTTACGCCGCGTTTACGGGCACGAACACCGTCGAAGTCGCAGGTAAATCATACCGGGCCAAGAACATCGTCATCGCGACGGGATCGTCGGTCACGCCGCTCCCGGGTGTCGATCTGGTGCCCAATATTGTCGTCGATTCGACCGGCGCGCTGGCGCTCCCCCAAGTACCCGAACATCTCGTGGTGATCGGCGGGGGCATTATCGGTCTTGAAATGGGCAGCGTGTGGCGGCGGCTCGGCGCGAAAGTCACCATTGTCGAATATCTCGACCAGATCATGCCCGGCTTTGATGGCGAAATCCGTAAGGAATCGGCGAAAATCTTCAAGAAGCAAGGCTTCGAAATCCGCACCGCGACCAAAGTTACCGGCGTTTCTGTGAAGGGTAAGAACGCCACCGTCACAGTCGAACCCGCTGCGGGCGGTGCCGCCGAAACCATTGCTGCCGACGTCGTTCTGGTCAGTATCGGTCGCAGGCCAAACACCGACGGCCTCGCGCTCGACAAGGCTGGCCTCGCCACGAATGCGCGCGGTCAGATCGACATCGACGCGCGGCTCGCGACGACCGTCCCCGGCATCTGGGCAATCGGCGACGTCGTCCCCGGCCCGATGCTCGCGCACAAGGCGGAGGATGAAGGGATCGCAGTGGCCGAAAACATTGCGGGCCTGACCGGCATCGTAAACCACGACGTCATCCCCAACGTCGCCTACACCCACCCCGAAATCGCGGGCGTCGGCCTGACCGAGGAGCAGGCGAAGGAAAAGGGCGAGATCAAGGTCGGCAAATTCCCCTTTGCGGGCAACAGCCGCGCCAAGACCAACCGCGACACTGACGGCTTCGTCAAAGTGATTGCGGATGCAAAGACCGACCGCGTGCTCGGCGTCCATATCATCTCGTCACTCGCGGGCACGATGATCGCGCAAGCCGCGCAGGCCATGGAATTCGGCGCAACGAGCGAAGACATCGCCTACACCTGCCACGCGCACCCGACGCATTCGGAAGCACTGAAGGAAGCGGCGATGGGTGTGCAGGGGAAAGCGATCCATATTTGATGCTGACCCGCGCGCTCGTCACCGACCTTGCGCCGTTACTTGTCGTGTTGGACCTTTTCGGCATTGCCGTCTTCGCCGCGTCGGGTGCACTCGCAGCGGCGCGGCGCGGGCAGACGCTTGTCACATTCGCGTTTTTCGCGCTCGTCACGGGGACTGGTGGCGGGACAGTGCGCGACTTGTTGATCGGCGCGCCGGTATTTTGGGTCAACGACTGGCGGTTCCCGGCGACTTGTCTGGCGACCGCGCTGGCGGTCTGGATCACGCCAGCACGCTTCTGGAATCCGCGCGCGCTCGACTGGTTCGATGCCGTTGGCCTCGCCGTCTATGCCGTCTTCGGCGCATGGAAGGCACTGAGCCTAGGCATCGGTCCGGTGCCTGCGATGATGATGGGTGTGATTACGGCGTGCGTGGGCGGGATCATTCGCGACGTGCTGGCGGGCGAACCATCAATTCTGCTGCGCCCTGAAATTTATGTTACGGCAGCTGCGCTTGCCGCTACCTTGTCGGTGGGGCTGATGCTTATTGGCGTGCCGATCTTATGGGCAGCCGTCATCGGCGCCGTCGCCGGGTTCGGCCTGCGGGCCTGCGCCATCGTGCACGGCCTGTCGATTCCCGCTTACCGCGGCCTGCTTAACCAGAAAGGACAGTGAGTGCGGCTTTCTTTTGCTCGTTTGCATATCTGGCTCGGCTGGCTCGTCGGCGTTCCATTATTGCTGTGGACAGCGACCGGCCTGTTCATGGCCGCGCGCCCGATAGAGGAAGTGCGGGGCGTCCATCTGAAGGCCGGGGCGATGCCGCTTGATCTCGCAGGGCCGATTGTCGTGCCTGCTTTCCCGCGCGATCATGGGGTACCGCTGTCGTTGCGCCTCGAACAGCAGGCAGACGGCCCGGTCTGGATCGCAACATTCGACCATGGCCACGAAATGCGTGCGGCGGCGCGCGATGGACGATGGCTGCCAAACGTCACCGAAGCCGAAGCGCGCAAGACGGCGCTGCGATGGTATAAGCCCGACTCGGTCGTCTTGTCAGTAAAGCACTCGCCAGCGAGCGCACCGCCGATTGATCTGCGCCGCGCGCGTCCGGCTTGGCAAATCGCCTTTGCCGACGGTGCCAATGTTTATGTTGACGCGGATACGGGCAGTCTGCTGGCCATCCGCAGCGGTCAGTGGCGCATGTTCGATTTTATGTGGGGCCTGCACATCATGGATTTACAAACGCGCGAGGACACAAGTCATCCCGTGTTGATCGGGTTTGCCGTCTTTGCCACGACCAGTATCGCGGTCGGCCTCATCCTGCTGCCGATGCGACGCCGCCGCACCGGCAAATAGGATTTAACGCCCCGCCGCAACGCCTCCTGCCGGAGCCGCCGCAACGGTAAACTCGATCCGCCGGTTGCGCTGGTTGCCTGCCGGGGTTCCCGATGTATCGAGCGGCTTGGTCGAGCCATAGCCTTGCGCCGTCAGTTGCCCTGCCGCCAGGCCAGCTGCGGTCAGATACTCGTCAACGGCTTTGGCGCGGCTTTCGGACAGCGTCACATTCGCCGCCGCATTGCCCGTCGCATCGGTGTGCCCGCCAACCGACATTTTGAAGTTCGAACAGCGTCCCGCAATTTGCACGAGGCTGTCGAGCAATGGTGTGCTGGTCTGGCGGATCGTGGCCTTGCCCGTATCGAACTCAACCGTTTTACCCGCAAGCGCTTTGCCGAAATCGGCATTGCAGCTTGCCGCCGTGGCGTTCGGATCGGCTTTGGGTGCCATGATCGCAGGTGCAGTCAACACCGCTGCGGTTGGCCAGAGCGTCGGGTTCTCCGCCCGCATGCTGACGCCGTTCATCGGTTTGTTGATGCCGTTGTGGCATGTCGCGCAGTTGATCTTATAGGGATCGCCGAGCGGTCCTTTCTGATCGGCTGGCAACACGCCGCCAAGCGGAGTCACATAATTCTCGTTCGAATGCTGGACCATCTTGATGCCATACCAGGCAAGTGCGCGCGTCGGCTGGCTCATGTTCCACGACTGGAATGACCCGCTGTTGTGGCAATAGGTGCAGTTGACGCCCAGGCCCGTCGACATGCGGATCATGATGCCATAAACATTTTCGGCATCCTTGGTGGAAACCACATGGTCCGGCGAGGGATGGATTCCCGGATTGTTGACCCGCGCCGCCATGCTGCTCGACCCGAGGAAATATTTCGATGCCGTGCCGCCGGGCAATGATGCAAAACCGACGCGCGCATCGGGCTTGTTCTGGCCCCAGCGCTGGCCGGTGATCGTGCCATTGCCTTCGGGCCCGTCAATCGACCAGCGATTGAGCGGAATGGCATTGCCACGGTGACAGGTCCAGCAAGTGACGCCGGTTTCCTTCACATGGCTCGTATAATTTGCGTTGATGACTTGAGTCATCTGGATCATCTTGCGTGCGGCGACTTTCTGGTATTTTTCGTCGGACGCCATGTTTTCCGGATTGTGGCAGTAGTTACAGCCCTGCTCGCTTTCGGGCAGACCCGCTGGCACAACCCAGTTGTTCATCTGCGCCATCAGATGGTTGAAACGCTCGGTGCTGACACCCCCCAGAACTTGCACATTCTGGTAGGTTTCACTGGCGCGCGGGCCGCTGTCATCAGGGGTTTCATAGATGTTGGCGGGTATCGCCTGTTGCCGCGTCACATATTTGGCGTTGATGACCTGGTTCATCCCCGTGCCGCGATAGCCGTTTTGCGACGTCGTTTTCGGACCGATCTCACATCCGGCTAAGGCCAGCGACGCCCCCGCCGCGATCAGGATTGCAAAGCGCGTCTGGGTCATTGTGCTGCCCCCGGAAGAGTTGCGGGATCGACGACCCCGGTCGATGGATAGAGCGGCGCATAGCCATGCTCTTGCGCGAACAGATACCAGTTATCGACGACCGTGCCGGTCAGCAGGATGCCAATCCCGCCGGTCAGCGTCGTCAGCACGGCGAACCACCATGCCCAGCGATGTATTGATTCCATCGAGGCATTGAAGCCCATCGTCCAGCGCCAGAAGAGTGCGGCGCGTTCGGAAGCTGTCCCGCGATCCGTGATCTGTTCGATCTCGCGCTCGCCGCCATAACGGCCAACCGCAAGGATCGTCGCGCCATGCATCGCGAACAGCAATGTCGATCCATAAAGGAACGCAATCGAAAGCGCGTGGAACGGATTGTAGAAGAGGTTGCCGTAGCGGATCGAGAATGCCGCCGTCCAGTCAAGGTGCGGGAAAATGCCATAAGGCACGGCCTCGGCCCAGCTGCCCATCAGCAACGGACGGATGAAACCAAGCACCAGCATCAGCCAGATTGCGCTCGCAAAAGCCCAGGCGACATGCGTCCCCATGTTAAGCGCCCGCGCGCGGCGATAAGTGCGCAGCCACCACAGGCTCACCGACAAGGTGAAGAATGCGCCCGCAAGAATGAACCAGCCACCCTCGGCCAGCGGCACGAATGGGCTGAAGCCCCATTTCGGCGCCGGTGGTTCAAGCGCGAGCCAGAAAAGTTGACGGACAAACTGGATCGGATCCCAATTGACCGAGGCCAGCATGTTGAGTCCAATGATTTCGAACGCGATCAACCCGAACACAAGCGACATCGTCCCGAGCGTGCCGAGATAGATCGGCCCGATCTGCGCATTGCCGAGCTTGCCCATCCAATAGCTGTAACCGGGTTTACCGACGCGCGCCGCATTTCCGGCGGGCAGATCGACGCCCATTTCGGGCGCGCCGCGCAGTTGAACCTGAGTGAAGATATTCTGATAACTTGCCATGATCTATTCTCCCCTCAAGCCCAGACCGGCAGATTGAGCCACCACGTCCACCATTCAGGCCATCCGCGTGTCCAGAACGGTCCGGAGATGATGATGCAGACCGCGCTCCAGAACGCCGCGCTCAGCGCAAGGAACAGGCCGACGCGGTGAATGCCCAGCGTGCCCACCGAATAACCGATTGTGTCACGGAAAAACGTGTCTTCATATTCGGGCGTCTTCACGTCGCCCGATGGCGGATTGACTGCCGACAATACCAGTGACCCGTGCAGCGCCAGCGCGAGCACTGTCGTGAAGAAGAACGACACGGCGATCATGTGTGCCGGGTTATAATGGAAATGCAGATATTGGTATCCGGTGTTCGACACCCAGTCGAGATGGCTGAAAATGCCGTAAGGAAAGCCGAAATGCCATGCGCCGAGCAGCGCGGGCCGGATCACCACCAGCGACACATAAGCGAAAATCGCAAAGCCGAACGCGACCGGCACATGGTATCCCATGCCGAGCTTTCGACAGATTTCGACCTCACGCAGCGCCCATGACGTGAACGCCCCGACTGCGCAGATCGTGATAATTTGCCAGAAGCCGCCCTCAAGCAGTGGCGCCAGACCAAGGCCATATTTCAGGTCCGGCGGCGCGATGCTGATCAGCCACGGGTTCCACGTCGGCCCTTGCGAGGCGGCGTAAAAAATAAGCAAAGTCCCTAGGATCGCAAAGAATGCGGTCAGGACGCCGAAGAAGCCGACGTAAAAAGGCCCGACCCAGAAGTCGAACAGGTCGCCGCCGACAAGCGTGCCCCCACGCACCCGATATTTTCGCTCGAAGCTCAACAACGCCATCTTACGTCTCCGCCGTCCGCGCTTTCACAGCACAGGATCGCTCTTGAAAAAATTCGTCCTCGGGAGCGGAGAGTGCGGATTATCCGCACTGCCCCGCCCGTTGGAAGTGCCGTTGCTACTGCGTTGCCGCAGGCGCCACGACGGTTGCCGGTGCCGCTGCATGCGGGCCATCCAGCCAATTGTAGCGATTTGTGCTGAGCAGGATGAAGTGAATCAGCACAGCCAGCGTAAAGAGGAAAACGGCAAGCGCGGCCAAAAGGCGGCGCCCGTCGAACATCATCCAGGTTCTCCACATGAGAAAGTTCCTTTGTTTCTAAGTTCAGGCGAAGAAGGTCGTGATTGCAGTCTGTGCGACGTTCAACGTATCGCTCAGGCTTGCACTCTGCATCGGCAGGGAAGCACCCAGCCAAGGACGCCATGACCACACCAAAAGGTGGGCGATAATGGCGATAAACGTAAAGAACCCCATGCTCAGTACGAAAAGCTTGTGGAACTCTTTGGCCTCCGCAGCGGTCAAATATGTTCCGAGCTCGTCTCGGTTTCCATCACTCATGTTTCGTCTCCAGTTTTGCCGGTAGAAAAATGGAGCGACAGGCGCGCCCCCGGCGGCATCCAGCGGACAATGCGCCCGAAGGATTTGTTGAGCCCTGTATTCAGGGCAATCTGTGTGGCGGGCAGCGTCACGAAACGGCCCCACTTTCTGAAAGGGCGCTGGTCAGGCGTTCGGCGCTGACGCTGGCTTCACCCGCGCGGCGCGCCGCACGTTCAGCAGCGTCACGGATGCGCTTGGCAGCGGAAATACGGACCAGCACCGGCTCGCGTTCGACGATGGCATCAAGCGCATCCTTGGCATCGTCATTCCAGTGGATTTCGGCATGCGGCCGCGCCGGCGTGGCTTCGACCTTGTCCATCTGCCCCGCGAGCGGAAGAATGTTGAACAGCGCATCGAACAGCGCGTTGCACACTTCCTGAATCAAGTAGGTCGCACCGGCATAGCCCATGAACGGGGTGCCGGTATGGCGACGGATGACCGCGCCGGGGAAGGACGCAGGAATATACATCGCGCGCGTGCCGTGCTCGGCCATGTACATGCGCTCGTTATAGCTGCCGAACAAGATGAGTGGCGGGGTCGCCTTGATCGCATCGATCACGGCTTGATTATCGGGCTTCACGCCCGCCGTCCGCCGGAAGCTGAACGTGCAGGGGAGCCCCATGTCTTCTTCGAGGAAGTTGCGGATGCCGCGTTCATAGGTTTCGGTCGCGACGACCGCGAAACTGGCGGTGCCAAAGAAATCCTGCGTTACCGACCGCCACAAATCCCAAAGCGGCTTGATCGTGGTATGCTTTTCCTGTTCGATGAACGGTTCGGGATCGAGGCCCGTCAACTCACCAAGTTTGCGCAGGAACAATGTCGTCGATTCAAGGCCTATCGGCGCTTGCAGGTATGGCCGCTCGAGCGTTTCGCACAGGCCCCGCCCGAACTCGCGGTACATGCAGACGTTGACGCTCGCGTCTGCGAGTTTGCGGACATCGGCGAGGTGCGAACCCAGCGGGAACGCCATCGCGACTTCGGCACCAATCCCTTCGATTAGCCGCCGGATTTCAGCGAGATCGGAGGGCATGTTAAACGTGCCATACATCGGCCCAATGATATTGACCTTGGGCTTGGCACCTTCGGGCAGTATACGCGGACCGGGGACTTTCTTGGGGCCAAACTGCGTCCACAACCATGTCAGCGCACGATCAGCGGACTGCCATTGATCCTCGTCAATCGTGCGCGGCAGGAAACGGACGATGTTCGTCCCCTCGGGCGTGACGCCGCCGCCGATCATTTCGGAAATGCTGCCCGTGACAACAACCGCAGGCAGATCAGGGTCAAGCGTTGCCCATGCCCGCTTCATTGCCCCTTCGGTGCCGTCGCGGCCAAGCTCCTGTTCGCCAAGACCAGTGACCACAATCGGCAATTCATGCGGCGGCAGGGCGTCGGTGTAGTGCAAAACGCTGGTCACCGGAAGGTTTTCGCAGCCGACTGGCCCGTCGATGATAACCTGCAATCCCTTGATCGCGGTGAACGCGTAAACTGCGCCCCAATAGCCGCCCGCGCGGTCATGATCGAGGATGAGCGTCATACGCGCCCCCCCGAAGCAAAAAAGTGTCTTACACTTTTTCCGTCATGTAGTCCCGATACGTGCATCTGCACGGAAAAAGTGTCAGACACTTTTTTGCCGCTCACATTCATACGCCCACCGCCTCTTCGGCTTTGGCCGCTGCAATGCGTTTGGCGGCGAACTTAGCCTTATACTCAGGCCGATCGACCGGCGTTTTTTCCCAGACGCCTGCGCTGTGGCCGGTGCCGACGCCTTCGAAGAACGCCTTCATCTTGTCGAAGCGCGCCTGATTGCCGAGCGCTGCGTTCACGACGGTGGCCAGTGACCCCGCCCCCGCAACGCCCATCAGTGGCCGCGCCGAAATCAGGTTTGTGAAATACAGCGCCGGGATGGCTTTCGCCTTGGCATGCTGCACCACCGGCGTCGTGCCGATGGCGAGATCGGGTTGATAGCCGTCAACGGCGGCCAGATCATTTTCGAGGCTGGCACGGTATTGGACCTTCACCCCGCGCGCGATGAGCCATTCACGGTCGGGATCGCTCCACACCGTGCGCGGGCATGCAGTGCCGACATAGGGCACGTCCGCGCCGCTTTCGATCAGCAGGCGGGCAACGAGAAGCTCGGAGCCTTCGTAACCCGATACTGTGATCCGGCCCTTGATCGGCTTGTCGGCCAGCGCACCACGGATGGCGGGGAGGAACTTGTTCTTGGCCTCGTCGACTTTGTCCTGTGCAATCGCGCAGGCCTTGCCGACTGAATCGAGCCATGCGGCCGTGCCATCGACGCCAACCGGTGCCGACCCGATGACAGTCCGCCCCGCCGCTTCGAATTCGCGGATGCTGGCGGTATAAAACGGGTGGATCGCCGCGACCGCCGCGCAATCGAGCGCCGCATACAACTCGCGCCATTCGCGCGTCGGAACGACCGGCCCTGCAGCCAATCCAAGCGGCGCGAGCATCTGGCCAATCCCAACCGGATCAACCGGGAACATCTCGCCGAGCAATGTCACTGTCGGCAGCGCCGAACGCTCTTTGGGCGCAGCGACCGGCCCCGACTCGGCTTCGGCGCGCGCATAAGCGAGCATCGCGCCCGCGAGCACATCCTTCGCTTCGGCATGCGTCGGAATGCCAAAGCCCGGCACATCAATGCCGATGATCCGCACACCGTTGATTTCCTTCGGCAACAGCTGAAGCGGCACACCAGAAGCCGTCGGCACGCACAAATTGGTGACGATCACGCTGTCATACAGCGCCGGATCAGCGATCTGATACACCGCGTCACGGATGTCCTCGAACAGCTTGCCCGTAACCAGCGTTTCAGACGAGAACGGCACATAGCCGACCGAACGCCGCGCGCCATAAAAATGGCTCGTGAATGTCAGTCCGTAAACGCAGCAAGCCGACCCCGACAGGATCGTTGCGGTCCTCCGCATGCGCAGGCCCACCCGGAGCGACCCGAAGGCTGGGCACATCGATTGCGGCTGATCGTGCGGCCCTTTTGGATAGTCCGCATCATAGCGATCAAGCACGTCAGACTTGCCCGCGGCGATCGCGGCATCCCGAAGCGTCGAACCGCTATTGCAGGCGCCTTCAGACTGCATCGTAAACCACTTCGAGGCTGGCCTTTGGCACGAATGCCTTGCCGCGCATGTCGCCCTGCGTCGCGGGATGCAGCGTGTAATCCGCGCCCGTAATATCAGCACTGAACAGCCCGAGCAGCCCGTCCTGATCGAGTGGCGTCGGACGCAGAGGGGGCGCGCTCGCGACATTTTCGGCGAGCTCTTCGAACAGTGATGCCCACTGCCCGCCGGGCTTACCGATGATCTGGTAATTCGCTGATTTCTTGCGAATATCTTCGTTCGCCGGGATTGCGGTCAGCACCGGAATACCCACCGCTTCGGCAAAGGCATTGGCTTCGCCCGTGCCATCATCCTTGTTCAGGATCATGCCCGCGACGCCGACATTGCCGCCCATCTTGCGGAAATATTCGACCGCCTTGCAGACGTTGTTGGCAACATAAAGCGACTGCAGGTCGTTCGACGCGACGACGATGACTTTCTGGCACATGTCGCGCGCAATCGGCAGGCCAAAGCCGCCGCAGACGACATCGCCGAGGAAATCGAGCAGGACATAATCAAAGCCCCATTCGTGGAAGCCGAGTTTTTCGAGCGTTTCGAACCCGTGGATGATTCCGCGCCCGCCGCACCCGCGACCGACTTCGGGGCCACCAAGTTCCATCGCGAATACGCCGTCGCGCTGGAAACAGACATCTTCAATGCCGATTTCCTCGCCCGCGAGCTTTTTGGCGGCGCTGGTCTCGATGATTGTCGGCGTTGATTTACCGCCAAACAGCAGGCTGGTCGTGTCCGACTTGGGATCGCAGCCGATGAGCAGTACACGCTTGCCCTGTTGCGCCATCATGTAGGACAGGTTGGCGAGCGCGAATGATTTGCCGCTACCGCCCTTGCCATAGATCGCGATGATCTGGGTTTCTTTGGTCACCGGTCCAGTGTGGACGGGATCGGGTTCTTGCGCGGCTTCTTCGCGCAGGACACCCAGATCAAGCATGCTCATAGGGCATTCCAATCAAGAACCATTTTCAGGCAGGCGGGGTCATTGAACGCTTGCGGATACGCATCCGCCGCCTTCGCTGCCGCCTGTTTATGTGTGATGAGGCCATCGAGGCTCAACGCGCCGGACGCGACCATGCCCGTGACCGCTTCGAGATCGCTCGGCAGAAACTCGGCTGCGATGCGCAACTTGGCCTCGCGCATGAACGCGGGCGGGAAATTGAAGCTCAACTTTTCGTAAAATCCAGCGAGCACGACTTCGCCCCCGCGCGTCAGCCGTCCGATCAAGCTGTCGAGCAAGGCACCGTCGCCGCTGGCGTCATAAATAGCCTTATAGTCGCGGCGGTCGTCCGAATCAGGGTGGATGACCGAATAGCCATCCGCACCGTCGGCGCGCGTCGCGTTGGTTTCCCACACCGTCGGCGCGGCACCGGTTGCCGTCGCAATCCGCGCCAGCAAGCGCCCGAGAACGCCATGTCCGACAATCAGGTCAGGCAACACATGCCCGGCAATCGCATGATAGGCCGTCGCAGCCAGCGCGACGAGCACACCGTTTGCACCCAGCGACTCCGCGACCGGAATGGCCCGAGCCCCCGGCAAAACGACTCGCGAAGCCGATCCGCCGAACAACCCGCGTGCGCCCTGATAGCAATTAGCACCGGGGACAAAGACCCATTCGCCGATCCGGCCGCGCGCATCGGCACCGGCGTCAACAACGCGGCCGACTGATTCGTAACCGGGGACCAGCGGATAGCCCATGCCCGGAAATTCGGGCATTTTCCCCGACCATAACAGCCGTTCGGTGCCCGTGCTGATCCCGCTCCAGGCGATTTCGACAACAATGTCAGTGGGTGTTGGTTCGTTCAGGGCAAGCGAACGGAGCGTCAGGTGCTCCGGTGCTTCGAGTATGACCGCAACCGCGTCCATACGACCCTCCTCTGTCGCCTCGAGGGTGGATCCCCCGATGGCCAGAGTGTCACTCTAGCTGGACACTTTATGTTGTCAATCAAACTTTACGCTTTTGTGTGTCCAGCCAGAATGACACGCGCCGCCAAGGGTAAGTCTGTGGGCAAGACCCGAATGTCGCCCAGCCCTGCGGCGCGCAGCATCGCGCAGTTTTCCTCGATACTGCGCGGTCGGCCTTGGCCCATTGCCCAGAGATAAAGCCCGAAATAGCCATCGCCCATGGCGCGCGCGCTCTTGGTGCCCGCCATTGGCTCGGCAACCAGCAGCTTTCCGTCGGCGGGCAATGCTGCGGCAATGTTGCGCAGCAATTTCATCACCGGTTCGTCGTCATGATCGTGCATGATTCGCACCAGCGAGATCAAATCAAAGCCAGCGGGCAGCGCATCCTCAAAGAAATTGCCGCCGTGCGCGGTCAGTCCTTCAGGAGCCCGCGCTGCCACAGCAGGCAGATCGAACACGGCCGTTTCGAGTCGCGGATGTGCCGCACCCACCGCCCGCACGAAAACGCCCGCGCCACCCCCGACATCGAGCAAGCGCCGGTGCCCTTCGAATCGATACGCGCCCAAAACCTGCTCGGCGACCATCGCCTGCGATGCTGCCATCAGCGCTGAATAGGGCGCGACCGAATCCGCCGCAGCATCGCGTCCTTCGTCATAGGCCCAATAGGCGGCCAACTGCCCCCCGCCCCCGCCGCGCCGCAACAGTGCCACCGGATCAGCAAGATCGGCATAAAGCAACGCATGATGCTCGATCATTTCGGCAACGCCCGGACTGCCGTGCAGCGATGCCCCCTGCGCGCCGAGCATGTAGCGCCCGTCATTTAACTGTTCGGCAATGTCGATAGCGGTAGCGGCCTTTAACAACCCCTCAGCCCCGGCAACCGGCAGATCGGTAAACGCCGCTGCCTCCGCCACCGACAACGGCCCGCCCGCGAGTCGCGTAACCAATCCTGTCCGCACGCACGCCAGCAGCACTTGCGAATAGACAAAGCCGTTGACCAAATTGAACAAGCTTTCGGCCTTTGCTCGCCCAATCCCGCGCATCAGCGGATTGCCGAGCGCAAAACGGCGAAATCGCGGGCTGGCGAAAATGCGGTTGCGCCAGTTTATCCGACGCTGCTGCCACGTCGGGGTGTCCGGAATATTCGTCGGTTGCATCTGTCCAGTTTGCTGGACATAATTTCATTCGGCAAGCGGGAGTGGAATTTGGATGTCGGGCCAGCGGGCCATTATCGTCGGCGCGGGGATCGGTGGCCTGACCAGCGCGGCCTTACTGGCGGCGCAGGGTTATGACGTGACGGTCGTCGAAGCGGCTGGCCATCCCGGCGGCAAAGTGCGGCAGGATGTGATTGGGGGCGTGGGTATCGACGCAGGCCCGACCGTCTTCACCAAGCGCCCGATTTTCGATGCGATTTTCGCGGCGTGCGGGGCGTCGCTCGATGACCACATCCGCCTCACTCCCGCGAGCATTCTCGCGCGCCATGCGTGGGGCGATGACCGGCTTGACCTCTTCGCCGACCCCAAGGCCAGCGAAGACGCCATCGGTGCATTCGCCGGGACCGAAGCCGCCCGTGGCTACGCCCGTTTCTGTGCCGAAGCCAAGCGCGTGCATGACTGCATCGACAAACCCTTCATGCAAAGCAGCAAGACGAGCGCCCCCGGCCTCGCTTGGCGCATTGCGACGCAGCGCCCCCGCGACCTGTTCGTAATGCGGCCCTTTGAGTCGCTGTGGAAAGTGCTCGGCGATTATTTCCCCGATCCGCGCCTGCGCCAGCTTTTCGGGCGCTACGCCACCTATTGCGGGTCATCGCCGTTCCTCGCGCCGTCCACGATGATGCTTATCGCCAATGTCGAAGCCGAAGGGGTGTGGTTCGTCGAGGGCGGGTTGTCGGCGCTTGCCCGTGCGCTGGAAAGCGTCGCTGTCAAGAATGGCGCGACATTCCATTACAACGCCCGCGTCGATCAAATCCTGACTGACAACAGCCGCACGTCAGGCGTTCAGCTCGCCAGCAGCGAAAGGCTCTATGCCGACTCAGTCGTACTCAACGCCGACAGCGCCGCCCTCGCCGCCGGTGCTTTCGGTATCAAAACCGGCACCCCTTATCCCCCCGCCGCACGCTCGCTCTCGGCAATGACATTCCTCGGCAATGTAAAGGCCGAAGGCTTCCCGCTCACACACCACAATGTCTTCTTTTCGAATGACTACCGCGCCGAATTCGACGCCATCGCCCGCGGCCAGCTCGCCGCAAACCCCACGGCCTACATCTGCGCGCAGGACCGCCTCGACCACAGCAAGTTCGACACCCCCGAACGCCTGCAAATCATCATCAACGCGCCTGCCAATGGCGATACCCACCCTTATTCCGATCAGGAGATCGACACATGCAAGACCGCGATGCTGGCCACGCTGGCGCAATCGGGGCTGACGTTATCGGGCGATCTGCAAGCGACGACGCCGACCGATTTCGCGACCCGATTTCCGGCGACGGGTGGAGCCCTTTATGGACGGGCCTCGCACGGGTGGGCGGCGTCCTTCCGCCGGCCGGGCGCACGAACGACGATCCCTGGGCTTTACTTGGCGGGGGGCAGCACG